>DIVV01000064.1:0-50145 GCA_002423385.1 bacterium UBP16_UBA6123
GCAACGCGTGCGCGAAGGCAAAACTAACAAAAGGCAAGAAAAAAGTTTATGGCGGAGAGGAGAAGAGAATAGAGTAGAGTAGAGTAAAGAGAAGAGAAGAGAAGAGAAGAGAAAAAATGACAGGAAAATTGTTAAGAAGCTGTTAGAAAAACTTTGAAGCCGGCAAGAAATGTCTTTCTAAATAAAAAGGCTATGACAATAGTCTTTTTATTTAGATGCCACAAAACTGCGTATGCGAAGCATACGCAGTTTTATATTCAGGGAGAGTAAAGGGGGCACGGGGGAAAAGAGAGGGCCATTGGTCCTTTCTTTTCCCCCGTCGCGCTCTTATGACGGCCTTATAAAAAGGAAATTATTGACAAAATACAACTTTTTATGATAGTATAATCAGAAATATTTCGGCGGCCGAAGCGGTTCGTGCGTGGCCGGTTACTTTTGAATTGTAAAGTTTATGCCGGCTGAACTTATAAAAACTCAGGTTAAGGGTTGCCTATTATCGGGCAACCTTTTATGATTAAATAGCTTTGTAATATGTTTTAATAAAATTAAACAAGGGGTGTAAAATGAATTTTCAGCAGATAATACTCGCTCTGCAAAATTACTGGTCGCGTCAGAAATGCGCTATAGTTCAGCCTTACGACATCGAAAAGGGCGCCGGCACTTTTAATCCGGCCACTTTTTTAAGATCTCTCGGTCCGGAGCCGTGGAGCGCGGCGTATGTAGAACCCTGCCGTCGGCCTACTGACGGGCGTTATGGCGAAAACCCGAACCGCGTTCAACATTACTTCCAGTTTCAGGTGGTAATGAAACCGGCGCCTGAAAACATTCAGGAATTATACCTTACGAGTCTCGAAGAACTTGGCATTAAACGCGGCGACCACGATATTCGCTTTGTCGAAGACGATTGGGAATCGCCGACTCTCGGCGCATGGGGGCTCGGCTGGGAGGTCTGGCTCAACGGCATGGAAGTAACTCAATTCACTTACTTCCAGCAGATCGGCGGAATCGATTTGAATCCTATTACCGTCGAAATAACCTATGGAATAGAGCGTCTGGCTATGTATATTCAAAAAAAAGACTCGATATTCGATATAGAATGGGTTAACGGCATAACCTACGGCGAAATATATCATCAGAACGAATATGAACAATCTAAGCATAATTTCGAGATGGCTGATACCGCGATGCTGTTCACGCTTTTTAACACATACGAAAAAGAAGCGAAGCGTCTGATTGAAAACAATCTTGTACTGCCGGGTTATGATTATATTATGAAATGCTCGCACTCGTTTAATTTATTAGACGCGCGCGGCGCGATATCGGTTACCGAACGCGTTAAATATATTGGACGCATCAGAGAAATGGCGAAAAGCGTCGCGCAGGGATATTTAGCCAAGCGTGAAGAATTGAATTTCCCTTTATTGAAGGAGAGGAATTAAAAGATGAAAAAAGACTTTTTAGTTGAAATCGGCGTTGAGGAAATTCCGGCCGGTTTTATTGAAGCGGCCATCGACAGTTTTCATACGATAGTCACCGAAAAATTACGCTCCTCTAATATAGGTTATGAAAAATCTTATTTTTACTCGACGCCCCGCCGCCTTGTAGTATATGTAACCGGCGTGGATCAAACGCAAAAAGACCAGTTCGAAGAGGTTAAAGGTCCGCCTAAAAAGATAGCGTTTTCAGATATAGGCCGTCCGACTCAGGCCGCAATGGGCTTTATTGAAAGTAATAACGCGAAAATAGAAGACGTGGTTTTCAAAGCCACTCCGAAGGGCGAATATCTTTACCTGAATAAAGTGATAAGAGGCGTTAACAGCGCGGAGCTGCTGCCTGCCATTATAACTTCGTCGCTCACTTCCCTTAATTTTGCTAAATCGATGAAATGGGACGCAAGTCAGGTTAAGTTTGCAAGGCCTATCAGATGGATATTAAGCCTTTTTGGTTCAGATGTCGTTAAATTTAACTTTGCAGGCGTTGAATCTTCTAATATGACCCACAGCATAAGACGCATGAATTCTTCAGCCGAAGTTTCTTCGCCGGCGGCTTATTTTGACACTGTAAAAAGGCTCGGCGTTATTATCGATTTAAGCGAGCGCTGCAATATAATTATTTCCGGTCTTAACCAGGCTGCTGAAAAGTACGGCCTGAAGACGATAAAAGATGAAGCGTTAGTTCGTGAGGTGGCGAATCTTACTGAATCACCCTATGCTATTTTATGCGAATTCGCATCAGATTTTTTGAAATTACCCGAAAAATTACTTACATCGACTATGATAAAAAATCAGCGCTATTTTCCGCTCTACGATTTGCAGTCGAAGCTTACTAACAGGTTCGTAGTGTTTTCAAACGGTTTTCCCGCCCAACCTGATGAAGTTAAATACGGGAACCAGAAGGTAATTGCCGCGCGCTTCGCTGACGCCGAATTTTATTATAAGGAAGACGCTAAAACCACTATGTCGCAGAAGTCCGAAAAATTAAAGACCGTTTTATTTCAACAGAAATTAGGTTCGGTCCATCAGAAAGCTTTGCGCATAGCCGAACTTGCGAAGCACTTATATTCGTCGTTAATATTAAAAGCGCAGCCTTCCGACGAGCATAAAAAATCCAAACTCGAAAAGATAGAGCAGTGCGCTTTATTGTGTAAAGCCGATCTGACATCCGAAGTGGTAAAAGAGTTTACCGAGCTTCAGGGGTATGCCGGAATGGTATATGCCGCTAATGAAGGGCTTCCAGCCGAAGTCGCATCAGGCATATACGAGCATTACAAACCCTGTTTTAAAGGCGATACTCTGCCTTCTAATATCGAGGGCCAGGCAGTCGCTATAGCCGATAAAATGGACACTATAGCCGGCTGTTTCGCAATTAAAATGATACCGACCGGTTCGGGCGATCCTTACGCTTTACGCCGCGCCGCTCTGGGAATTGTTGAAATAGCGGTTAATTCAACGTTTTCATTTAATTTTACCGAATTGGCAAAATATGCTCTCGGTCTTTATCCGCAGGAGCTTCTTTCCGCCGAGCAGTGCGACATAAATAAGACTGCGGTCGATATAGGCGCGTTCGTAAAACAGAGATTCGAAACTAAATTAAAGGAATCCGGCGTTCGTTATGACGTTATCAATGCGGTTCTATGGAACGGCGTTTCCAATATTTACGAAGATTACAGAAAAACGCTCTGCCTGTCGAAGGCCCGCGCCGAAAAAGAGTTTATAGCGCTCGCGCAGCCTTTCAAGCGCGCCGTAAATATAACTAAAGCTATCGATTCGCCGCCGGCGGTAAAACCGGAATTATTTACGCTTGACGCCGAAAAAGAGCTATATGCTAAGTTCAGCAAAGTCAATAGCGAAGCATGCGCCGCAATCGACGCGAACGATTATGAGCTCGCCTTCCGCCGTTTGAGCGAACTTAACGAACCTATCGATAATTTTTTTGCCGGCGTAATGGTTATGGATAAGAATGAAGATTTAAAAAATAACAGAATAGCTCTTTTATGTGCGATCAAAGGCTTGTTTTTAAAGCTCGCCGACATATCCCAGCTTGTTATAGAAGAGTGAGTTACGGAGTTATAAATGAGCAATAACGATATATTAAAGGCTTTAAGCCAGAAACTGAACGAATTAAAGCAGGAGCTCTCAGACAGTCTTACTTCTCCAGAAGACGGCGATTCGCTTTTAAAAGCGGTCCGTGAGGACGAAGAAAAAAAATATATAATACCGCATGAGTTGCCGGTGCTGCCCATCCGTGAAATATTAGTTTTTCCGTATATGGTGGTGCCGTTGCTTATAGGCCGCGAGCTTTCGATTAAATCGGTAGAAGAGGCAATGGCGGGCGGGCGCAAGATAGTTCTTGCGACGCAGAAAGACGCCAAAAACGAAAATCCGGGCGGCGCGGATCTTTGCGAATTCGGCATAGCGGCGGAGATACTTCAGCTTTTAAAGCTGCCTGACGGTACGGTCAAGGTCTTAGTTGAAGGTCTCAAACGCGTCAGAATCGCCGATATAGTCATGGAAGGCGTCCGAATCAAAAGCGCAAAGGTAGAGACGGCCGAAGAAATTCTCAGCGAAACCGCTGAGTTCGAAGCGTTGAAACGTTCGGTGATAGAGCAGTTCGAAAAATACGTGAAGCTCAACCGTAAAATACCCGTCGAAATAATGATGGTTATATCTAATACCGACGACGCCTCGCGGCTCGCCGACGTTATCACCGCTCATCTGACGATTAATATCAACACCAAGCAGAGCATAATCGAAGCGGTGGACGTTCACAAACGATTCAGCATACTTTCAAAGATATTGAGTAAAGAAGTAGAAATACTGACGCTCGAAAAAAAGATCCGCAGCCGCGTTCACGAGCAGCTCGAAAAAACACAGAAAGAGTATTATTTACGTGAGCAGATAAAAGTGCTGCAGAAGGAGCTCGGCGAAGACGAAAGCCTGTCGGGCGAAGCGGAAGAATATCGTAAAAAGCTCAAGAAAATAAAGATGCCGGAAGAATGCGTCGAAAAAATCGAGAAGGAAATAACGCGTTTAGCTAAGATGCACCCGATGTCGGCCGAAACTTCGGTTATGCGCACTTATTTAGACTGGGTGATCGAGCTTCCGTGGAATTATGAAACTAAGGATAATTCCGATTTAAAAAAATCAGAAAAAATACTGGAAGAGGATCACTACGGCCTTGAAAAAGTCAAAGAACGCATAGTCGAATTTCTCGCGGTTAAAAAATTGGCGGGCGATAAGATGAAATGTCCGATACTTTGTCTGGTAGGCCCTCCAGGCGTCGGTAAAACCTCGCTCGGGCGTTCGATTGCGCGCGCGCTGGATAGAAAATTCGTAAGGATTTCTCTCGGCGGCATGCGCGACGAGGCTGAAATTCGCGGCCACAGGCGCACCTATGTTGGCGCGCTTCCCGGCAAGATCATGCAGCACATACATCAGTCGAAGACTAAAAATCCGGTATTTCTGCTCGATGAAATAGACAAGCTCGCCAGCGATTTTCGCGGCGATCCAGCTTCGGCGCTTTTAGAAACTCTCGATCCCGAGCAGAATTCATCGTTCACCGATCATTATATTAATTTGCCATTCGATTTGAGCAAGGTTTTTTTCATAACCACGGCTAATCTTGCTCACAGCATACCCGGCCCGCTTTTAGACCGTATGGAGGTAATAAGGCTTTCCGGTTATACGGAAGAAGAAAAGCTAAATATAGCGCAAAAATACCTGGCGCCGAAACAGATTAGCGAAACCGGCCTTTCAGATTTCGCTCCGCGCTTCAGCGATGACGCGCTCGGCCATATAATCCGCCACTACACGCGGGAAGCGGGCGTGCGCAATTTAGAGCGCGAGATCGGCTCGATACTCAGAAAATACGCGCGCGTGATAGCCGGCGGTAAAAAGCCTAAATCGCAGCTTATAGATATCGCCGAAGTCGAAAAGCATCTGGGCGCGAAAAAATTCAAATACGGCGAAAAAGATTTATCCGACAGCGTTGGTGTGGTTAACGGCCTTGCATGGAGCGAGGCGGGCGGCTCGGTGTTAAAGATAGAATCCGCCATGATGGAAGGAAAAGGCGTGCTCAATCTGACGGGTCAGCTTGGAAATGTAATGCAGGAAAGCGCGAAAGCGGCTTTTGCATATATCAGATCAAACGCTAAGGCGCTCGGGATCAACTTATCGGTATTTAAAAAATACGACTTTCACGTCCACGTTCCCGAAGGCGCAACGCCTAAAGACGGGCCGTCGGCCGGCACAGCGCTCTGTTCTTCGCTGGTATCGCTTATAACAGGCAAAAAGGCGCGAGGCGACGTGGCTATGACGGGCGAAATAACCCTTACTGGAAGCGTCCTTGCCATCGGCGGAGTCAAGGAAAAGGTCCTGGCAGCCGCAGCCGCGGGCATTACAACCGTGATTTTACCCGAAGATAACCGCAAGGACCTCGAAGAAATTCCGCAGCCGGTCCTCAAAAAATTAAAGATTAAATTCGTTAAAAATATAAGCGAAGTTATTAAAGTGCTTATAAAATAATAAGAGACGAAGAGAAAAAAAATAAATAAAGATAACAAAAAGGGAATAAAAGGGAATAAAAGAAAAGAAATATAATAAAAAGAAGGTATGAATATGAGCGCTAACGTTGAATATTTAAAATGCGTGCTTTGCGGGCGGCGTTTCGCGGACGGCGAAGTCTATTACACCTGTCCTGATTGCGGTCCATTCGGTTTATTGAATGTTATTTATAAATACAAAGAAATAAAAAAGAATTTTGAAAAAAAGCTGGCGAAACCTCCGGCTGTAAATGAAAATAATATCTGGCGCTATATCGACATACTGCCCGTGGATGAATCCGTTCCGCGCACCAATCTGCGCGTCGGAATGACGCCTTATTATAAGCCCCGCCTGCTCGGCGAATTTTTAGGGCATCAAAATTTATATATCAAAGACGATGGTCAGAATCCTACCGCTTCTTTTAAGGACCGCGCGTCAGCAATAGGCGTGGCTAAGGCTTTCGAGCTTAAAAAAGAGATCATAACCTGCGCTTCGACCGGTAACGCCGCATCGTCGCTCGCAGGTATATGCGCGTCCATGGGGCTTAAATCATATATTTTCGTGCCTAAAACGGCGCCGGTGGCTAAAATCGCCCAGCTTTTACTTTTCGGCGCCAACGTGTTCATGGTTGACGGCAATTACGATCAGGCTTTCGATCTTTGCATGCAGGCTTCGGAAGAGTTCGGCTGGTACAACAGAAATACCGGTTACAACCCTTACCTGCTCGAAGGTAAAAAAACCTGCGCTCTCGAAATTTACGAACAGTCAAAAGGCGCTCTTCCAGATTATGTTTTCGTATCGGTCGGCGACGGCTGCATAATCGGCGGAATTTATAAGGGATTTTACGATTTGATGAATCTCGGTCTTATCGAAAAAGCACCTAAACTTATAGGCGTTCAGGCGGAAGGCTCCAATCCGTTCGTTCGCGCCTATCGCGATAATAAGAGCCGCAAACTCGTCGATATGGTTCCCGAAACCGTTGCAGACTCGATATCAGTCGGCATACCGCGCGCCTCGCACCAGGGACTTAACGCGGTTTATGCAACTGAAGGAGAATTTATCGACGTGACCGACGCAGAAATATTAGATTCTCTTAAGATATTGCCCCGTTACGCGGGAGTATTCGGCGAGCCAGCAGGCGTCACTTCGCTTGCGGGCTTTATCAAGATGAAAAAAGCGGGCCGCATACCCGATAATGCTTCATGCGCCGTAGTTATCACTGGAAATGGCCTTAAAGATATCAATACCGCGATTTCATGCGTCAATAAGGCTCCGGTAATCGAACCGACGCTCGATGCTGTAAAAAAAGCTCTTAAGCTGTGATATTATGAAAATTAAACAAATAGCGCTGGCGGGCATGTTTATGGCGCTCGTAGCGGTCGTAACTAAAATAGCGCAGGTGCCTACGCCGCTTACTCAGGGTTATATCAATCTGGGCGATATTTTTGTAATATTCGCCGGCTTTTATCTGGGGCGCGGCGCAGGTTTCTTTATAGGCGGCGCGGGTTCGGCCATAGCCGATATTTTAAGCGGTTATCCTTTTTATTACATAACTTTTCTTGTAAAGGGAATTGAAGGATATGCAGCCGGGCTTCCGTTCTTTTGCTATAAACCGGATCTTTCGAAGGCGGCCAATCAGCTCAGGTTGTTTTACGGTTCGATTATAGCAGCGGCGTTAATGGCGGCCGGATATTTTATGCTGCATTTAATTGTATTCAACCAGATTAAGGCTTATTCATCGCTCGGGCCGAATTTAATACAGGGCGCAGCGGGGGCTATCGGGGCTCATATAATATTTAATAAAACGGTCAATAAAAAAATATATTGAGGTCGGGTTTGTTAATGGCGGATATCGAAAATGAAAATAAAATTTTCTCCTTAGTCCTCGCCGCCGGTGAAAGCAGTCGCATGGGAACGCCAAAGCAGCTTCTGGAATACGGCGGCGATAGTTTTTTAAAACGAGCCATAGAAGGCTTCATACGCGCTGGAGCGGATGATATCGTCGTAGTGTGCGGTTATATGTTCGAGCGGATGAAAGATCACATTTTTAATTCCAATTATTCCATTTCAAAAAAAGAGCTCATGGACCGTTTAATTATCGTTGAAAACGCCGACTATAAAAGCGGTCAGCTTTCTTCGATAAAAGCGGGGCTGAACGCTTTCACACGAAAAAAAGCGGTTGATTTTTACAGGGGATTTATGATACAATTAATCGACCGGCCGTTAGTGCGTTATGATACCTTTATCAAATTGAAAGAAACTTTCGTTTCGGGCGCTCAACCGATATTAATTCCTTCGTATCAGATGAAAAGAGGCCACCCGGCGTGTTTTTCTTCTGAATTTATCGGATGTATAACGGCGCTCGGCGAGAACGCTTCGTTAAAAGACATATTAAGTTCTTACGAAAGCGGCATAAATTATTTAACCGTCGATGACGCCGGAATTATAGTAAATATAGATACGCCTTTAGAATATGAAAAAATAAAAGGAGTCGTGCATGTTGACTAAAAAGCAAAACCTGTACTCGGTAGTTGGTAAAAAGGTGAACAGGGTTGATGCCCTCGAAAAAATCGACGGCAGCGCAAGATATGTTGACGATCTGGCTTTTGAAGATATGCTTTTCGCTAAGATGGTATGTTCGGCTATTCCTTCGGGCCGCATAAAAAAAATCGATAAAAGCCGCGCGCTTAAATTAAAGGGTGTGGCGGCCGTTTTAACGGCGGCGGATATAACCGGCCTTAATAAAATAGGCTGCGTGGTTGACGACCAGCCTCTTCTGGCTGATAAAATTGTCAGATTCGCCGGTGAGCCGATCGCGATAGTTGCGGCAGAAACGCGCGAAGCGGCCGAAGAGGCGGCGGGCCTTGTAGATATCGAATACGAGCCGTTGGAAGCCGTTTTAAATGTCGATGATTCGTTTTGCGAAAAAGTGAAGGTGCACCCTAAAGGAAATACCGTCTGTCATTATAAAGTAAGGAAAGGCGGCGATATAGACGAGGCCTTCAGCAAGTCTTTCAAGGTATATGAAAAAACTTTTACGATAAATTATCAGGAACATTTATATCTAGAAACTCAGGGCTGTTTAGCGCTGGTTGAAAACGAGGGCATAACGGTCCATGGCAGTTTTCAGTGTCCTTTTTATGTTCAGGGCGCAGTGGCGACTGCTGTCGGCCTTCCGCTCTCTAAAGTGCGCGTTATACAGAGCGTTGTCGGCGGCGGATTTGGCGGTAAGGAAGACGTTCCGTCCGAATATGCCGCCAAAGCGGCCCTGCTGGCTTTCGTTCTTAAAAGACCGGTCAAGTTGATATTAGACCGCGCGCAGGATCTTATGGTTTCTTCGAAGCGCCATCCGATGAAGATGGAGTATAAAGTAGGCGTGACAAAAAAGGGTAAAATAAACGCGCTCAAGGTCAGGGCGCTCGCCGATTCAGGCGCCTATACCACTTTATCGACTGTAGTTTTATTCAGGACCTCGGTGCATTTCGGCGGTCCGTATGTTATACCTAATGTTTGCGGCGATGTAATAGGGCTTTATACCAACCGCGTTCCATGCGGCGCTTACAGGGGTTTCGGCACGCCTCAGGTCATATATGCCATGGAATCGATGATAAACATTATATGTAACGATATGGGGTTCGACCCGTTCGAATTCCGCAAAAATAACGCGCTTAAAAAAGGCGCGCTTTCGATTAATTCACATAAGATAAAAGAATCCTGCGGCCTTATCGAAACTATCGATAAAGCCCGCAAAGAAAGCGATTATGATAAGCGGAAAAAAGAATTCGACCGCTGGAACGCCGATGAAAGCAAGCGGACGCTCAAAGGCCTCGGAGTTTCGTCCATATTTTACGGAATGAATCTCGGCGCGAAAGGCTGGTTTTTCGATAAAGCCGGATCGCACATCCAGATATGCCGCGACGGCTCGGTTACGCTTTGCGTCGGTAACGTCGAAATGGGCCAGGGCGCTAAAACAGTCCTCGCTCAGATCGCGGCTGAGGCTTTAGGCTGTCAGGTCGGCGATATCAATTTCACCAATGTCGATACCAATATAGTACCCGATTCCGGTCCGACCGTTGCCTCGCGGACCACCGTGATGAGTGGAAACGCGCTTCTGGATGCCGCGAATAAACTCCGTAAAAAACTTATGAACGCAGCGGTTGAAGTTCTTAAATTGAAAGTCAATCAGATAATGGCCAAGCACGGAAAGTTTTATAATATAAAAGATTCCCATCAGTTCGTCACCTTCGCAGATCTGGCTAAAAAATGTTATTTTGACAACGTGAGCCTTTCAGATATGGGTTATTATGTTTCGCCGAAGGTCGAATATGATATGCAGAACGGCCAGGGTGAGCCTTATTATGTTTATTCGTACGCGACCGCCGTATCGGAAGTCGAAGTAGATAAAAAAACGGGCGAAGTTCATGTCAATAAGATGACCTGCGCTCATGACGTAGGGCGGGTAATCAATCCCATGCTCGCTTCCGCCCAGATAGAAGGCGGCGTCGCTCAGGGTGTCGGCTACGCCATTATGGAAAATATGGTTTCGGAAAAAGGGCATATAAAAACTCTCGGCCTTTCGACTTACGTAATACCTACCACCAGAGATTTTGCTGAGGTCAAGTCGGTTTTCGTCGAAGATAAATCGAAAGACGGCCCTTACGGTGCGAAAGGTCTCGGCGAGCCTTCGCTGATGCCGGTAGTTGCATCCGTTGTAAATGCCATATCCAACGCGGCCGGATGCCAGTTCGATCATGTTCCGGTACTTCCAGAACGCGTATGGGAAGCGCTTAACGAAAAGAAAATGCGCGATGATGAAAGCGAGGTAAGATAATTATGCCCAACAAAAGTTTTAGCGCGGCTAATTTAGAATTAAAAGATATGGTTGATATAGATTTTACGGTTAATTCCGTCAGGCGAGTGCTGCGCGTCCCGTGCAATTATACTTTGCTTGATATTATAAGATACGAACTCAAGCTGACCGGCGCGAAAGAAGGCTGCGGCATGGGCGAATGCGGCGCCTGTACCGTGATTATGGACGGCGCACTGGCGCCCGCATGTCTGGTGCTGGCTACGACGCTTTCCGGCCGCGATATATGGACGATCGAAGGCATCAAAGAAAAAGAAGACGCGAAACCTATAATCGACGCTTTTATAGCGCGTACCGCCACGCAGTGCGGATTTTGCACTCCGGGCATGGTAGTGGCGAGTTATCATCTGCTGACTAAATATGAATCGCCTACCGACGAGCAGATATTAGAGGGGCTTTCGGGCAATCTGTGCCGCTGCACGGGTTATGTAAAAATAGTCGAAGCCGTGAAAGAGGCCGCTAAAGAATTAAATACGCTTAAAAAGGAGGGCCGCGATGCTTAGAAATTTTAAGGTATTAACGCCTTCGTCGTTAAACGAAACTTTATATATAATCAATAACATCGAACAGCCGTATCGTTTTTTATGCGGCGGCACGGATGTTTTAGTAAGAATGAAAGATAATCCGGGTTTTGTCAAAGTGCTCATCGATATATCGAAGATAAGCGAATTGGCTAAAATCGAAGAGCATAAAAGCACTTTTGTAATAGGCGCGGGCGTCCGTCATGAAACCATACTCGGTTGCAGTCATTTTATCGATAATTATAACGGGCTTATAGAAGCGGTAGCGGCTATCGGTTCTCCGCAGATACGCGCGATCGCCACGCTCGGCGGCAATATAGGCAACGCCTCGCCGGCCGGAGACAGCATAGCCGCTCTTATGGCTTTTGACGCCGAGATAGAGCTGCGCTCGATAGACTCGAACCGTATAATCAGGCTCGAAGACTTTTTTACCGGCCCCGGTAAAACGGTTTTAAAAAATAACGAGATAATAACTAAAATCATACTTCCTAAATTCGAAGGCTATAAATCGGGCTGGAAGCGTTTAGGACAGAGGCGCGCCCTCACCATATCGAAAGTATCGGCAGCCCTCGCCATAAGCGTTTCAAAGCGTCCTAACGGCTCGTTTAAAGTGAACGATATCAAAATCGCGCTTGGCGCTGTTGCACCGACTGTAATTCGCGCCCGCGGAGCCGAAAAATTTCTACTTGAAACTCCTAATTTCAACAGGGCTGCTATAGAGCAGGCGTGCGTACTGGCTTCAAAAGAGGCGCGTCCGATAACCGACGTGCGTTCGAATGCCGAATACCGCAGCGAGATGTGCGGCGTTCTGCTGGGCGATCTCATCGAACGCGTCAATGTTTTCGAGTAAAAGCGAATAATTATGAAAGCGGGTTAGCTAATTTGGATATAATTTATCAGCAGGCGCTTAAACTCAGCGGCGCCGGACGGCCTTATGTAATAGTCACTATAACCGAAAGCGACGGTTCTACGCCCCGTAAAATCGGCGCCAAGATGATAGTTCTCGACGACGGCGAGATTATCGGCACTATCGGCGGCGGACCGCTCGAGCATAATTCGGCTCTTATAGCGCTCGAAACTTTGAAAGAAAATAAATGCAGAAAAGTTAAATTCGAGTTAAGCGATCTGCTTTTAGCCTGCGGCGGCAACGTCGAAGTATTTTTCGAGCCGCATCCGGCGCGCGACCGCGCGGTTATATTCGGCGGCGGGCATATAGCCTATCAGCTCGCGCCTCTCCTTAATTCTATCGGCTTCAGAACCGCCATAGTAGAAGACCGCGAAGAATATCTTTCGCGCGACCGTTATGTTAACTGTGAAAAAGTATTGATATCGGGTTATGAATTTGACGAACTCGAAAAAAACTGCGCCGGCCTCGATCTCAAGCAGAGCGATTATATCGTTATAATAACGCGCGGTCATGAATTCTCCGACGGCAAGGTCCTCGATTATATAATAAGCAAGCCTTTCGATTTCCGTTACGCCGGTATGATAGGCTCTAAAAATAAAGTTTTAGAATGTATGAAAACGCTTATTGAAAAAGGATATTCGCGTGAAAAACTCGCGCGCGTTTTTGCGCCCGTCGGAATGGATATAGGCGGCGAAACGCCCGCTGAAATAGCAGTTTCGATAGCCGCGGAAATTATCGGCGTGAAATATTCGAAAGATGGAATACATGTCAAAGACAAAAAAGGTTATTTTAGTAATTAATCCGCTTAAAATAGAAAAATTTAACTATATAAACGAAATCATATCGCTTCTAAAAGCCTGCGAATGTGATATCTATACCATGGCGGATACTTATAACATATTAAACGCGCGTAAAAAAATCGATCTTTCATTGATTAAACTTGTTGACGAAACACGTTCTAATCGCGATAAATTCGATCTTGCGCTCTGTCTCGGCGGCGACGGCACGATATTATCTACCGCCAGAAAATTCGGCTGCGTCAAAGTGCCGATACTCGGTATTAATCTCGGAAATCTCGGCTTTCTCGCCGAAGTTATGCCGGCCGGTTATAAACGAGCTATAGAACGCATTTTTAACGATAGCGATTATGAAATCGAAAAACGCCTGATGCTCAAATGCTCCGTCGAACGCAATAAAAAGAAGGTCGTCACATTTTATGCTTTAAACGATATAGTCATCCACCGCAGGACTTCGTCGAAAATGTCGCAGCTCGAGGCTTTTGTCGATAATAAATTCGTAGACGCCTACCGCGGCGACGGCCTGATAATATCTACGCCTACCGGTTCGACGGCTTATTCGCTCTCATGCGGCGGCCCCATTTTAGCGCCCGATCTTTTAGCTATGATAATTAACCCGATTTGCGCTTTTACTCTTTCTTCGAGGCCGTTGATAGTATCTTCCGGCTCTAAAATAAAAATTGTTAATCATTCTTCCGATCAGGCGCTCCTATCGACCGATAATCAAGAATTTTTTAAACTTCAGAAAGACGATATCGTATATATAACTAAATCCGAATTTTCGGCGCGTTTAGTTAAATTTCCAGAAAATAACTTTTTCGATATTTTAAGAACTAAATTAAGTTGGGGAAATTTAAAAAAAATTTAGTTTAAAATAAGGCCTTTAGTTGCCTGGCTAAAAATATTAATTGACATTTAGGCGAAAAATAATTATACTATTTATAAATTTATAAAGTAGATGGTTTTATTGAACGATAAATCTAACGCTCAATATAATTGCGATATAGAGGCGGCCGAACAGATAAACCGGCTCACTCGCGAGCTCGAGGCGGCGCGCAAAGAATCGAGCGCGCTGATGAATGCGTGCGCCCTTTTGAATACCACTCTTGATCTGCCGAAGCTGCTTGAAATAATATTGCAGCAGTCGGCGATTCTAACGGCGGCGGAAGCCTCTTCGCTCGCGTTGATAGACGAAAAAACCGACGAGCTGTGCTTCGAGGTCGTCGTCGGCGAAAAAAAAGACATCCTGAAAGAAATAAGGCTCCCCAGGGGAACCGGCATTATAGGCTGGGTATCACTTAAAGGCGAGCCTCTTTTAATAGAAGACGTTACTAAAGACGAACGGTTTTACCAGAAAGTCGATGAAAAGTCGCAGTTTAAAACCAGTTCTATTTTGTGCGTTCCGCTTAAAACAAAAGACGGCACTATAGGCGCTCTCGAAGTATTAAACAAGGTCGAGGGCGAAAAATTCGATTTAAACGATCAGAGCCTTTTGATGGCTCTTGCCAGCCAGGCTGCCATGGCCATTGAAAACGCCCGTCTTTACAGAAGCGTTTTAGAAGAACGCAATAAGATCGTATCGATCGTTAATTCTATGGGCGACGGTGTGATAGTAACTAATGAAAACTTCGATATCGTACTCACCAACCCCGCGGCCGAAGCGGTTTTCTGCGGAGGCGGTTCCGGGGCGAGTTTTGAAGATATTTTCAAATTAAAGGTCATTCTTTCCGAATTATCGCAGTTAAAATCAAACACTACTTTCGATCTGGTTTTAATGAAGCCTGAAAATACCATTCTATCAAATAAAATGACGGTGCTTCGAGGCGAGGATGATGAAATTACAGGTTCGATCGTCTCGATGCGAAATATAACCGACCTCAAGCATCGCGAAAATATTCGCGCTCAGTTTACCAGCATGATGAATTATAAAATATCCGATCAAATCCAGCGACTGCGCGAAAGTCTTAAAAATAACGAAATATCAAGCGACGGCGTAAAATGTATAGCTGAATCGATCGAGGAAAAAGTGAATAAATTAATTCAATTTTCCGAAATGGAATCGGGTCCGCTGCGTCTGGACCGCTCTCTTGGTTCCATAGGTCCGATCATTGAATCGGCGGTAGTCGACGCCCGCGATAGATATAATTTCAAGCGCATCGGACTCGAAATGGTTTGTGAGAGCGAAGTTTATAATATGGATGTCGAAGTCGACCGGGAGCGCATTAAAACCATATTATATCTGCTTTTAAATAATTGTATCAAGTTCGTTTCCGGCGACGGTAAAGTCGAGGTCAGGGTCGCCAACGTGTCTGAAATGCTTGAAATAACGGTTGCGGATAACGGTATCGGCATAAAGGAAGAAGTGCTTCCTAAATTACTCGATAAACAGTATCATCTTGAAAACGTTTTGAGCTCCAGCGAGGCGTCGCTGAGTTTAGCTTATATCAAGCACGTGGTGGAAGCGCATGGCGGAATTATTAAAATTAATTCAACGGTCGGAAAAGGCACAGAGGTAATTATCACGATGCCTAAGTTTATTCATTAGTAAAATAATAGTTGAATAAATTTATGTTAATTAACGTATCGGCCGGATGGCATTAAAAAAGTTAAGAGGTTTTATTTTGGAATCCAGCGGCACTGTTAAAAGGCAAATACACGAAATAAAAGTAGCGGCGACTTTAAAGCACATCGAAAAGGTGAAGCAGTTCGTCGTAAATATAGCTCAGTCTATAGAGTTTTCACCGATCGAAATGTTTCAAATAGAGCTCGTCGTCGATGAAGCCTACGCTAACGCGGCCGATCACGGCTCTGAATGCTGCCGCGATAAAGAAGTTCACGTGCGTTGTATCGTCGAAGGCGAAAAACTTATCATTATCATTAAAGATTTCGGCGGCAAACCCTTCAACCCCGACTTTTTTGAACGCATCGCCGATAAAAAAACATGGGGCGTCGGCGGGCGCGGCATTAAAATCATTAAAGAAATAATGGACGAGGTCATGTATTTTTTCGTGACCGGCCAGAGCACCACGCTTTATATGGTCAAATCTAAAGGCATGCCCGAAACCGAAGGCGAAGAGCCAAAATCCATGCCTGTTATATCGCTGCCATTCTCGCTCGACGATATACCGCCCATCCCGGTTTAATTAAAAATTATTTTATAAAGGGTCTTTTCCGTTTAATTTTTAGATTATAAATTAAAAGTATTTAAAAGCCGCCTTGCTGAATTTAAGGCGGCTTTTAATATTTATGTATTTATGGTTTTAACGACTGGTTAAAGCGTTTTTTTATAAAGTTCTATTATATCCGAATGTCTTAATTTTTCAGGGTTGGGAATAAAATCGCCGCCGTGGCCGTAAAGCCTTATCACATCGGATGCGAGCCGCTCCGGCATTTCTTCGGTTAAGCCGTATTGCGCGAGTTTTTTAAACGAACCGAGAGCCGTGAAAAATTCGGTAAAACAATCGACGGCGTTAGCCGCGCGCTCGAACGACCCGGTTTCTTCTTTGAAAGAAGTTAACGGCATAAAGTTTTCGTTTTTAAGCCTTTTAAATACGTATAGATACAGCTTTTCATAGCGGTCCGCCGCGCTTTCGAATGAAAAGCGCATCAGATGCGGAAAAAGCGCGCCAAGGCCCAGGCCGTGCGGCAGATCCAGGTGCGCCGACAGGGGATGTTCCAGATCGTGCAGTGGAAAGTCGCCGCCGCGGCCTACATGGGTAATGCCGGTGAGCGCGAGAAGCGATATATATGAAATATTTTCGTGCTCGTTAATTGCCGCCCCGCCGTCAATTACTTTATAAGCGTTTTTGATAAGTTCGCACAGCAGGGTTTCCGTCAGTGAATCGGCGACCGGCGAAGTCGCGCCGCCTGATATATAAGTTTCAAGAAGGTGCGCGGCTATATCCGTGATGGCATATCCAGCCTGTACGGCCGATAGGTCGAGACAGAACTCCGCATCGATTACCGCAAGCGCCGGCATTATTTGCGCCGAGGTTAAAACGGCTTTTTCTTTGGCGCCGCCGTTGGATATAACCGAAAATATCGATATCTCGGCACCTGAGCCGTAACGCGTCGGTATGGTTACAACCGGAAGCGCGCCCGTTACCTCTTTAACTTCGCAGTCATTTTCGCCCCTGATATAATCCCAGACGCGGCCGCCCGAAACGGCAACCGCGGCGGCCGCTTTAGCCGCGTCCATCGCGGAGCCGCCGCCGAAGCCTATCACGAAATCGCAGCCCGTCTCATTGATGATGCGCACGGCTTCGTCAACTTCTTCAGCGCGCGGATTCGGCGATACTTTAGAATATATTTCACATGATATTCCCGCCGCGGCGAGACGGTCGTCCAACTTCCATAACTTCCCCGATTTTTGAAGATAATTCGCCCCGGCGACTATTAACGCTTTATTGCCGAAACCTCCGTCTTTTATAAGAGGCCCGATATCCGAAAAAATTCCTGCGCCAAAAGATATCGCCGGCATCCCGTCTAAATTGAAACTGTCCATATATTTCCTCGCTTACGCTTATTATTGACTTGGTTTAAGATTTATCACAGATAATCCTTATAAAAATCAGGTTATTATATATTAAATTCAGCCGGTTGTAAATAAAAACACATTAATTATAAAAATTAAATGCTAAAATAAAAAATATGATTAATTTAACCTCAATTTAACCTCAACGGTCTCGTGATATCGCTTGAATAATTTTTTTTATTTGATACTAATAGTCGTGTGTGAAAATGTAAAATTATACATTAAGTCGTACGAAAAAATGTAAAAACATACGATAAATCGTAGAAAAATAACGCAGTTGAAAATAATTTAAAAATGTGATAGAATATATTTACGACGCAAATTCAGAAGTTATATGAAAGAATCAAGAACAATCCATGCAGCGTCAGTTTTGACGAGCTATTAAAATTGATGGCGCATTTTGGTTTCGAGGTTCGCAACCGTGTATCACATTATACGTTTCGCCATTCTAAACTAATTCAAATTATTACGGTGAAGAAAGAACCCGGTCAGATCAAGTCTGTTTATATAAAGTATTGCTTAAAGGCGATCGAAATTATTTCGGAGATGTGAAATATGTTTGAATATAAGCATGAATATAGAATAATTATAACTAAGCTCACCGATGAAGACGGCGGAGGCTGGCTCGTTGAAGTGCCCGAGCTTCCCGGTTGTATGTCTGACGGCGCGACGGTTCCGGAAGTGCTTGAAAGCGTCAATGGCGCTATTGACGCATGGATTGAAACTGCCAGAGAAGCGGGATGGCAAATCCCGGTTCCTGAAAAAGCCGCTTAAATTAATATAATTTACGCAACGCTCCCGGCCTGGTATTACATTCAAAACCGCAACTGATTATTGATGAGCGTTAAATATATAAATTGGTAATTATGGGAATTAGAGGCATTGAAAATGAAGCCGACACATATATTAATCGTCGATGATCAGCCGATTAATACAGCCGTTATCGAAAAAATATTATCGCAAGAAGAAGGGGTTCGAATTACCCCGGTATTTAACGGAAATCAAGCGTTGGAATTAATTAAATCAGATCCCGCCGATCTCATTCTTTTAGATATATTAATGCCCGGCATGGACGGTTTTGAATTATGCGCAAAGATCAAATCCGACCCTGCGGCCTCTTCCATACCGGTTATTTTCATAACTTCACTCGATGATCCTGAAAGCATTGAACGCGCCTTTGACAGCGGCGGAATAGATTATATTTCTAAACCTTTTAATCCTCGTGAAGTAAGATCGCGTGTCAGGGCTCATATCGGATTAAAAATGTCTTCGGACAGGCTCGCGGCTTTAAGCGCATGGAAAGACAGGCTTTTATCGATACTTTCCCACGATATGCGCGGGCCGTTTGGAAATCTGGTGATGTATTCCGATCTGATGGAAAAAGAACTCGGAGAAATTTCACCTTTTTTTTCCGATCGTTATAAAAAAATCAAAAAATCGATAGCTTCAATTTCCGATCTTATGGAAAATCTGCTGGAATGGTCTGTGAATCAGAGCGGCGGCGCTGCCGTGCGTCCCGAAAAATTTGACCTCGCTGAAATAATAGCTGAATGTATTAAATTTTACGGCAGTTATGCCCATGATAAAAATATAACTCTCGCCTCCAGAATTTCGCGCGGCACGAATATAACCGCCGACAGGCGCATAACGGAAATAATTTTAAGAAACCTTGTGCGCAATGCCATAAAATTTACGGCTTCAGGCGGCGTTGAAATAGATGCTTATACTTCCGGCGGTCTTGTTAATATAACCGTTTCAGATTCAGGCGTCGGAATCGAGCCCGGGGCAATGTCTCTTATTTTAGACAGTCATCAGGCTTTTTCCACTTCGGGTACGATGAAGGAAAGAGGTTCGGGCGTGGGGCTTATGATCTGTAAAGACCTGGCCTCGGTATGCGGCGGAAAAATATCCGCTGATAGCGCTACCGGAACGGGTAGTAAATTTACTTTTACCTTTCCTGAATTTAACGACGATGAAAGGAAAGTGTGAAAATGAGTTCTTTAGATATGAGAACTATCATGCTTTTATCTTTTATAGACGGTTTTTTGCTCGGAGTAATATTTTTATATTTCAGCCGGATAAAAACCAAATATGCCGGCACTTACGAACTCGGCTTAAGCCTCGTAATAACTTCGATTTCTATGATATTGTTTTCCATGCAAAATATAGCCGGCCCTTTTATTTCGATAGTTTTAGCCAATACTGTATGTGTAGCCGGGCTTGCGCTGATACCCTGCGGGCTTAGAAAGTTTCTGGGGCTTGCGGTTAATCCGAAATACTACGCGGCATTAATTTGTACATTTTTTTTGATTATTTGTTATAATACTTTTATAACGCCCGAATATATTAAATTTCGCATATTGACTATATGCGCGGTGTATTTTATAATATTTTATTATTCGTTTCATATATTATTTTTTTTGAATAAACTTAATGTTTTAAAAACCATAAGCCGCATGGCTTCCGTTATTTATTTATTAGTCGCTTTATTTTCACTATATAGATTGATCGTTTTCACATTTTTCCCCGGCGTTCTTTCTTTTAATATGATGAGTTCGCAGCCGGGGCTTGAAAAAAATATGTACCTGCTGACGCTTCTTCTGGGAAATGTATATATTATCAGCTCCTACACTCTATTTATTCTTATGCTTAATTTAAGGCTGGAAGGCGAGCTTATCGAAAGTGAAGATAAGTTGAAAGAACATGTGCGCGAGCTTGAAAAAAGCGATGCGTCCAAGAATACATTTATTTCGATAATTTCACACGATTTGAAAAATCCCGTCGAAGGGATGTCATCTCTTTTGAAAATGATGAAACCGGAACCACAAAATTTTCAAAAATTCGCGAATGAAATTGAACTGTTGAAGAACACTTCGAATGGCGTTTCGGCGCTGCTGAACAATCTTTTAGAATGGGCAAGGGCCCAGACGAAAAATATCGAGTGTAAACCCGAAATAATTTCATTAAAAGAAGCGGCGCTCGAAGCGATGAAAATATTCGAACTCAGGGCCGTGCAGAAAAAAATAAATATGCTCGAAAATATCGGCGGGCAAGCCATGATTCGCGCCGATCGTAAAATGATTTCAACGATACTCAGAAATTTAATAAGCAACGCAATAAAATTTAGTAAAGAAAACGGAAAAATCGTTATTTCAGCTTCGTTACAAAACGGCATGGCATCGCTTACGGTAAGCGATAACGGCGTGGGAATGAAAAGTGAAACGGCGGATACTATTTTTAAACTTGACAGGCCGAATTATTATTCATGCGGAACCGCCGGTGAAAAAGGAACCGGGCTCGGGCTTCTGATCTGCAAGGAATTCGCGGAACTCAACCGGGGAACTATAAAAATAAAAAGCTCGCCCGGTGAAGGGACTGAGGTTACTCTTGTTTTGCCGGCACATTCGCCGCAATAAACGTTATGCCATAAAAATCAATTAGATCGAATAGTAAAGTAAAAATTGAAAGGTTTATGTTATCAAAATGAAAATTGGAAAATATAATATTTTTATAATAGATGATGATGAAATACTTACCGAAGGCCTCGGTAGAGCGTTTGAATCCGAAGGTTCGGCGGTTGAAACGGCTTCGGATTTAAAAGAGGCGGCGAAGCGGCTTGGAAACGGCTTTGAAAACTCGGCCGATTTTGATATAGTAATACTTGATATTAAACTTCCGGACGGCCCTGGTTTTGATCTGTTAAAAAAGATAAGGGCCTGCGGACGGAGCGTTCCGATAATTATTCTTTCGTCTCAAAATAATGAATTAGACAGAATTTCCGGTCTGGATCTCGGGGCGGACGATTATATAGCCAAGCCTTTTTCGCTTCAGGAGCTAAAATCGCGCGTCAAAGCGGCTGTAAGGCGTTCAAGAATCGTTAAAAATGATTCTAAACCGAAACTTCCGGCAAAGTTTATTTTTAAAAACCTCGAAATTGATTTTGAATCGGGCAAGGCATTTTGCATGGGTAAAAATATACAGCTCAGTTATACCGAGCTCAATATTTTGAAAGTGCTTATTATAAATTCAGGCCGCGTAATAGGCCGCGAAGAGCTTATAAATTTAGTATGGGGAAATAACTTTATAGAATCTACGAGCCTTGCGCCTCATATTTCCAGGCTCAGAAAAAAAATAACGCCGTATGAAAAACTTATCGATAATATTCCAAAAATAGGATATTCCGTTAATTTAGATGCCTCTGAAAGAAACGGCCGCAAAAAAAAATAAGCCGGCCTGCCGCGTATTCTTAAAGCACCGAAAGTGCCTTAAATTCTTCGATTTAAGCCGTTCCCGCCATTTTAAAAACCGCAATAAAAATTGCAATAAAAATGCAATAATTCCGCAATAAAAATGCAAACCCGGTATTGTATAATGTTATCCGGTTATAAACGTTTAACATCATAAATACAATACCGGCGTGGTCAAAAATGCAATTCAACGAAAATCACAAAAAAATTCTTATAATAGGCAGCGAGCCTTCATTAGTAGGCTCGCTCGAGTGGTTTCTGGAAACGCGCGGTTATAGCGTCGTTTCAATATTAGATTATAACGAGGCCGTCGCGGCGCTAAATTGCATGAAAAACGGAATCGACAGTTTTGGCGCGGTGTTGATAGAAGCCGGAAATTCAGTCATAAATGATTTTGAATTAATCGGCGGAATAAAGAAAATTATGGCGTGTATTCCGGTCATGGTCCTCGGGGCTTCTGACAGCAGGTCTCTTGCCGCTGTTTATCTCGAACGCGGCGCCGACGGTTTTATGGATATTCCATTTTCACCGCTTGAACTCGAAGCCAGAGTTAACGCACTTATAAGAAGGTCGTGTATGGCGGCTAAGCCCGTGCGTGAGACAAATTGAAGTGATTTAATTTTTAATGAAATGCTAAGTAAAGTAAAAGTAGAGTAAAAGTAGAGTAAAATTAAAAAATAGAAAGCAAAGCAAAGGTAAAATAAAAAATTGAAATAAAGTAAAATAAAAAATATATATCAGGAGATGGTTATATGCGTTACAGTTCCCGTAATTACTATTTATCGGTTGTTTTTATACTGTTTTTATTAGTTTCGTCTCTTAATTCTGTCGGTTGCGGCGACGGCAACGGCGGCGTTGACGGCGTGCCTTCGAGTGGCGGCGGCGTTTCGCCTGTCGTAGCCGAAAAACAGATGATAATTGAAGGCCCCATACCGAATGAAATAGTTGAAAACACGGCTGTTGCCGTTCCCGGCGCACCGTCGGGGGCGCAACGCGCCGCCGAATTCGGCGATTCAAAAGAATTCAGCATAGCCGTTATCGACCGCGACGATCCCGCTATGGCGAAGGAACTCGCGCCGGTGGTCGTCGAAGCGAGCGACGATGCGCAGTACAGATATAAATACAAAACGACGATCAATATAGAAACCGGTAAAAAGACGCCGTTTATAGCCATCAAGAGTAAGATATTGAATAAGGTAGTACTTTCGAGTATTCCGGGCCAGGTACCCGCATATTCTGAGATTCCTGAAGGCGTGAAAAAACTTTACGTTAAAGGCGTTCTTATCAATTCCGAGTCCACCGCGCGCGCGGTTCTTGCCAATGACAATAAAATAGAAATAAACGTTCCAGTGATAACGCTTGGCAGCAATGAACGGTCGCAGGAAGTAGTAATTCGCGTTCTTGGCGCGAAGGAAAAAACTCTTACAGATTTGGTTATTGAAAACAAGGTTGGAGGAACGGATATAATCCGTGAAATGTCCAAGGCGGTTGACGCTATTAAGACCGTGCTCGTAACCTCTGAACTCAGCGCTGCCGAAAAATATTCCATATTCGAGAACACCCGTGAGAAAAGCGTCGTTCCAAGCGCGTCGGGCGTAATTTCCGATTATGTGCTTACGCTTAAGAACGGCAAGGTGCAGCAGAAGGCCTCCGACCTTTCGATCAATACCAGCATAGAAATAGCCGGCACGAAGATAGACGGCCGTACGAGCGTAGCGGTCGTTGACGGAAGCGCTAAAAACGCCGGCGTAAATGCCGACGACACGCCGCCTTCGGTTACTTCGGTTACGATCACACCCAGAACGCTAAATGTCGGCGATGAACTGCAGCTCGCCTTTACCACGAGCAAACTTCTCATATTTCCGCCTAAAGTAGTAATTTATGACCGTGAAGTGACCGTCACTAAAATCGACGGCACGACTTATGTGGCTAATACTACCGTTAGCGATTTTGATCCTAAAGCCGTGACTTTCAAAATAGATAATCTAGTGGGTGAAAACGGCAAGACCGCTCCGTCCGTCACCGATGTGACCGACGGTAAAAAGCCCGTTATCAATGACGGTATTACTTCTATATATCCTCCTGTTTTCGACCCGCCGACGGGCGTTTATAAAATGTCGAAAGTCGTGACAATGGCTTCACGCACTCCAGGCGCGGATATTTACTATACAACCGACGGCAGCGAGCCGTCCGCTTCCAACGGCGCAATTTTTTCTTCGCCGGTAATAGTTTCGGCCGATACCACCATAAAAGCGGTAGCGGTGAAAAACGCGGCTTCATCGATAGTGAATCAGGCGGTCTATGTAGTTAAAGCGCCCGTCGTTAAAGCGGAAGCCCCGCTGTTCAGCTTTTCCGGCGGAAGCTATTCTAAAGCTCAGAGCATAGAGATGAAAACCGCAACAGAAGGCGCTATCATTAAATACACGACGGACGGCACGCGTCCTTCTGCGACGAACGGGATGCTTTATTCATCCGCATTAAACGTCGATAGGCAGATGGTACTCAAGGCGGTTGCAATCAAGGAAGGCATGGAAGATTCCTTCGTCACTTCCGCCGTATACGACATTAATATGATTTCGGAAACGGCTCCGGCGCCGGTTTTTAATCCGGCGCCCGGCAGGTTCATATCCAGGCAGAGCGTAGCGATAGTAAGCTCGTTAAACGGCGCGACTGTTAAATATACTATCGACGGCACCGTTCCGTCTTTTTCGAACGGTATGGTTTACAGCGCGCCTATCGTTATTATGGAGCCCGCCGCTTTAAAGGCTATCGTAATTAAGGACGGTATGCAGGATTCAGCCGTGGTCAGCGGCGTTTATGATGTTAACATAGTAGGCCCGGTGCTCGAAAACGCAGCGCCACCGATTTTTTACCCTCAGGGCGGAAAATACTCTAATTACAATCGGTTTCAGGTTAAGATAATCACGCAAGCCAGAGGCGCTAAAATAATATATACAACCGACGGAACAACGCCTTCCACCTCTAACGGAAAGGTTTATTCGGAGCCCATAACTCTCACGCAATCGACTGCCGTAAAGGCCGTCGCGCTAAAAGATAATATGCTCGATTCTGAAGTGGTTTCAGAGTTTTATGAGATTAAAAACGATAACGCCCCGCCGGCGCCTCCGGTTATACTTGGCTTAAAAGACGGCGCCGTTACGGCTAAAGAGGTTTCGCTTTCGTGGAACGAACAGGAAGGCGTTACGAGTAATGCCCGCCTGTCGAAGAATAATCGATTTTCCGAATATTCTAAAAATACGATTTTGTCCGAAGAAGGTTCTTATACGCTTGAAGTCGGCGTTATTAAAACCGCGAACAACTCTTCTAATAAGGCTTCGTTGTCTTTTGTGATCGATAAAAGTTTGCCCGCGGTGCCGGCCATATTGGGAAGCGCTACCGGCGAAGTCTCCGCAAGGCCGGTAACGCTTTTTTGGCAGGACGAAGGCTGGACGAAAAGCACGGCTAAGCTCGTCAAAAAAAACGGGCTGAAATCGGATTACATTAGCGGTTATGAAATAACCGAAGACGGCGAATATACGCTGGAGCTTACATCGACAAATGAAAGAAACGGCGTTACGGCGTTTTCGTCGATAGCCTTCGCCGTAAATTCATCGCTACCCGATGTGCCTTATATTACCGGCGTTTATAATGACGATATAGTTTCTGAAGATGTTGCCCTGGAGTGGAAGGATATCGACGGGCTGAGCCTTACCGCTAAACTCTCTAAAAACGGCGGAGAACCGATCGAATATATCAAAAAGACGCTTATCGCCGAATCGGGTTTTTATAAGCTGACTCTTTACGCTAAAAGTAATGCCGGCGGCGCTTTGAACAGCCGCTCGATAGAATTTGAGATCGATAAGGCGGCGCCCGATGCACCCGTAATTTCGGGCATAGCGGACGGCGCGGTTACTTCTTGCGAAGTAAGAATTTCATGGGACGATATCCTTAATCAATCTGGCGCTGCAAGGCTTTCTAAAACCGGCGATTTAAAGAAAACTACTATTACAGCCGAAATTTCAAAAGATTCAGGCCGGTTTGAACCGTATGTTAAAAACACTCTTATTAGCGCTAACGGTAATTATGTCGTATCGCTCACGGCGGCAAAGCCGAATGGCCGAAAAAAATCATCGAAGCTTTCTTTCGTAATTGATAGAAACGCCCCGGATGCGCCGTTTATTTCCATTTACGATAACGGTAAGGGCATGACAAGCATAAACTGGGAAGAACAGGATAAAATCGAATATTTCGCTGCATTGTCCAGAAACGGCGGCGCGCCTTCCTCTTATACCCGTGAAACGCCGCTTGGTGAAACCGGCATTTATACGGTTGCGGTAACGGCCAGGCGCAAGGATACGAAAACTGAAATCGTTTCGAAGGCTTCTTTCAACCGCACTTCAACCGGACTGGTGTTGGGGCCGAAGTCTCCGCAAGTAACCGGCGTTGAAAATGGAGCGGTTACAGGCTCAGACGTTTCGATCGGCTGGAAAGAGATCGAAGGCGCAATAGTTTCGGCAAGGTTAAAAATAAACGGCGGCGAGTTTCTGGAATATAAAAAAGGCGCGATCATAAAAGAAGAAGGTTCTTTTATAGTTGAAGTAGAAGCGCTCGATCCTGCAACCTCGCTTTCGGCTAAAAGCGCAGTATCTTTCACCATAGATAAAAAAGGCCCTTATGCCCCTGTGATCGCAGGTCTTAACGATGGCGCGGTAACCGCGACCGAAGCTAAAATTTCATGGAACGAGCAAAACGGCTGTGAAACTACCGCTAAACTCACTAAAACGGGCCAGTTAAACAACTCTAATTCCGAAAATCAGTACTTTCCGGGCTATCCTGGAATGTATCCGGGAATGGGCATGTATCCTGGAGATTTTCATGACCCGTTATATTATCAATATTATTTTTACCATTTTTATGACTTGAGAAGTAACGTTAATACAAATGAGACTCAGAGCCAGGAAACTGCATACGAAAAAAATTCGTCAGTGGCCGAAGATGGAGAATATGAACTCGAAGTTACCGCAAAAAAACTATTGAACGGTTTGAGCGCTTCTTCTAAAATCAAGTTTACGCTGGACACAAAAGCGCCTGACGCACCATATATCATGGGAATAGAAAATGGAACCGTAACGGCGGAGGATGTAAAATTATACTGGCAGAAGTCCGAGGGCGTCAAATATTCCGCCAGGCTTGTAAAAGATGGAACCATGACGCTGGCTTATGAAAACGGTTCGTCGATAACCGTTGAAGGAACCTATTATCTCGAGCTCGTCGCTACGCGTGAATCTAACGGTAAAACGGCGAGCGTTTCAAAAAAATTCAAAATCGACAGGTCCGCGCCTTCAGTTCCGGCTGCCAAAGGAGTCAGCGAAGGCGATTCGCTGGCCAGAGACGTTGAAATATCATGGGACGATGTCGAAGCGATGTCTATCGCAGCGAAAATTTCCAGAGATGGCGCGGCCGCTATGGAATACAAAAAAGGCGCGAAGCTGGTCGAAGAAGGCGCTTACGCTTTTGAATTAAGCGTAACCAATCCCGTTACGAAAACTTCAAATAAAAAGACGATTTATTTTACCATCGATAGAAAGAAACCTGACGCGCCCGTCATCAGCGGAATAACCGATGGCGGCGTTTATGCATATTCGGTAAGCGCAGCGTGGCAGGTTAAGCCCGGCGTCATTTACAAGGCGTTCATAGCTAAAGAGTCCGGCGCTGTAAATGATTATATAAGCGCGTCTTCCGTCAGTATAGACGGAGATTACAAAATTGCGGTCACCGCGATAAAAGCAAACGGTCTTACGAGCGAATCCGCTGTCAAATTTACGATCGATAAAAAATCGCCCGCGTCTCCCGTTATAGAGCTTAAAAACGTCTCCGCCGGCGGCCCTCTAAGCACGCAGGCGCCTTCTTATGGCGGCGCTATAAAGCAGCCCATAAGCGGGCCTACGCTGGTAGGATGGAACGAGCAGGAAGGGTGCGCGACAAGTGCGAAAATTTCTCGAAACGGCGGGGAAGAGGTTTTATACGATAAAGAATCGCCTATAACTGAGGAAGGTAAATACTTTGTAGAAGTCACGGCCGTTAAAACAAAGAATGGCATGCAGAGTAAATCGTCCATTCGTTTTAGCAGAATGCCGGACGGTTTCGACGCCGGCCCTTCCGCCCCGAAGTTCACGGGCGTCGTTGCGGGTTCGCTAAATTCAAAGGAAGTCGGCGTTTCATGGCAGGAAGAACCGGGCGTCTTGTATTACGCAAGACTTACTAAAAACGGTGGAAATTCGATAGAATTCGTTAACGGCTCCAAAATTTCGGACGACGGTTCTTACGATATTGAAGTGACCGCGAAGAAGGAATCAAACGGATTAACCAACAGGGCCGCCATTTCATTTAAAATAGATACCTCGCTTCCGGCGGTCCCTGTTATCGAAGGCATTTTACCAGAAGGCGTTTCGGCTTCGGCCTTAAGTCTTTCATGGAAGGAAATCGCAGGCGTTTACTATTCGGCTTCAATAAAGAAGAACGATGAAGTTGTAACCAGTTATGGCAATGGTTTTCCGATAACGGAAAACGGCCGTTATGCTCTCGAGGTAACCGCGACGAAGCTGTCCAACGGCTTAAAATCCAGGGCTGCGTTGAATTTTACGATCGATAAAAATCCGCCCGAAGAGCCTGTTATATTCGGCGTCGAAACCGGATCGGTAACCCCTAAACCGGTTTCTATTGAATGGAAATCGCAGGATGGCGTTAAAACTTCCGCTGTAATTTACCGCGACGGCCGCGGCCCGTGGACCGTCACAAACGGTACCACATTGCTTGACGACGGTTCTTACAAAATAGAAGTCAGCGCATATAAAGTTTCTAACGGCCTCACCGCTAAATCGTCGAAATCTTTTATAATCAATAAATCCATGCCTGAAGCGCCACGCGTCTCCGGCGTTGAAAATATGAAAGTTTACAATTCGTCAGTTAAACCTTTATGGGAAGAGCCGTCCGGCGTTTCTGTCAGAGCGAAACTTTCAAAAGACGGTGCCACGGCGCTAGATTTTATTAAAGGCTCTACAGTGGCGGAAAACGGTAAATATAAACTTTCGGTTACGGCTTATGGGGCCAACGGCCTTGCAAATGAAACAGTTCTATCTTTCGCCGTCGATCAGTCGGCCCCTGAAGCGCCGGCCATATCGATTGTTTCAAACGAAGACGCTGCGATTGCGACCTGGAGCGAAAATCAGGGCTTTTCATATTCGGCTAAAATATCTAAAACAGGCGGCATCGCCGAAGAATATAAAAATGGCAATTCCATAACCGAAGACGGCTCTTATACGCTTGAACTGACGGTTGTAAAAGAGTCTAACGGCCTTGCGGTGAAATCTTCGGTTAATTTCACGAGAACGGGCGTTAAAATTGAAAAAGGTCCCGCCGCGCCTCAAGTTAGCGGCGTAGAAAACGGAAAGTATTACAACGCGGCCGTGACGCCCTTCTGGAAAGAAATAGACGGCGCAAAGATATCCGCGATTTTGACTAAAATCGGAAATCAGCCTTCGGCTATAGGAAATTCCACGAAAATAACGGATGACGGCAGCTATATCCTGGAAGTCACCGCCGCGAATTCCTCTAACAATATGAACTCGAAAACGACGGCGGCTTTTATAATAGACACGACCCGCCCGTCGGTCGTCATTAAATATAGCGCCAATCCGGCCGCTGAAGGCGTTATGAGAATAACGGCCTCTTATTCAGAGGTCCTGGCTAAGGGAAGCATACCCAAAATATCCATTAATCAGCCAGGCAGCGCGGATATAAGCGGAGCGGCCATGACTCAGGATTCGTCCAATCCGGCCGGCTGGTATTACGATTATAGCGTAAAGGCCGCGGACGGTTCAGCCTATATGGACGGAGTCGCCGCGGTTAAATTGTCGGAGGTATCGGATGCGGCCGGAAATATAGCGCAGGCACCGCAGAACGATTCTTTTATTATAAACACGGCCGCACCTTTAGCGGCAATAAATTACAGTTTCGTGCCCGCCATTTCGCAGAATACGGCCACAGGCGCGCCTGACAGGAGCTCGGCCGCTTCGAAAACAAATATTTTCAGGGCCGGAAAGTTGACCGTAATACTTTCTTTCGCTAACGACATAAAAACCGGCCAGTCGCCGAAGATATTTATCGATCAGCCGGGTTACGACGATGTTAAAGACCAGCCCATGGTTATAGGCTCAAGCCGCCGCGTGTGGACTTATCAATATTCGATAAAGCCCGAAGACGGTCAGGCATATATTGACGGCCAGGCAAGCGTTTCAATTTCAAACGCTATGGACGAATCAGGCAGATTGTTTTTACAGCCAGCCAACAGGACTTTTACTATAGACACCAGGGAGCCTTCGGTGGAGCTATCGTATAGTTCAAATCCCGCTCCGGCCGGAAAACTGACGATTACGGCGAAATATTCCGAATTATTGCAGGACGGCTGCGCGCCTTATATTTCGATCTTCCAGCAGGGCGCCTACGAACTTGTTGACGCTGTGATGAGCCGCGGCGGCGCTTCCGATGTGTGGAGCTATGAGTACACCGTTAAGCCCTCCGATTTGAAGGAATTTAAAGACGGCAAGGCTGTGGTTTTTCTTTCGCCGGTAACTGACGCGGCAGGAAATATTTCAAAGCGCCCTTATAATTCGGCATTTCTTATAGGTACGGCAGTCGCGAATTACGCGGTTCTTACGTTCAGCTCCAATCCGGCCAGGGCCGGAAAAATGACGGTGACGGCCGCATTTAAAGATGACTATCCCGGCGCGAACGGGCCGCGTATAAATATCGACCAGCCTGGAAAAGCCGACGTTGCTCAGAAATGGATGACACAGGGCGCCGGCAGAAAAATATGGACCTATGATTATGTTATAAACGACGATAACGGTGTCGATTTTATCGACGGCATTGCTGCGGTAAGCCTGCTGGACGATATGGGCGGCAAAATAGAAATAACGGGCGGAAACACTTTTTCGATAGACACCACGCCGCCGGCGGTTTCACTGCTTTCGCTCGATGACGGAGGCGGGAAACTTATAGGCGGATCAACCTATACTTTAAAATGGTCGGCCTCCGATTCAGGCGGTCTGGACCCTGCGCCTATCACGATAGCTTTTTATAACGGCCTGAACTGGACGACCGTTGAAACCGGCCTCGCCAACAGCGGAACTTATGATTGGAAAGTGCCTTCGCTAGATCTTTCTACCGCAAAGGTGAGCGTCAGCGCGGTAGATAAAGTGGGTAACCGCTCCACTTCGTCGTCCCGGAATCCTTTTACCATAATATCTTCAGGCCCGTCGTGGAGCCTCGGATATCCTAAGGCGGAAGCGTCGTCTTCATCGAGCTTTAAAGTTACGGCAAAATCAGACCGCGGCGGAAAGCTTTACTATATGGTTTTTCCGGGTTCCGCGGGCATAGCTTCGGTTCCGGCGGAAAATGTAAAGGCCGGAAATTTTGAAGGCGCCGTTAAAGCGGCTTCAGGCGCGCTCGATATAACCGCGTCCGCCGAACTTTCATTTGAAGTCAAGGAATTGAACGCATCCAGCGTATATGATATTTTCCTGGTTCTCGAAGACACTAATCTGGTAATGCAAAAAGTGCCGCAGAAAATCAGCGTGACGACGCTTTCTGAGGGAATCGCCTTCTCGCCGGGTTATCCGGCCGCTTCACAGAGCGGTGAACGCTATAGCATGAGAATAAATATCAGGGTGAAAACCGGCCAGACTGGAAAGGTTTATATATCAGGCTTTAATTTATACACATTTGAAACCGTTCCCGAGCCGCCGACTTCGACTGAAGTTAAGGACGGACGATGGAGTTATTATTGGGCAAGGCCTTCAGTGATGAAAATCGATATGACCGCCGGCACTGAAATGACGCAGTCGATAGATATGATGATGGTCGATCCGATGATGATGATGTACATGGATATGCCGGGAATGGGATCAGAAAGTAATTACATTCTTTACGCTGTGGCGGAAGACGCGAATGGAAATCTGATGGATAAGCCGGTCAAAATAGACTGGAAGTCGCCTACCCTTAAAGCATCGATTCCAACTGATTCCAGCAGCCTTACAAAAAATTCGATGAGCGTAAAAATCAGTTCGGACTCATCAGGCAAGGCCTATTATATAGTTTCTAAAAATTCCTCCGCGCCTTCGCTGGAACAGCTTAAAACCGGCCTGGACGCCTCCGGTGAAGCCGTAGCTAATGGATTTAAAGGCGAGCTGGATCTTGAAGCGAATTCTGAAAAAACTATAGTCGTTTCAGGCCTTTCCGAATCCAGCCAATATTATTTTTTCGCTGCGATCGAGGGAGCCAATAACATGGTTTCATCGGTAATTTCAAGAGATCAGGTTACCAGAGGCCTCGAGCCGATAATGCTTCCGGGCCATCCATATTCCATAGATAACTGGAATGCCAAGAGCCGATGGGGTGTCAGCTTGAATTCACCGGGAACCGTGTATGCGGTAGCGGTGCCGAGAGGAGCAAAAGCCCCTACCGCAGAGCAGGTTAAAAACGGATTGAACGCGGAAGGGAAAGCGGCCCCGGATAAGGGCGCGGTTAAACCGCCGGAATTCAGTTCCGATTATTGGTCTGCCGATCAGCACATACTCTTCACTCAACTCACCCGCTGGGCTGAATACGATATGTATTACGTTATGGCTGACGTAAATGGAAAACTTTATAACGTCAACAAGATGGAGTTCATGGCGCGATGACGTAAAGAGCGCAACCGGCCGGAAAAGGGTTCCGGCCGCCTTTATGCGCGTGTAATTTTAATAAATGAACTCTCATGGAGGTTTGATAATGAAAAAAATAAATGCTATAAATTCAATGTTTTTAATTGCGTTAATAATTTTAATGTCGTTATTTTTGGGCTGCGGCGACAGCGGCGGCGGCGGCTCCATATCCCCGCAGGCTGTGCCGGGCGGGCCGTCACTGACAATAGAGGGCGAACTCGATAGAGATTCGCTCGGAGCAGATGCGGCTTTCGATGCGGCGGCCGCTTCGCGTCTCGAATTGGTGGTTGTAGATAATGCGGCCTATAAAACTTTTCGAGAAGAGCAGGCGGCTTCGGCCGGCTTGAGCGCCGCCTCTTTACCGCATGCGCCTCAGCGCGACCTTAACAAGGATTTTTATGATAAGTTAAAAAAATCTGTTGTTACTATATTTAGCTCCGGGAGCATTTCCAGGCAGGGCGATGAACTTAATTTTAAAGTCAACATTCCGCTTACAAATAGCAAGCCCGATTGTACGCTTATGGTCTTCGATAAAGAAACGGGCGGGCAGATGCTTTCAACCGCGCTCGGCAGGCTGCCGGATAAAAATGATCCGGTTTTTGTTAATTCCGCCGCCAGTGGTTCGGGTTCAATTATCATTGACGCGTCGCAGATAAATAACATAAAGGTTAACAATGTTGTAATTAACGGTACGACTACCGCCGGCGCCATATTTAATATTGAAAACAATCTATGCTCTGATATCGGTTTGCTAGCCATGAATTCCGTAAAGAAATATTTTACTGATATACAATCCGACGGCGGTAATATAACTATTTCGAGTTCGAACGGTAATTTTTGCAATTCAAGCGTTATCAACAACGTGATCAATAACGCCGGCGGTTCGGATAGTATCTTTCAAATTGGATGTGCGGTCAAAACTATCAATAAAACGATAACTTCGAGTAACGTATCCATCGATGATAAAAGTACGATTGTTTCGAACTTTAATTCGAGCGGTAATTTGATAGCCGGTACTCTTAACGGTTTCGTAAATTGCATAGCCAACCCGGCCGTAATCAATAATGTTGCAGGATTGCCTTCTTCGATTAATATCGGCGGCACGCTCATCGATGCGCGTTCTACTCCAGAGTTGATTACAAACATTCAATCGAATGTCGCCGTTACATTTGTCGATTCCAGACCTCCGACGCTTTTGAACATTAAAGCCTTTCCGGCTTCCGCCAGCGCTGGCGAGAATATTAATCTTGCATTCAAATCAGATGTGGAGCTTGCCGCTAATCCTGCGGTTTATATCTGCGGCAGGCCAGCAAATGTCTTCAAGACATCATCCCGCGATTATACCGCGTGGGTCGAGGTTGTCGCTTCAGACTCCGCTTTTGCTTTCTCGATAGATTCCATTATAGGCGCTAACGGAAAACAGGGTTTGGCGGTCAGCGCCACTACAGACGGTTCTTTGGTCACGATACTTAAAACGGCAGCGGAGGTTCTGGCTCCCGTGGCGAACCCGCCCGCCGGAGATTATGAAGACTCCGTCGCAGTCGAGTTTTCGACGAAAACTCCCGGCGCGGAAATTTACTATACGTTTAGCGCAAATACGCCGCCGATTCACGGAACGAAATATTCCGCTCCGATCATGTTGCAGAATAACTCAACATCACAGCCGGTAATTGCCTTGATCAGGGCGGTCGCGGTGCTTAATGGAAAGACTTCCACTATAACGACGGTCAATTACAGGATCATGCCGCGTAAAATGATTGCCCTGCCGCCGTTTTTCAGCGTGCCGGGCGGCCAGTATAACCGCTCGTTCGCACTCGAAATTTTCAGCCCGACTATCGGGGCGCAAATCAGCTATACCCTCGATGGGACGCTGCCTTCAAAGACGAACGGCACGCTTTATTCGTCCGCTGTGAATATAAGCAAAAGCGTTACGCTGAAGGCTATGGCTTTCAACGATGGTATGGAGGATTCCAGGATCGTTTCTGTAGTTTATCAGATAGATGACGCGTCGCTCGAACGGGTTAGCGCGCCTGTAATAAGGCCTGCCACAGGCGCTTACGATAAACCTCAGGCAGTCTCTATTTCATGCGCGACGCCGGGCGCTTCTATTCGATATACTTTAGACGGAAGCGTTCCGACATTTTCTGAAGGCGCGTTTTATTCGTCGTCTTTTATGCTCGGTAAAAATACCGTAGTTAATGCTATTGCCTTTAAAGCCGGAATGGCCGATTCGGATATATCCAGAGCGGTTTTCGAGATAACAGGCGAAGTATCTATAGATCCTCCGTCAGTGCTGAGTGAAATGGAACCGAAGTTCGACGGCGCGGCAGTTAACTCCGACTTCGATCTTACGGTCAATGCCGCCTCAGGCTGGCGTTTGGCCGCGGAAGTTTCCGGCGTTAACGTCCTCAACGGTGCTGTGTCGGTTACGGCGGTTAATAACATGGCGGTTTTGCCGGTAAATATATCGAAACTTGTAGAAGGCAGGACCTGTGAAATTAAAATAACGGCCGCGGGCGGCGCCGGCGAGTCGAAAGGCGAATTGAGCGTACGCGTGAAAAAAGATACCGTCGCTCCGCGGCGCGATAAATTGTCGGCCGCTTCATCTAACGCCGGCGGGCCTTCAATCGCGGAGCTCGGCGACAGGATAGTGATTTCGCTTTCGACCGATGAGCCTGTAAAAAATTTATCAGCCACCATTATGAATAAGCCCGTTACCATAAGAAATACCGATTCGCGTAATTGGACGGTTGCAAGGTATTTAGACGGCTCCGAGGATTCGGATGATTTCGATTTTATTGTCAATTTTACCGATCTGGCGGGCAATTCAGTTTCTTATCCGCTGACTAAAAAGGAGATCAACGAAGGAGAAGTTCCTGTAATTAAAAAGGGTAGCGGAAATTCTTCATTTAATATATTTAGAAAAACCGGAGTGAATAAACTTTATCTTTCGGCTGTGCCGGGCGAAATGGAATACTGTCTGGACGGCGTTTCGGAAAAAACTCCGGTAACATGGTATAGCGGCGCCGGCGCCGATGTCGATTTGAGCGGCGTATCCGGTGATAAGTATATTTTCGTCCGCCAGAAAGGCTTTTCGACTTCCGCTCAGTGTCTCGGAAAGATAACGGCGGCCCCGATTTACGGTATAGATGAATTGAAATCTAACAACAGGTGGGCTTTTGACGCTTCGAGCGGTTCTGTAATCCTTACCGGCTTTAATGACGGCTTGAAAGATCTTGATGAAAGCATGTTTTCCATTCATATTTATTCGGGAGCATCGTCGGAAGACGGAACTTTGGTGATGCAGTATTATATGGATAAAGTGGAATCCGGTTATACCGGCAAGGTTACGGTGCCGTCTTTTATAAAATCTTCATGGACTGGCGGAGAATTTGTAAGTTTTTATTTGAAATCCAATAACGGGACACCTTATCTTACCGAAGACGACGTTTATATTCAGCCCGTCGCGGGGGTTGCGGTAAAATGGGCTCCAGTCAATTCATCGGTTGCAGGAGAGATGAATTTTATTTATGACGGCCGTTCAAATCAGATCGTTTTTCAGGGCGGCGCAACGGCCATGGCCGAAATAACTCCTCTGGTTTCTATCGACGGTAAAGAAACGGTAAGGCTAAATAAGTCAACTGTTTCGGGCGCGTCGCGCTCATTCGAACTTCCTTTCCAGCCGTCCGCCGGCGCTGAAATATCGATTGCATTGGAATATAAAGACGGAAGCGTCAGCGGCGCGGCGAAGTTTATGGTGGCCGAAGCTCCGGGCAACATGGCGGAAGGTTTCGGCAATTTCAGCGTTAAAGCTTTACTGGGGCAGATAGCGGTTACTAATTTCGACAGCGGGCGCGACGGTTATACGGCTTTCGCCTCCACCGATAACGGTTTTAGCTGGAAAGAGCTCGGAAAAATAAGCGCCGATGTCGGACAGAATTTTAATATTACGATGACGGCCTCCGGTAAAATAAAATTGGCTATGCGCGATAAAAGCGGTAATTTCTCGCTCACTCAGCAGGAAGGCGTTTCGCTTATACAGGCGCCGGTCAATACCGCGGCCGGCGATAAAACTTTTACGCTGCTCGGGCATGAAAAAAAGCTGGAAGTGGATAATTCGAACGGTTCTTTGAACGGCTTTAATCTTTTGTATTCTCTGGATGGCGGCGCGAGCTGGAGTTCCACCGAAGCGGTTTCCGGCGAGGGAAGGCAAAAAATAAGCCTGCCAGAATTTATACGCTCTGGAAGCGAAGTGAAAATAGCTTTGCTGGAATGGAAAACCGGTAACGCTTCGTTCGCCTCGGCCGGTTATATTCTTAAATCGGCTAATAATATTACCAGCGGCGCTACTGCGGGTGATTATACGGTAAATGCCAGCCTTAAAAAGGTGAGCGTTAATAACAAAGATAATTCGCTTAACGGTAATTTAGTTTATATAAACGGAATGCAGGCGGGAAAAATCGGTTCCGATGAAAACATTTTTTCTTATTCGCCGCGTTCTTCGGATGAAGTGGAGCTTTATTACGCTGAGCCGTCTGGAAATACCTGGCTTGTTTCTAAATCGAAACCGGTGGTTAAACCGCGCAACAATAAACTTGCCGACGGCGATTTTTTCGTGGACGCGTTTAACGGTAAAATTACATTTAAAAACTCCGGTGGCGCGGTTTCGGGCTTGACGCCTTTGATTTCGACCGACGGCGGCCATGTGTGGAAGGACATCGGCGCGGCTTTGACGGCGGGCGATAAAGAATTTACCTTCGCGTTTAATGCGGGTGATGAGGTTGCCGCGGTTTTTATGGATAGTGAAGGCAATACGGGCGCTGCTTCTGAAGTTTATAACGCGTCGGGTCCGAAATTAAATACTCCGGTTAAAATGCTGCTTGCCGGCGACGGCGGCGCGGGCGCGAAAGCCGGCGTGATAGAAGAAAGCGGCAAACTGGCCGTTACCATAAGGCCGGGCGTAACGCTTAAAAACGGAGAATCGCTTAAAGTAACGCTTTCTAACGGCGGCGCCGTTTCAATGACGGCTAAAGCGTCAGTTGACGGCGTTATCCCCGTATTCGGCGGCTCTACGCCGGGCGTAACTTACGAAGCGGGCGCGGCCGGAAATGGCAACGCTGCGACAGGTTCGTTTAATTTGAATAATACGGGCGGGACGCCGGTGTCTATAATCGGCACTATCGAGGTCGCGGCGGTCCATACCGACATTCTCGGCAATATATCGCCGGTTTCAAAAGCATATATTACGGCTGATACCGTGCCACCCTCGTGGGCGGCGGGTTATCCGGCAGTTTCTGCGTCGGAGTATTTCAAACTTAATGCGGGCGTTCGGATTAATGAGGACGGCAGGATATATCTTCTCTGCCTGAAATCGACGGAACCAGCTCCCGCGGCGGCGCAGGTGAAACTCGGTCAGAACGCTTCAGGCGCGATTGTTGCGGCCGGAATGAAAGCGGCGCTCGATTTTACCTTTGACGGCGGCGCGCTCACGCATGAATTCGCCGGTCTCGATAATAACTCCGAATACGCGCTTTACGCGGTTGCCGAAGATCTTTACGAAAATTTACAGGCGCAGCCGGCCGTAGTTAAAATGAAAACTCTGAACAATATCGCGCCGATATGGGCTGCGGATTATCCGAAGGTTGAAGCGCCCGCGTTTAATCAATTAAGCGCGGCGGTTAAAATGAATGAGACCGGTTCGGTTTATTTAGTTTGCTTAAAGTCGGGCGCGGCAGCGCTTTCTGCTGCGCAGGTAAAAGCCGGCACCGACGCTTCAGGCGCGGCTTTGAATGCGGCCATGAAGGCCGTTATTGCGATGACGGCGGCCGATTCTGAAGCCGTGCATATATTCGCCGGCCTCGAAAGTGCCGTCGAATACGATATATATGCCGTCGCCGAAGATGAATATGGCGAACTGCAGGCCAATCCAACCGTTACAAAAATTAAAACCATCGACGATCTGCCGCCGGTATGGTCTTCGGGTTATCCGCAGGGCCAGCCGACCGGCTACACCTCACTGCGCCTGAGCGCGAGTGTTGATAAAAAATCGATTGTTTATGCGGTATGCCTGTCGTCTAATGCGCCTGAGCCTTCGGTGGCGCAGGTTATTGCGGGCCGTAACGCCTTGGATATAGAGCTGGCGGCAAATTTTAAAGGCACGGCCGAGGTCGCGGCTAACACTACTGGCTATATCAACTTTATCAATCTCGGTGTAGGCACGCCATACGATATATATTCAGCCGCCGTGAACGAATACGGCGTCGCGCAAACGGCCGTGACAAAGACGCGCGCCTATACCATAGCTCTTGTGCCGCTTTCGGTTTCGAGCGTCGAAACAAGTACGGACGGAACGAAGATTCTGGTTAAATTCAATAAAACTATATCTTCGACCCTGCCGGCCGCGCCCGGCGGCTTTACCGTAACTCTCGGCTCGTCTTATAACGATGTAGTTACCGGCGTGGCGTTAAGCGCCGGCGATAAAACTGTTGTCGAGTTAACGTTGACAAAAGCCATAGGAAGCGATATTAGCAGCGCGAGCGTGGCCTACACGCGCGGTGCGAGCGGCGTTAAATGCCTCGAAGGGTTCGAGCTTTCTAATTTTTCGGCGCGCGCAGTCACCAATAAATCAACTTTCGTTTCAGTTTTATTGTTAAAGGATGCAGCTTTTAGCGGAAATGAAATGGTTCTTACGCCTGCGGCTGAAGCTAAGAACGGTGTCGCGATGTTTGAAAATAAAGTCGATGTCACAAAAGACTTTACCGTCGATTTTACTTTTAAAATAGAAAATCCAAGCGATTCGACAGGAGCCGACGGCATTATTTTCATGGCGACGAAATATTCGCCTTCGGAAATACAGGCAATGCCCTCCGGCTCCTGGGTCAACTCGTATATCAATAACTTCTTATATGTTGATTTCGATACATACCGTAATGACACTTTTGATACACAGGCGCACAGCATCAGCATTAAATATCCCGCGAATCAGAAATTGGCATTGGGTACGGCGCATTATTTAAATTGCAATGAAATGGTTCGTGCCGATTATGGCAGCCGTCGCATGGCTACATGGAATCCTGGCAATACCACGACCGAGTTTCATGGCACGCGCTATGTCAGAATTAACTACACTGCCGCTGACGGCGTATGGAAGGTATATTACTCGCAATCGGCTATAGCCGGTGAAGGCGATGTAAAAATTACCCATACATACAAACTCGAAAACCTTCCTGCGGATAACTCGAAGATCGAACTCGTCGATGGCAAATACCTTTATCTCGGAGTTTCGGGCATTACGGGCGCGTCATGGGAAAAACACAGCCTGACGAGCCTTACGATATCTAATTAAAGACAAGGCGGCGAAGCAATTATCTTTACGCTATAGAGATTGCTTCGCCGCCTGCAATAATAAAAAATGCGTCATTTCTAATATAAAAAAACACAAAAGTAGTTGCATTTAATGTTAAATTGTTTTAATATATGAGTCCATTCTATAATGGATAAGAAAATTTAGACAAAAAAACGGCTCGATTTAATGAATTCAGGCAACGATTTTTCGATGATTTTCAGAAATGACGCTGAAAACGACTTTTATACCGTGCCGATTGTAAAATTCGACAAAAATAATTTAGAAGTCCTCGTCACCTGGGTGGTCGTCTGCTGTTATGAATAAAAATTTTTATAAATTAAGGGTTGATATGAATAATATTTTTTCTTTTCCGTCTAGCATTCCCGAGGAGCTTGTTAAAACTATTTATTCGAATGATTCAAATTCGTCCATTCGTATAGAGCGTATAGTTTCCGCCGGGCAGGTTTCGTCTGAAGGCTTCTGGTATGATCAAGATGAAGATGAATGGGTGCTTCTCATTTCCGGCGAAGCGCGATTGGCCTACGACGACGGTTCGGCCGATATTTTTTTGAAAGCCGGTGATTATATTATGATACCGGCGCACAGGCGGCACAGGGTTGAATATACGAGCGCCGCGCCGCCGTGCGTGTGGGTATGCGTTTTCATTAAAAATATTTAATTCTGTGGAATTGTTAGCCTTGTTTTTCAAAAAAAAATAAAAGCCGTATTAATTCAAATTTTGAAAAAAATATAAATTGTATAATAAATATGAACCTGAAGGCAGATTGTTAAGGCTTTATAAGGCCGCAAATTGTTAAGGTTTCATATTATATAAATATAAAATAATAATTTATTATGTATATATCGGAGGTTATTGGTGAAAGATGATTCTAAATTAAAAAAAGAAGATAGCAAAGGGTATCGCATTAATTATATAACATCGAGAATTATGGTATTGTTATTGATAATAACATGCCTATTTTTTAGCGGCTGTGAATGTGACGAAGATACGGCATATGAACAAATTAAGCCCAATCCAAAGCCGTCGTTGGATAAAGTTCTTATAATACAAGGTCCGCTGCCTGATATGGCAAAAGGCGGAGGAGTGGCGTTCGCGCCTTCGCGGGCGATGCGGGCGGCTGAATTTAATGACCGCTTTTCATTAGCTGTCGTTGACCGTGAAGATCCCGCGCTGGCGCGTGAAATAGCGCCGGTAGCGCTTAACGGCGATCAATTCAGCGTAACTATCCCTATTTCAGATTCGAGAATATCCCCGCTTATAGTAGTAAGAGAAACGGAGAGCGGAAATAATCTGTTGTCGGCTATGCCCGGCCGCGTTCCGGCGTATAATGAAGTGCCTGAATCGGTCCGCCAGATAATAGTCCGCGGCATGCCGCTTAATCCGCAATCAACTTCCCGTTCGCTTCTGGCTATCGCAAATAATGTCAATCCCGATTTTTTAATGGTCGATATTGCGCAAGAAGAAGAAACGCAGGAAAATATAGTTCGTGAATTACAACCGAATACGCCGACCGATTTTGATACGATAATCGAAAATAACGTGGGCGGGCCAAATGTCGTCAATGAATTTTCAAGGGCCGTTCAAACGGTAACTACCATAATAGCCTCTCCTGCTATAGATGATTCCGTTAGAGACACCCTTGCTCTTGGCTCCAGGCCCGACGCCGCTTCGGTCTTAAACGCTTACGTGACGGCCCTTAACTCCGATGATAGCGGAGTTATAAACGCGTTTAACGAAGCAAACCTTCCACGCAGCATTCAACTATCTGAAACGTTAATAGACGCGCGCTCTAGCACGGCCTCGGTTACAGGTGTTGTACAAAATACTATACAGGAAGCGGTCGATCATACTCCGCCGGTATTGGAATATGTATCCATATCGCCGTCTTTAGCCGGCGACCGCGATCGTATTGTTCTTAACATACGCTCGAACGAGCCGCTAATACGTAAACCGTCGGTCAAGATACTTGACCGGCAGCCGTCTGTGCATCAGTTATCTGAAAGTTCTTTTACGGTCCAGTTGGAAATCCTCGGGCTGACACGCATTTATAGCGATAAGACGAGAGTTTCTTTCGTCATCGATGAAATTTACGATAAGTATGGCAATCGCGGCGCCAGGGTAACTTACACGACGGACGACAGTAAAACCCTTATCGACGGAAACGCTTTTGTCGCTGCGCCTGAAATTTCGGTGCCCGGCGGATTTTATAGTTCGACTTTCAGTGTAATTTTGAATGCGGGCGCCACGAACGCAATAATAAAATATACGACCGACGGAAGTACTCCTGACGCGCAAAACGGACTGGTGTATGACGGCGCTATCAGTATAAACGGCTCAGCCCAATTGAAGGCCGTCGTAATTTCCGGCCGGAATATTTCGGGCGTCAGCTCTGCTATTTATTACATAGTCTCCGTTCCATCTAGCAGAGCGGTTACGCCTGTTTTCCATCCGGTCGGCAGCACCTATTTTTCCACTCAAAGCGTAACGCTGATTTCGCCTACCGAAGGCGCGGTCATTAAATATACGCTCGACGGGTCGCGACCTGACGGGGACCACGGTATTACATATAGCGGCCCCTTTACCGTTTCTACTTCTTTAAAGGCGCTTGCCATCGCTTATAAAGACGGAATGGCAATTTCAGATCTGGCGGTCGCCATGTACACTATCGAGCCGGCGGTATCCGAAAAGGTTGCCGCTCCCTCTATATCGCTTCCAGCCGGTTTATATTCCACCACGCAAAGCGTTTCGTTAACTTCCGCTACCGCGGGCGCCGTTATCAGATACACGCTCGACGGAAGCGAGCCTTCGATTTCCAACGGCGCGGTTTATACCGCCCCGCTCATTTTGCTTAAATCATCTTTTTTAAAGGCGGTTGCGACGAAAACGGGAATGCTCGATTCTGATATAGCCAGGGCCCTATACACTATGGAGCTACCTCTCGAAAAAGCCGCCAGGCCGGTTATAACGCCCGCGTCCGGAACTTTTGAAACGGAGATAACTGTTGGAATCGCCTCGGCGACGCCCGGAGCCTCTGTTTATTACACTATCGACGTCAGCAATCCTTCGATAGTAAACGGAACGCGCTATACGGGGCCGTTCAAGATCTCTAAAACCACGGTTTTGAAGGCAGTTGCGGTAAAGTCCGACATGTCGGATTCGGATGTGGCCATGGCGCATTATATAAACGTAAAGACGGTCGATGCGCCTGAATTCAGCCTCGAAGGCGGGCAATACACCGCTACGCAGAGCGTGGCGCTTTCTTCTAAAACGGAAGACGCGGTTATTTACTACACTTTAAACGGGACTGTGCCATCGGCCGCATCAGGCATTCTTTACGGCGGAACGCTCGAAGTTTCATCGAGCGTTACAATAAAGGCGATAGCGGTAAAAACGGGAATGATAAATTCTACGGTGAGCTCCGCCGCCTACCTCATTACGATACCGGAACCGCTGCCTGTGGCCGCGCTTGAATTCAACCCGGCCGCGGGAACTTATACTTCGACGCAATCGGTCGAAATAATATGTCCGACTGGCGGCGCTTCAATCTATTATACGCTCGATGGCGGCTCGCCTTCGCGCGAAAGTTCGAGGTATGAAAAACCCGTAACAGTTTTTGAAAATACCAATATAAAAGCAATCGCGATTAAAGCTGGAATGAAAGATTCGCCTGCGGCCGAAGCCGTTTATGTTATAAAACTACCTGTGGCCGCGCCTATATTTAAGCCGGCCGGCGGCTCGATTTATACTTCGACGCAGTCGGTCGAAATAACCAGCGCGACGGCGGGCGTCGTTATTTATTATACTCTCGACGGCAGCGCGCCTTCACGCGAAAGCCTGAAGTATGAAGCGCCGGTTATAATAAGTAAAACTACCATGATAAAAGCGTTCGCCGTTAAAGATGGCATGACCGATTCGCCGGTTGGTGAAGCTAATTATCCAGTGCTATGGCCTGTTTCAGCTCCAATAGTTTCGATCGGGCCCGGCGCTTATGAAAATACCGTTGAAGTAGCTATCAGTTGCGCTACTCCTGGGGCCGTTATTTATTATACGACTGACGGCTGCGTCCCAACGTCTCAAACCGCGATTCTTTATACCGCGCCGGTTGAAATAACCTGCCCGCTTACAATTAAAGCGATCGCGGTCAAAGAAGAAATGTCGCAATCGACTCTGCTTGAAGCCGCGTATATGGTTCCGACCGAAATGGTTGCGGCTCCCGTTATCACTCCGAACGGCGGATTTTTTTACTATCAGACAAATGTAACTATCAACAGCGCGACCGAAGGCGCTGAAATTTATTATACGATTGACGGCAGCGAACCTTCTAAACTTTCAACTAAATATGAAGCGCCCTTCGCGTTAAATAGAATCGGCGCCTCAACTGTTAAAGCCGCCGCGTTTAAAAGCGGAATGTTCCATTCTATGACGGCGGTTTCGGCGGCGTTTAATATCGCGTATCCGCCGCCGCAAAAACCCGCTACGCCGGTTATTGGCGAGGACGCGGGAAAACTTACATTGAGCTGCGCGACCTCGGGCGCTAAAATATATTATACGCTCGATGGAAGCGCGCCGACGGCGGCGAGTTCTTTATACGACGCGGACGCAAAAATTACGATAGCCTACGATACTCCCGGCCTCGGAGACGCGTTAAAGGCCGCAGCTATAGCCAACGGCGTTCAATCTGATATCGCATCTATTACTATAGCAAAAGATAATGATTCGTTAAACGCCGCTATAGAAGATACTTCGAACGCGCCATTCGTCGTTGCCGGTGGAACGAGCTATAATGGCAGTGATCATACAATCGATAAGACTTTTATATTTAAAGAAACATTGAGCGGCGTGAAACCTGATAAAATCGTTACGATATCTGCCCGCGAAGGAACGTCTGTGGGGCGTATAGACGCATTTGACATTGCTTTTCATAACGCTACCGCAAGTATAAAAGCGCCGAAATTATATGCGCCTCAGGGGCCGTCTTATGGCTCTGGCGGCGCTTCCGGCTACGCCATATCTACCATCAATATCGTAAGCGGAGATTTTTCGGATTATGTTAATGCCGATGAATCTGATAATAAACTTGTTATTAACAGGCCGAATTTTACCCTGACGGGCGCGAGCGCCACCGGCGGCAACAAAACTTTATTTAAGAGATGGTTTCAAATATATGACCAGAGTAATATTACCCTTAAAAATTTTGCGATCGCACTCGATAATGCTAATAGACTTGTCGTAGATATAACAAATTTAGATGGCGGTACCATTGAAGGTCTTCATTTATCGAATAGCAGCGGCGACACATCCAGTGAGACCATGCGCATTTCAGGCTGCAGCGGGCTCGCCATTAAAAACAATACGATCGATGCCGGAACTAAAAGCCGGCCGGCCGTTCATTTTACAGAGTCAGATACGATTACTTTTACCGGCAATACCGTTAAAGGAAGCATTAAGGTCGAGCATAAATTCAGCGGCGCTGAATTAAGCTCTATAGTTTCATTGTTTTCGTCGAATAGCGCTAATACTTTTAGTGACCCATATTTGACAATTAGCGGCGCAACTAACAAATATCTGTTCAGTATCGTTGATTCGGGTTCTATAAATATTAACGGCGGTAATTTTGAATATGGATCAGCGCAGGTTACAAATCTTATCGGCTCCAGCAATACTTTTAATAATCTAAATCAGGACGGCGCGAAATTCGATATGCTCGCCTGGCCGGATAATAATTATAACTACGGTTATTATTACGGCGATACCGTCCCTGAAAGGCTGTTTATAAAAACTGGTCTCGCTAAAAAAGCCGGTGATGACGGATTTATCAATGCTACATTCGCCGCTAAGGGTGCGGTTCCTGCCGGCGCGCCGAAAATACAGACGCGCTTCCTTGAATCAACAAAGCCGTTTACCGACGCATGGACCGATAAACCGGATGCCGCCGTCGATAACACGCAGGCGCTCGCCGAATTAACCGGTATCGAAGCCGCTGGCGGTAAAACGTATTTTGTGCGCCTTAAATCGAGCGGCGATACGGGAAGTCCTGCCTATAACGGTTATTCAGAAATCATTTCTATAACATTGCCGGTTAATAGTATAACGTTAACCGCCGGCTCGCACGGCACCGCCGGCAATACAAAAGTAACGGGACTTACCGCCGGCAAAAAATATGTGATAAAAGCCGATGGCGCCAATTGGAAAAAAGTGATCGCTAACGGCACGGCAGCCGATTCCAGCGTGCCCGACTCGACTGACGCGGGGCTGCTTAAAGCCGCGCAGGAGTCGATAGCACTTGACGGCGTAACGGAGATAACCGGGCTTACTAATGGCACGACTTATACGGTGTATGAAGTTTTATCCAACTTTCCGGTTCCGACTTATACTCCAGCCGGCGCGCCGTCTTATGGCGGGCCAGCTCCGACACCTGAATGTGTATATACAATTAAAACTTCTACTGCCGGCGCCGGACTGGATTTAACTTCTACTTCTGAAGGCGCATCGAATATTTCATTAATCGAAGCCAGCGGTCTCGTTAAAATAGCCGCAGGCGCGAGCGGCGTGGCTAAAATATCCGTCGGTGATGCTAATGCCGTGGGATTCGGGGAAACCGGCACGTTGATAAAAGCGCTTATCGGAGCAACAAAATTCACAACCGGCGATACTTTGAAATTTACGAAACCTTCAGGTATGGCGGCGTTTAAATCGGCCGTTAAAAATACCACCGGCGATATTACTTTAAGCATACCTGACGGCGAAGGCACTCTAAATTCAAATTTATCTTTCGATGGTCATAATTCTGGCCGTATTACGATAAATGGCGCTCTTCCAGTTGGTTATACTTTGTTTTGTACATCGGGATTATTTACCATAAATACGGCTGCATACGCATGTGGTGTAAATTGCGGAACTGATGCCGATATGATTGTATCTGCCGCAGGAGGTAATATTTCAACCGGAGGCAATACTTCATTTTCTTTAAAACTTGAACCTGATGCTGTTGACAGTATAAAAGGCAATATAGATGTTTCCGGTAATAATTCGGTTCCGGGCTTGAATGTATATGTCAACAAAAATATAACGCTTCAAAATGGAAAAGCATTAACAGTTCAGGTAGGCCAGACTTTAGTTATAGGAACTAATGTAACATTAAGCGCTGCGGCGACGGATGTCGATAATTATGCTTCATTGACATTACAGGGCAGTGCTACGATAAACGGCGCGGATACAACCGCTAAAGTTCATTTCGACCAGTTCGCTAAATATACACAGGGCGATACGACTGTTCGTTTTTGTGATGCTGCGTCTAATTTCACTACAACTGTACAGGAAACTGTGCTTGCCTGGGGTATTGAAGCCGGAACTGCAAATAAACTGCGCGCCGGCGATTATATATGGTCTGCAGTCAGTTCGAAATTTATCAGATATCTTGAAGTATGTTTCGCCGCCGGAACGCTCGTAGTTATGGCCGACGGTTCGTTAAAGCCGATCGAGGCCATAGCGGCCGGAGATAAAGTAAAATCTTATGATTTTATAAGCGGCCGCGAATTGGATTCCGCTGTCAGCAAAACTATTAATAGAAGCGTGTCCGGTTATTTTAAACTTAACGGCCTGAAAGTTACTGGCGAGCATCCATTTGCCTTCGGAAACGGCGAGTGGAAAAAGGTGAAGGAGCTAAAGACCGGCGACCGCGTTAAAGGCCGCGGCGCGGATAAATTCGTTTTGATATACGCCAATGATGAAGTGAAAGAACCGATAGAGGTATATAACATTTCAGTTGATGGAGTGAGGAATTACTTTGTATTTGACGGTAAAAGTTTTTATTTAGTTCATAATAAGTAAATAAATTAATTTATCGCGGCCTGACTATATTATGACACCGCAATGGGGGAAAAGAAAGGACCAATGGCCCTCTCTTTTCCCCCATTGCTTTCTATTCTATCCCGGAATATTTTGGGGCGAGCGTCATTCGTTCTGCTTTGCCGTTTTTTGGTTACGCCACCGCGCGCACGCGCGCGATGGCGTAGCATTTACGGGCTTCCAGAACTTAAATGTTTCAGTTTACGGTAAAATTCTAAAGAGACACGACTTTTTTATATCCACTGAAATTATAATTTGTCTTGATACCATAAGAGTCGATTTGTGGTAATTTTTACCGCGAGCTATTGAATAAAGTCGCATTGGCGTCATTAATGCTCCGCAGCCGCGCGTGCGTACACGCGCGGCTGCAAAAAAGGAGAAAGCCGCAGGAATAGGCATAGGCAGCCAACTATTGTTTTACTAAATTAAAACCCTGACAGAAAAAGCTATCGATAAATTGACAGTAAGCGTCAGGCAAATTGCAGATTGANNTTTCTCCCTCCCTTCAAAAAAACATCAACCAATATTTGATACTATTACTAATTAAATACTAATTAAATACTAATTAAATGCTTATTACTTGCTTAATGGTTAATATTACTTATTTAACTTTAAATATATATGTTTTACCCGCACTGGCAGTATTCGGTGAGCACTTTAAGCGTGGCNNAGAATGCGATTTTTTTGCCATGCGCTCCTTTGCGCGGTTTTTCGTCGATAAGTTTTATTCCGTTGGCTTTAGCTGCTTCGAGCGCTTTTTCGATATCGCTGACTTCGTAGGCTATGTGATGGATGCCGGGCCCCTGGTTTTTTTCCATGAATTTAGCCACGGGGCTGTCGGGCGAAGTCGGTTCGAGCAGTTCGATGCTGGTTTCGCCGATTTTAAAGAATGCGACTTTTACTTTTTGTTCGGCGACTTCTTCACTGCCGCCGAGTGTGAGGCCCATTCCGGCGGCGTAGAGTTTAATGCCCTCTTCGAGGCTCGGGACCGCGATGCCGATATGGTCGATTTTTTTGATATATTGTATGGGCGTGGCTACGCTTATATTGAGCGCTTTATAAATAAAAGCGGTAATGGCGCGAATCGGCGTGCCTGGCGTAAAAACCTCGCTGATGCCTGATTGCTTTAAAAATGGAATATCGTCTTTAGGTATAACGCCGCCGCCGAAAACTACTATATCGCCTGCTTTTTTATTTTTAAGCTCTTCGACTACTTTTGGAAAGAGGCTGTTATGCGCGCCTGAAAGGCAGGATAAGCCGACTATGTCAACGTCTTCCTGAACGGCGGTGTTGGCGATGGATTCGGGCGTCTGGCGTATGCCGGTGTAGATAACTTCCATGCCGTGGTCGGAAAGCGCTTTAGCGACGTATTTGGCGCCGCGGTCATGGCCGTCGAGACCCGGTTTGGCTATTAACACTCTTATTTTTTTATTATTATCTTTTGGCGTTGTATTCATTTTCACTCACCTTTCCTTAAATTACGACATTTTCTTTGTATTCGCCGAAAACTCCTCTGAGCACGTCGCAGATTTCGCCGAGCGAGGCGTATTCTTTAACGCAGTCGATTATCGGCGGCATTAAATTGTCGCTGCCGAGCGCGGCGTTGTGAAGTAATTTAAGAGCCGCTTTAACTTTTTCGTTGTTACGGCTGGCTTTAACTTTATTGAGTTTATCCAACTGGCTTTTTTCTATGATCGGATCGACTCTGAGAAGCGGTATGGGCAGTTCTTCTTTAGCTTCGAATTTATTGACGCCGACAATTACCCGTTCATTTTTTTCGATCGACTGCATATAATTGAAAGAGGCTTCCTGGATGTTTTTCTGAACGTAACCGGCTTCGATAGCGGCCGTCATGCCGCCCATCTGGTCGATTTTTTCGATATATTCCATAGCTTCTTTTTCGATACGGTCGGTGGCGGCCTCTATGTAGTAGGAGCCAGCGAGCGGATCGACCTGGTCGGCCGCGCCGCTTTCGTAAGCGAGCACCTGCTGTGTGCGAAGCGCTATGGTGACCGAATGTTCGGTCGGCAGGGCGAGCGCCTCGTCGCGCGAGTTGGTGTGCAGGCTTTGCGTTCCGCCGAGGACTGCCGCGAGCGCCTGGTAGGCGACGCGCATTATATTGTTATCGGGCTGCTGGGCGGTGAGAGTCGAACCGGCGGTTTGCGTATGGAAGCGAAGCATCATGGATTTTTTTTCTTTAGCGCCGAAGCGGTCGCGCATGATCTTTGCCCACAGGCGGCGGGCGGCGCGGAA
>DIVV01000064.1:50212-50539 GCA_002423385.1 bacterium UBP16_UBA6123
ATGTGGTAGCCGGAAATAGAGATGGTGTTCCACTTTGGAACTTCGCGCGTGCAGAAGTCAAAAATATCGGTGATAAGGCGCAGCGACGGTTTCGGCGGGAATATGTATGTGCCGCGCGCTATATATTCTTTAAGGATATCGTTTTGTATGGTGCCTTCGAGGTCTTTACGGGAAAATCCTTGTTTTTCGCCGACCGCGATATACATAGCGAGTAAAACCGACGCCGGGGCGTTAATAGTCATCGACGTGGATACTTTATTAAGCGGTATGCCGTCAAAGAGCGTTTCCATATCGGCAAGCGTATCGATGGCGACGCCGACCTTGCCG
>DIVV01000228.1 GCA_002423385.1 bacterium UBP16_UBA6123
TTTCTTTTCCCCCGTCGCGGTCTTTTACAATAATTTATAATTACGAAACACATTAAAATACAACATAAAAAATATAATTGCATTTTTATCATTTTGTGGTAGAATTAAACATACTCGTAATTTTTTAAAATATACCGGAAATCAATATTATTGAAAGGTGAGATGGTTTTGAAAAAAATATTAATCGCAGTTTGTCTTATTTCTTTCGTGCTGCTGAACTTATCAACCGTTTTAGCGCGTTCATCGAAAAGCGATGATAAATTTCTTGAAATGGTTCAGAAGAAGACTTTTAATTATTTCATCGAATGCACCAACCCTGAAAATGGTCTTATATTGGATAAAACAAGTAATTCCGGTCCCGTCGATTATTCATACTCGCCTTCGACGACCGCGGGTGTAGGTTTCGGCCTCACGGCGCTCGCGGTCGGAGCCGAAAGAGGATGGATCGAAAAAGACCATGCAAAGCGGCTCACGCTTACCACGCTTAAATATTTTTATGAAAAAATGGAGCATGTCAACGGTTTCTTTTATCACTTCACCGATATGAGCACCGGTAAACGCGTCTGGGATTGTGAAATATCGTCTATCGATACCGCGCTTTTCATCGCGGGGGCTATTTTTGCCGGCGAGTATTACAACGACGCGCATATTAAAAAATATGCGTCGCTACTCTATTATCGTGTTAACTGGAAATGGATGACAAACGGAACCGGGCATCTTTGCATGGGTTGGAAGCCGGAGAACGGATTTTTAGAATGTTACTGGTCAGAATACTGCGAATCGATGCTGATGTACCTTCTAGCTATGGGTTCTCCCACTTATGCTGTAACTCCAGACTTCTGGCATAACTTCAAAAGGCCTTACGCCGAATATAACGGGGCCTTCGGCCACATTTACTGCTCATCGCTTTTTACTCATCAGTACTCGCATATCTGGATCGATTTTTCGAATAAAAACGACGGCTACGCCGATTATTTCTACAACTCGAAAATGGCTACTCTGGCTAATCGCCAGTTTTGCATCGACAGCGCGCAGGAATATCCGGCGTTCAAAAATGAATGCTTCGGTCTCACGGCGTGCATAGGCCCTGACGGATATCTTGCCTATGGCGGCCCTCCGGCGGGCGTCGTAAACGACGGCACGGTAGCGCCTACGGGCGCGGGCGCCTCGATAATATTCACGCCTGAAGAATCCATTAAAACTCTCAAATATATTTACAACGAATACCGCGATAAAATGTGGGGCCGCTACGGCTTCAGCGACTCGTTCAATATCAACCGGAACTGGTTTGCGCAGGAAGCTTTTGCTATCAACCAGGGCCCGATCCTGCTTATGATCGAAAACTACAGAAGCGGTCTGGTACACAAAACATTTATGAAAAACAGCTACATCGAAAACGCCATGCGGCTCGCAGGTTTTCGTGAAAGTCGCGGCTTCACGCACGATATGAGCAAACTGAAAACCTACCGCAATAAAATTTACAGAACGAGCGAAAAACCCCGGACCGTTTCGATGAAGGTAAGCGATTCTTACAGTCTGAACGAAGCGGATTTTAATTCAGCGATCTGGAAAAAAGACGCTGCTTCTGAAATAATACTCGACGAGAACTTATTGCAGGGCGGATCGAACCGCCAGCCAGGATACCTCGTCAGCGCGCATATACGCGATAATTCTAAATATCTGTTCATAAGGTGCCTGGTAAACGATTCCGAACTGGTTTCCAGAAAACCGTTATCGGAAATGCATCTGGATGACGCGATCGAAATATATATAGATCCTCAAAACGATAAATTCCAGTGGGGCGGGCAAAAAGATTTCCAGATAATAGTTTCGCCAACCAACGATCTGAGCGGCATCAGAATAGGCGACGCGGCGTTCAAAGGCGAAAAGGCTAAACTTATCGACAGCCGCTTTCGCCGACTCGAAAACGGCTATGAGTTCATAATCGCCGTTGCGAAAAGTGACTTTTTGTTAAAATCGGGAGTTTGCGGCTTTTCAATCGCGGCGCACAACATAGATGAAAAACTCGGTTCAGACTGCAAATTCAATTCGTACTACGGCGATCCTGGAATATTTTTAGGCGCTCTCGAATTATAATATCGAAACTAATAAACTAATAACTGATCAATAAAACGCTAAACAATATAGCTGAATTTTAAAATGAAAAAAGCAACGGTAGTAATAGTATTTTAAATAACAAAGCAGGTTAATAATGAATAAAACCACAAAAATAGTATTGATAATTCTTGGTTTTCTTGGAATTTTGTCGGTTGCCACGGCAGGATCGCCCGCCATGGCCGAAAAGGTTGAGATCACCGTCTGGGCGATGGGAAGTGAAGGAAAACTCATCCGCCAGATGGCTGACGAATTTGAAAGATCTAATACGGACATAAAGATCGTCACACAGTCGATTCCATGGAACGGCGCACACGAAAAGCTTATAACTTCGGTTATAGGAAATATTCCGCCGGATATCAGCCAGATGGGAACCACATGGATGTCGGAATTCCACTCGATGAACGCGCTCGAGCCTTTAGACGGCTATATCGCGGCGGCGGCATTAGCGGAGACTACAACTTCCGAAGTAAAATCTTCAGCAGATGCGGCTGATAAAAAACTTCCATTCTTCGAAGGTTCGCTCGCTTCGGTTAAATTCCCCGACGGCGTATTCGGAATGCCCTGGTACGTCGATACGCGCGTCGTATTTTACAGAAAAGACATTTTAAAAGAAGCGGGCTATGAAGCGTTTCCGGCGTCATGGGACGAAATGTTTACTATGCTCAAAAAGATCGCCGATATTAAAAAATCGCGCGGCGAGGCGGGATACGCGATTAATCTTCCCGCATCAGGCGGGCTGGATTTTCTGCCGTTCCTTTTTTCCGCCGGAACGGAAATACTGGACGGCAACCTTCAAAAATCGACCGTCAGATCGAAGGAAAGCGCGGCAGCTTTCGAATTTTACAAAAAAATATTCACCTCCGGCCTCGCCCCACTCGAAACCGCAAAAGACGTCGATATTTTCAACGCCTTCGAAACCGGCTTCTACCCCATTTTCGTATCGGGCCCGTTCATGATCTCTGAAATTGAAAGAAGCAAACCGGGTCTCAGCGGAAAGTGGACCACCGCGAAATTCCCATCGGGCCGCACATCGACATCATTTATAGGCGGCTGCAATCTCGTAATATTCAAAGAGTCTCGCAATAAAGAAGCGGCGTTCAAATTCGTTAATTTCATGAGCACGGCCGAAAATCAGGCTAAATGGTATAAGATATCAAAAGACCTTCCGGCTAATCCGGCCGCCTGGGAAGATGAATCCATAAGATCGAACGCGCATCTCAACCCTTTCTACGAACAACTCCGCAGCGTTAAGGCGCCGCCGTGCGTCGCAGAATGGGAACAGATACTATCTTTTATTTCCGACGCCATTGAAAAAACCGTTTATGAAAGAATTACCGTTGACGCCGCGCTGGCAGGACTCGAAGCCGATATCAACGAAGCGGTGCGCAAAGACGGACGGAAACAGACGCCGGGTTTTAAGATCGCAATGGTCCTGCTGCTGATATTTACTTTCATAGGTTCTCTGGCCGCTTATTTTAAATTCGCCAAAGCCGAAAAAGACCAGATAAGTCACCGCAAACCGAGTCCGACTGCATATCTTTTCATCGCACCGGCGATCTCGGTACTTTTTATATTCCTGCTCGCGCCGCTCGCGGCATCATTTATGATAAGCCTTACCAACTGGAATATTTACGGCGTTAACGATTACTCGAAGATCATTTTCACGGGCCTCGACAATTATATAAAACTTCTCTCCGACCCGGTTTTTTACATTTCACTCCGCAACACGCTCATATTCGCTTTGATCGGCGTTCCTCTCAGCGTGGCCGTTTCGCTATTTTCAGCCGTGGCACTCAATAACAGGTTCGTTAAATTCAAAGGCTTTTTCAGAACGGCATTCTTTATTCCCGTTATAACGACCATGGTAGCCGTCGCTGTAATATGGCGCTGGCTGTATAATCCGGAGCTAGGCATATTCAACTGGGCGCTCGGGCTTTTAGGACTGCCGGGGCAGAACTGGCTTTCAAACGGATATCTCGCGCTGCCCTCGCTTATACTTATGGCGGTGTGGAAAGGGTTCGGCTATAACATGATCATATTCATCGCCGCGCTGCAGGCCATTCCAGCATCTATTTACGAAGCGGCTGAGATCGACGGCGCGAACGAGCTGCAAAAATTCGTTCACGTGACCATTCCGATGCTTTCAAAGACTACTTTTTTCATAGTGTTGATGACGAGCATAGGCTATCTGCAATTTTTCGCGGAGCCTTACATCATGACCGGCGGCGGCCCTATGAACGCCACGATGTCGGTCGTGCTCTACATGTATAACCACGGCTTTAAATATTACAATCTCGGCTATTCTTCGGCCATTGCGTATCTGCTGTTCGGCATTATAATAGCTTTCACATATTTTCAGATGAAATTTTCAAGCAAATTCGACGCGTAAGGAGGATGAAGGTAAATGGTTAAAAGAACAGGTAAATATGAACTGGTTTCGCTATATGCGCTGCTTGCGGTATGTCTTGCGGCAACTCTTCTTCCTTTCGTGTGGATGCTTTCCACTTCGTTTAAGGATACTTCTGAAATATTCACCAAAAGCCCGGTGTTCATCCCAAAAACGCCGACGCTTCAAAATTATCGTGAATTATTCGTCCGTGTCGATTTTCTAATGCACTTTTTAAACAGCGTCATAGTGGCTGCGGGCGTAACTTTTCTCTCACTTTTAGTGAACGCTCTCGCGGCTTTCGCCTTCGCAAAACTCAACTTCGCCGGGCGTGAAAAACTCTTCGCGCTGCTGCTTCTAACGATGATGGTACCCGGGCAGGTGACAATGATGCCGGTTTTCATCATTCTTAAATCTCTCGGGTTGCTCAATTCGTATCTCGGGCTCATAATCCCCGGCTGCGCGAGCATATTCGCGATATTCATGCTCAGGCAGTTTATGCGCGACATCCCGGACGAGCTTATCGACGCTGCCAGAATCGACGGCTGCAGCGATTTGCGGGTATTTTTCAATATCGTGCTGCCGCTTTGCAAACCCGCACTGGTAACGCTTTTGATATTTAATTTCATGGGCGCCTGGAATGAATTCCTGTGGCCGCTTATAGTTATGATAAAAGAGGAAAAATATACGCTGCCGGTCGCGCTGGCAAACCTTAACGGTCAGTTCGGCACCGACTGGGGAATCCTGATGGCAGGCTCGGTCGTGGTGGTCGCCCCTGTCATAATAGTATTTTTGATCGCGCAGAAGCATTACATAGAAGGCATAACTGCCGGCGCGGTTAAGGGATAAAAATTAGCTGTCAATTTATATAAAAAGATAAAATCGGAGGAAAAATTGCGAATTCTCGAAAACAAATACGGTTATTTTTCAGACGGCGGAAGAACATACACCATTAAAGACTGGCAGACGCCGAAGCCATGGATCAACGTCATATCCAACGGAACCTGGGGGGTCACGATATCGCAGACCGGCGGCGGCTATTCATGGCACACTCACGCGATGTACAACCGCATAACCAGATGGAACCAGGACATCATCCAGGATAATTATGGAAAGTATTTCTTTATAAGGGATAACGATAAAAAAGAGGTATTTTCTCTCACGCCGCAGCCGCTCAAGCCCGATTTTGAAAGTTATTCGTGCGTCCACGGCCCCGGCTTCACCGAATTCAACATTAAGATTCAGGACATCGAAGTAAAAACTTCGGTTTTCGTTCCGATCGGACTCGCCTGCGAGATATGGGAAATCGAGATCACAAACGTTTCTAAAAAGGCCAAAAAACTCACGCTGCTTAATTACATGGAACTGCTGCTCGGCGCTTTTCCCGACTGGCACAGAGAATTCACCAAAACTTTCATAACTACCGAATATTCGCCGCGCTATAACGCAATAGTGGCTAATAATAAACTGTGGACCGCGCCCGTTGACGGCGATTCGAGCTGGAACAAAGACTGGCAGTACACGGCATTTTTCATGTCCGACACAAAACCCGACCATTACGAATGCGACAAAGAAAAATTCATCGGACAGTATAACGATATATCCACGGCCGCAGCCTTCAAGGCAAAAAAATTAACGAACACCACAGGAACCGGATTTGATCAGATAGCCGCCATGCAGTTTAATTTCAGCCTCGCGCCGGGTGAAACTAAAAAATTATCTTTCTGCCTGGGCGCGGTCAAAAAAGAAGAATTCAAAGAGAGCGCTCCGCAATATTTCAAAAAAGCGTTCAAAGAAACCTCGAAACTGAAAAAAGAATTGAACGATCACTGGAGCGAAATATTTAATAAATTAAAAGTTAAAACGCCCGACCCGGCTGTTGACGTTCTTATCAACTACTGGCTCAAATACCAGACCATTTCATGCCGGTTGCTCGGCCGCACGGCATATTATCAGTGCGGCGGAGCGTTTGGTTTCCGCGACCAGCTTCAGGACAGCCAGATATATCTTACGCTCGACCCTGAAAAAACCAGAAAACAAATAGAAGAGCACGCGACACACCAGAAGAAAGACGGCACGGTCCAGCACTGGTGGCATCCGATAGCCAACGAAGGCCATTTTACAGGCATAACGGACAATCTGCTCTGGCTGGCATTCGTATCGTTTAATTACCTTAAAGAAACCTGCGACTTCGATTTTTTAAAAACAAAGGCGGCGTTCATCGACGGCGGCAACGCGACCATACTGGACCACGTTTTAAAGGCGGTCGATAAGGCGCTCGAAAGAAGGAGCAGCAGAGGGCTTTTACTCATCGGCGACGGCGACTGGAACGACGGGCTCAACGCGGTCGGACCGAAGTGGAAGGGCGAATCAATATGGCTTTCACACTTCCTGTACGGGATACTCAACGATCTGGCCGCGGTGCTTAAAATGACCGCACACCCCGCCGCTCAAATAAAAAAATACGAGACCGAGGCTGAAAAACTTAAAAAAGCTATATTGAAACACGGACACAAGAATTTCCATTTTTACTGCGCCACAAAGGATAACGGCGATATAATCGGAGCGCCCGGCGCTAAGGAATGCGAGCTCTACCTCAATTCGCAGACATGGGCCGTCATAAACAATATCGTCGATGGCGATACCGCGAAAAAAGTCATGACGGCAGTTAAAAAACGCCTCTATAAAGATTACGGCATTCTGCTTTTCACGCCGGCATTCTCCATCGCGGATAAATCAGTGGGCTATCTGACCAGATACGCGCCAGCAGTGCGCGAAAATGGCGGCGTATATACTCATGCCGCTACATGGGCGATAATAGCTCAGGCTATTGCGGGTAATGACGCCGAAGTTTATGATACATTCAAAAGAATCTGCCCGCCGCTTCTTTCAGCCAAAGATCCCGATAAATACAAGGGCGAGCCGTATGTCACGCCCGGAAATATTGAGGGACCCGAATCGCTCAATGAGGGCCAGGGCGCCTGGACATGGTATTCAGGATCGTCCGGCTGGCTTTATAAGGCCGTCGTCGAGCGGCTGCTGGGCGTACGCGTCGAATACGGCAAACTCGTCATCGACCCGAAGCTGCCGGCGTCATGGAACGGCTTTCAGATAGAGCGCATCGTCAAAGGCAAGCGGCTTGCAATCAACGTAAAAAAAGCCTTGGGTAAAGCGTCAGGTAAATATAACGTCACTATAAAAGAAATATAATAACTCATACAGGAGACAATAACGATGTACGACATATTCAGCCTGCCCGACGTGAAATTTCCCGAAAATTTTATCTGGGGTTCCGCCACTGCCGGCCATCAGCTCGAAGGCGACAACATACACTCAAACTGGTGGGCACTCGAGCAGGCCGGCAAAGTCGGAACTAAATCCGGCAAAGCCTGCAACCATTACGCGTTTTATAAGCAGGACCTTGAATTGTTAAAGAGCCTCGGCCACAAAGCCTATCGCATGTCGATCGAATGGTCGCGCATCGAGCCGGCCAATGGCGCGTTCAATAAAGAAGCGATGGATCATTACATCGACCTGCTCACCCGCCTTAAAGAAGCCAAAATGACGGTCTATGTTACTCTTCATCATTTCACTCACCCGCAATGGTTCGAGGAGCTGGGCGGGTTTCAAAAATTATCCAACCTGAAGTATTTCGAGCGTTTCATAAATCACGCCGTTCCTAAGATTGCGCAATTCGTCGATTACTGGAATGTTATCAATGAATTCAATCTGGGCAACGCCGAAGCGCGTATCGATTTCAAGTTAAATATGCTTCGCTATCACGCGCGCGGCTATCATCTGATCAAGCAGTATTCATCCGCGCCGATAAGCTCGGCCCACGCTTTCATTCATTACTTTCCGTACCGCCGCCACGATAAATTCGATAATATCATGACCGATCTGCAAGATTGGCGCGACAATGAATTTTTCTTCCACGCAATACGCACCGGCGAGATAGTTTTTCCATTCAGAGACGCCGAATTTGATCCAGAGATCAAAGGCAGCGCTGATTTCTGGGCGGTCAACTACTACACCAGACACATGGTCGACGCAAAACTCGCCGCGCTCGAAGGTAAACGGTTCGAACACAAGACGCTGAAAATGATCCCGATGAATTTCTACTTAGAAGAAATGTTCCCGGAAGGACTGATATCCAACCTCGAACGCCTGAAGGACAAACCCGTTCATATAACCGAAAACGGCTGCTCATGCGATGACGACCGCTTCAGAATCACATACATAGCGCTGCATCTATCGGCATTGCACGAGGCCATAACGCGCGGCGTGGATCTAAAGGCATATCTTTACTGGTCATTCATGGATAACTATGAGTGGGGTTCGTTCGTCCCAAGATTCGGCCTGGTGAACGTCAATTTTGAAACATTCGAGCGCACGCCGAAGCAAAGCGCGCTTTTTTACCGTGATATAATCAACGAAAACGGTTATAATCAGGCAATAATCAAAAAACACATCAGCGAGTTACCGACATTGATGAAATAAAAAAACTTTTCCTTAAATCGTGTGGTAAAAAATTTTTTTATTAAAAACAATTTTTTTGAAGGGAGGGAGAAAGGGTTAGCAACCCTTTCTCCCTCCCTTTGACCCTCCCTCAATCTGCAAATTGCCTGACGCTTTTTGGCAGGGTATCGATAGTCTTTTCTGTCCGGGCTTTAATTTAGTGAAATTCATTGCGAACCGCTTCATGAACGTTTTTCGGTTGTGAAGTTTTAGCTGGCTGCTTTTATGTTTGTTCCTGCCAGCATGCTTGTTCGCATCCGCGTGCAATGCACGCGGATGCGGGGCATTAATGGCACTTGCGCAACTATGTCTTACTGCTCGCGATAAAAACTGATGTAAATCGAGTTTTATTAAATTAGCAAGTTTTATATAATTTTCGGTGATACAATAAAAGTTGTTATATATTAGAGCCTTACCGTGAGCTGAAATATTAAGTTCCGGTGGCGCGTAAATAGTACGCCTTTGCGCACGCAACGCGTGCGTGAAGGCAAAACTAACGAAAGGCATGAAGAAGTTTATAGCAAGACAGAAGAATAGAAAATAAAAAGGCTGTGATAACAGCCTTTTTATTCAGGGAGAGTAAAGGGGGTACGGGGGAAAAGAGAGGGCCATTGGTCCTTTCTTTTCCCCCGTCGC
>DIVV01000170.1:0-11098 GCA_002423385.1 bacterium UBP16_UBA6123
AACTCGATTTACATTGGTTTTTACCGCGAGCCGTTCATTTAAGATGCGGTATAACCGTTATTGCTACGCATGTGCGCGCGCCGCGCGCACATGCAAACAAACAGGCTGGCAATAATAATCAAACAAAAGATAGATAAATAAGTAAATAAAGAAATAAAGAAATAAACTGCATGATAGAAAAAGCTATCGATAAACTAACAAAAAGCGTCAGGCAATTTGCGGATTGAGAGAGGGTCAAAGGGAGGGAGAAAGGGTTGCTAACTCTTTCTCCCTCCCTTCAAAAAAAATCCGAAAAATTTTAACTACGCGATTTCGGAACGAATCATTACTTAATTACTTAGTTATGATATTTTTAGCTACGATATTTTTCGTGCCGTATCCGGTTTTTTTCGCGATAAATTCCAGAGTATCTTCGATGAGCGAATAAACGACCGGAACGACCACAAGCGTCAAGATGGTAGATGTTATCAATCCGCCTACAACGCAGACGGCCATCGGGCTTTGCATTTCAGATCCCGAACCTCTCGCGAAAGCTATAGGCAGCATACCGAAGACCATTGCGGCGGTCGTCATTAATATAGGGCGAAGTCTTGTCGGCCCGGCTTTGATTATAGCATCGTAGAGCGTATAACCGCGGCCGCGAAGCGTGACGGTGTAATCGACGAGCAGTATGGCGTTTTTAGCCACGAGTCCCATCAGCATTATCATTCCTATTAAAGTGATAATGCTTATTTCCAGCCCTGAAATTAAAAGCGCCCCCAGCGCGCCTATCATCGATAGCGGAAGCGATATCATAATAGTTACTGGATGGATGAAACTTTCAAATTGCGAGGCAATTATCATATACATTAAAACAATACCGAGTCCCATGGCAAAAAAGATATTACGGAACGATTCCTGCATTTTTTCGAGCTTACCGAGTAATGCCAGTGAATAACCGGGTTTCATTTTGATTTCTTTAAGAAAGCCGTCTATTTTTTTAAGGCCGTCGCTCGATGATATGCCGTTTAGATTGGAGTAAAAAGATATCTGTCTCCGGCGGTTATTGCGCGCTATCATGGATGGGCCGCTTTCTTCGGATATGGTTATAAGATTTTTAAGATCGACCATTGCCCCGGACTGTGATCTTACGAAGTAATTTTCTATATTAGACAGATCTTTTCTTTCGTCGAGTTCTAATCTGAGGTTGACGTCGTATTGATTGCCGCCGTCTTTGAATTTTGAAATGTTTTCTCCGCCTACGAGCGTTCTTATAGCCGAGGCCAATGAGGCTATCGGAACGTAAAGGCGCGAAGCGGCGTTTCTATTGATATAGATTCTGGCTTCAGGCTTTCCGGCCTTATAATCGGTGTCAACATCCACAAAGCCGCCGTCTTTTTTCATCTTTTCAGATAACTGGCCTGAATATATTTCAAGTTGTTTCAAATCGGGGCCGGCGATGCCGAATTGCATAATAGCCTGGCGTCCGCTGCCTATATTTATGTCGGCGGCTTCTTCGACCGATACCATTAAGCCTTTCAGGTCCTTGAATTTTTCGCGGCATTCCGCCATAATTTTGAATTGGTCGGCGTCCATTCTTTGCGCTTTAGGTATGAGTTCACAGTATATCGACGCTACATTTGATCTTTCCTGCGAATCCGCGCCTATCGTGGAGAAAAAAGATATTATCCTTTTATCGCTTTTAAGAATTTTTTCGATGTCAGATACCGCTTTTGAGGTGAAGGCTATAGAAGAGCCCGTCGGCGCTTCTACTACGACGTTGAACTGGTCTTTATCCTGTTTCGGCGAAAATTCCGATTTTAAATATTTAGCGCTGTAAAGGCTTCCGGCAAACAATACTATGCTTATTATTATTACGGTAAAGCGGAACTTCATGCTTAATTTAAGCAGATATATATAAGAATTTTCAATAAATTTAAGTATCGATTCGATAAAATTATACATACGTCCGTGTTCTTTGACTAATACCATATACCGCGAGCAGAGCATCGGCGTCATCGTAAATGATACGAAAAGTGATACCAGCACGGCAAAAGTCACCGTCAATCCGAATTCATAAAAAAACCTTCCGATTATACCTTCCATTACAGCCACCGGCACGAATACCGCCACGATAGCAAATGTAGTGGCAAGGACCGCAAGGCCTATTTCTTCGGTACCGGCGGAAGCTGCTTCTATGGGGTCTTTACCTTCTTCTTCCTGATGGCGGTAAATATTTTCGAGAACGACGATAGCGTCGTCTATAAGCATTCCTATGGATAGTGAAAGCGCGAGCATTGTAAGATTATTAAAAGAGAAGTTGAGGTATTTCATAAAGGCGAAAGTGGTTATTACCGATGCAGGCAGCGCTACGGCGGATATCAGCGTGGTTCGGATATTTCTTAAAAATATGAAAACTATTATTATAGCCAGGCCGCCGCCGAAGACAAGATGGAAAAGAACTTCATTAAACGAATGTTTTACGAATATAGAAGAGTCCGCCACTATTTTTAATTCGCTGCCGGCCTCGAGCGTTTTTTTAATATTTTCAATTTCAATTTTAACAGCGTCCGCTACTTTTACCACATTGGTTCCGCTTTGTTTTTTTATCTGCAGCGATACGGCTTCAACCCCGTCGAGCGTGGCATAGTTTACGCGGTCTTCGAGGCCGTCTTCGATTCTGGCCACATCGCCGAGTTTAACGGCATAACCGTTTTTATAGCCGATATAAAGGTCTTTAAAGTCTTCGAAATTTTCAATTTCACCCTTTACTTTAACGACTATGTCGCGATTACCCGTTTCGAGCTTGCCGCCGGGTATTTCAACGTTTTCCGTTGAAAGCGCGCGCTTTACTTCATCGATGGTAACGCCGTGCTGCAGCATTTTTTCGGTCGATACCCATACTCTTATCTGTCTTTCGAGTCCGCCGATGATCTTTACCGAACCTACGCCGGCAACTTTCTGGAGTCTTTCTTTAATTACATCTTTGGCGTATTTAGTTTTATCGCCTATGGGCTTATTTGATGAATAAACTACCGACATGATGGCGGCGGCGCCTATATCGATTTTTTCTATTATAGGATCGTCTATATCGGCCGGCAGCGAGGACCTTATTCCTGATACTTTGTCGCGCACGTCCTGAGCTACTACATCTATTTTTTTATCGAGATCGAATTCGATTACGACCTGGCTTACGTTTTCGAGCGAGTACGAAGTGATGGTTTTAACGCCGTTAATAGTATTGACGGCTTCTTCTATTTTATCGGTGATCTTTAATTCTACGGTTTCGGGCGAGGCGCCTCTTAAAACGGTTACGACTGTGACCATCGGCATTTCTATGTCGGGAAATAGATTGACGCCGATTTTACCATAACTGATCGCGCCGAACAGCACCAGCACGGCCATGACCATCGTTATAAAAACAGGTCTTTTGATGCTTATTTCTGATAGAAACATTTTTAATTCCTCTCGTTATGTTATGTTATGTTATATTATGTCACATTAAATCATATTATATGATGAGTGAACGGATGGATGATTACACTATCAAACGGGTGTATAAATGAATGGCTTTAATTTTTTGATTTGTTTTTATCTTCGATGATATTCTGGCTTATGGCTTTTAATTTATTTTTTTCGTTAAACGTCAGGATGCCTTTAATAAACATACCCGCCTTTATTGAGTGGCCGATATTTTCGATGGTGACGATTATTTCGAATGAATGGTTGACGCTGTCTCCGACGGGATTAATCGAATATACTTCACCCATAAAAGCGCTTTCAGGGCAGTGTTCGAGTGATAATTTGATTTTATCCCCGATTTTTATTTTATTTATGAATTTTTCAGGAACTTTAAAATGTGCTTTTATGGTATCTATATTCACTATTTCGATTACCGGCTTGCCTTTATCTACATATTCGCCGGCGTTGAGGAATTTTTTCGATACTATTCCGCTGAAGGGGGCTTTGATTGAGGCGTCTTCAAGGGCTTTTTCGGCTATACGCAAATTCGATTTCGTTAATTCTAAAGACGCATAGGCCGTGTTTCTGGTAAATACCGCGTTGTCTTTTGCCTGTTCTGAAGTGGCGTTGCGGCTGAAAAGATCCGTCATTCTTTTACTTTCGTTATAAGCGTGTGAGCTGGATATCTCGGATAGTTTTACCTGTTTTCTGAGTACGTCGGCGGTGAGTTCGAAGTCTTTTTTATTTATCATAATTATAACTTCGCCGCTTATAACTTCGGCGCCTTCTATATCGGGAACCGAATCTACGGTGCCGGGCACTTTAGTGGATATTACGGCTTTTGTGAACGGCATCGTCGTTCCGTAAATAGTGACTTCTCCGCTCTGCGCGTAAACGGCGCCCGCCGATAAAATAAGGATAAAAGCCGTCGTAAAAAATAAAACTCTTTTTTTCATGGTCATACTCCTTTAATTGTCTAAATATTTATTTGATAATTAAAAACGCCTGAATCAAATTGAACACTCGTTCAATTAAATTTATTTTACTAAATTTAATGAAAAATGTCAAGAAGTTTTGAACACTCGTTCATTAATTTTTTGATAATACTTTTAAATAATGAATTTTAATAGATAAATTTAGTTATTTCGTTATTTTTCCATAAGGTGGGTAAGCGAGTCGAGCCGGTAATTATTATTGGCGCACATTTTAGCTATTCGTTGAATATAGGCTTCCATATCGAATTTGCGTTTAAGCCCGGCTTCGTTCATATAACGGACGCTGCCGAATATCGGCCGGCGCGTCCAGGGCCGGTCGTGTTTTCCGAAACACCATGCTATACCGGCAAAACTGTTTGGATCGCGTCCGTCAAGATTGTATTTATTATTTAAATAAAGCATTATTTTATACGCTTCTTTATAATCGCGCGTCCATTCAATGATTTTTTTGCCCCAGTACATTCTCATGTAGTTGTGCATCTTGCCCGATACTACCATTTCAAGCTGTGCGGCGTTCCAGCAGTGATCGTGAGTGCGCGCGTTTTCAAAGTCGGATAGTTCGTAAATATAGGGGCGTTTATCGTTTCGGGCGTTATTAAGAGTTTGAATTACCCAGTCTGGCAGGCACTCATGCGAGTCGTAATTTGCGTTATATTCGCAGAAATTAAAAGATAATTCACGGCGCACGATTAATTCTTCGAGGAATTTATCTTTAGCTTCAGCCGGCGTTTTCGATTTTTTAATTTCAAGCGCTATGTAAATCGGCGATATATGGCCGAAATGAAGATAGGGCGATAAATGCGAAAGGTGATTCAGCGACGGGTCGTTGCGCATCGTGTCGTAGTTATGCAGCCTGTTTTCGATAAAATCTATAAGCGCGGCTTTTGCCGCTCCGCAGCCGCCTTTATAATAAGGTGATTTAAATACAGTGTTGTCGATGGGGTTCATATTATCTATAAGCGCGTCTATATCGCTTAAATCGATAATATCAGATGAAGCGCCACGTTCGGCCGCATTTATCTTATCAGCCGGATTCAAGACAGCCTGTTTTTGATTGCCTTTGCCAGTGCGGTTTTCGTTTATATTAAAATCGAGCGAGCTTATATTTACTTTATCAGCGGGCAACGTTATCAGATATTTTTCGAGTTTTTTAGTTATTTTCGGCCGGAGCGTTCTGGCGGCGAATTCTTCCTTATCCGATACTTCGTTGACCGGCGCCGCCGCTTCTGATTCAACTTGATAAATGGCGCATTTTATCTTTTCGGCGGCGCTTTTTCGCCAGTTTTTTTGAATGCGCAGATATCCTCTGTCGAATATAACGGCACAGGCTTTTTCGGAAAGTTTAATAACTTCATCCGAAGGATCACAGAAGCGGCATAATAACTTGATATTTTTCTTTTTAAGCGCCGATTCGACGTCGGCGAGGCCTTCGAGCAGAAAATAAAAATGTCTGAAATTCGCTTCAGGAAAGGTTTTAGTTACGCCGAAAAAAACCAGAAGCGGTTTATTAGCCTCATTAGCTAATTTTATGGCGTATTCGAGCGCGTGGTTATACTCGGCGCGAACTGAAACCTGCATCCAGTAAAGAATATAATAGCCTTCTAATATATTGTTTTCATTTAATTTTTTAACGCGTTCGCTTTGAATCATAAAACCGTCCTTTTACTATTTTATTGAATTTTATAATAAAAATTCATAAATGTAAATAATAAAAATTTCATTGAATTTTTGGTTAAATATCGATAGATAATAGAAGATAATAGACCAATCGAGCGTGTAAGACGATGAACAAATCATATAAAACGGTTATTCGGCCTCTGAGCGTTTTAAAGTATGGTGTTGAAAATAGACCGTTAATACGATAACTTAATGAAGAGATAACAAGTGATAAATATATAAATAATATAATGCTCTTTAGTAAAAGAGTCCATAAACCTTTAAGGGGGGCTTTATGAGCGCTATTAATCCGAATTCGATTTATCAAAATGATTCAACCTGGCAGTTGTTGAATTCAGGTAAAAAAGTCGATAATTCAAATAATTACAATAAACTTGCTGGCCTTTTTCAGGGCGGCCATTCCGCTGGCGTGTCCGATTTTCAATCAATTATGGAATCGCTTTCAGATCCTTTTAAATCAGCGGCGTTCGTTTCTAATACTATCGAAGGCCATGCGGAATTTAATCTCAAGACGACTTTTCAGGCTCAAAACGGCGATAATATTAATTTCGAGGTCGATATCAAGTTAAATTTTAAAATCGAGCAGGCCGCTGCCGCTTATGCAAAAAATAAAAAACCCGAAATTAATTCTGCGGATGAGTTCAGTCCCGAAAATACCGCGAAGCGTATCAGTAATTTCGCAATGGCATTTTTGCCGGCTTTTCAATCAAATCACGGCGGGCAGAATAATACCGATTCTTTAACCGGTTTTTTTGATCTGGCGAAAGACGCTATAACAAAAGGTTTTGATCAGGCAAAAAGCATCCTGGGCGGTCTGTACGGCGAAGCGGCCGAAAAAACTCAGGACCTTGTTACTAAACTTATGGACGAAGCTAAAAATAAATTGTCCGGCGCCAGCAAAGTTTCTACAAAAACTGATTAACTAAAAATTAGATCAGCTATTAATTATATTTTTTTGAAGGGAGGGAGAAAAGGTTAGCAACCCTTTCTCCCTCCCTTTGACCCACCCTCAATCCGCAAATTGCCTGACGCTTTCTTGTTAGTTTTCGATAGTTTTTTTTGGTCAGGCCTTTAACTTAGTAAAATGTTTCGTGAAATGTTAGAAACTTGTCTTTAAGTTTTTTATTACCCGTCGTTTGCTCATTCATTCATTCATTCACTCACTCATTTGTTTGTTTCTTGCTTTTTAATTATTTGTCTACCAGCTTGTTTGTTTGCAGCCGCGTGCTGTCGCTCGCGTCTGCGAAGCAATAACGGTTTTACCGCAATTTAAATGAACGGCTCACGATAAAAATTAATGTAAATCGATTTCTATTAAATCAGATCGAATTAAATTAAACGAATATTATATAATTTTAGGACTTATCATAAGAAAAATTAAGTGTTTTGTCAATTTATATTTTAAGAGTTGTATTTTAAGAGTCGGCATACCTGTCTATAATTCTTGAGTAATTTTGTGACCGTGGTACCGAAAAAATTATCCGGCGCTCTTAACCGGGGTTTTAAAAAATATTTTGGATATTAGCTTTTAAAATATCCTTCCAAAAACCCTGTAAATTTCTTCTATGGAGGTTTTTCCATTTGCGGCAAGTCGCATCGCTTTTTCTTCGAGACGGTCAGCCGCGGCTTTTTTTATTTTATCGATATTGCGTGATGCGATGGCTTCTTTTATATCACGCTCGAAAATCATGGTATCATAAACGGGAATGCGTCCCATATATCCTGAATTAAGGCATTTATCGCATCCAGCCGATTCGAAAACTTCAGCTTTTTTATTTTTTTTAATAACGGCCGGGATTACCGTGTCCGTTCTTTTTTTGCACCCGCATAATTTTCTTAAAAGCACCTGAGCGATAGCGCCATTAAGAATATTGGCGAAAGCGGCCGCGTCTATTTCTTTTATTTTCAATATCGCGTCGATTAATTCGAATATATTTTTACTTCCGAACTGACAAATTACGATATGGCCCGTTTGCGCCGCTTTTATTGCGTAGTTGAGAAGTTCGGAATCTGAAGGGCCTTCAACGAATGGACCGCTTAAAAATATAACGTCTGGATCGGTTCTCATGGCCGTTTTAAGCGCGGCCAGACAATTGAGGCCTATAGACGGGTCTAACGCTATTTGCGTGGCGCCGTTTAAAAGATATTCCGCCGGCTGCTCGATTGTAATTACATTATTTCCTCTTTCGATATAATCGTTTAGTATGGAATAACATGTGGTGGTTTTACCAGAACCGCTCATGCCCGTTACTAATATCAGTCCGTAAGGTTTTTCAAGCATTTTCTTTACGCAGCCGAGTTCGTCTTTACTCATTTGAATTTCATTTAAACCGATCATAATTTCATTTTTCGATATAAATTTAATGGTGACTTTTTCTCCAGTCAACGACGGCACTACAGATACCCTCAGGTCGGCTTCTTTTTCACCTATTTTAATAAGAATGCGGCCGTCCTGCGGCAGGCGTTTTTCGGCAATATCCAGGCAAGACATGAATTTTATTCGCGCGACTGTTTTTATTAAATCCTGCCTGTTTATTTTATCTATTTCATGAAGAACTCCGCCCAGTCTGTATTTGATGACGCCGTCGCCGCCTCGTGCGGGTATTATATGAAGATCGCTCGCCCGGGCTTCGACGCATTTATTAAGCCAGCCGTTTACGAGTTTAACGGTTTCTTTATATTCGAGTTCATCTTGAGTCTCATCTTGAGTCTCATAATTTTCATTGCTATTTTTATCGATAAAGTCATCTTTATTTTTATCGTTACTGATATCGCTATTTTTATTTTTATTTTTATTGCTATCGTTATGGTGATTACGATTTAGATGTGAATCAGAATTATAATCGCGGTTTTTTCCGATAGTTTTTAATTCTATATCTGCATTTTCGCCGGCGTCGGATTTAAGCGCCAGCGCGAGTTCGTTCATGGTTTGATCGAGCCGCCCTTCCCACTCGCCGACATTGAAGTAGCCTATATATTCTTTAGGAAACCCGATATCTAAAAGCGCCTGGCCGAGGTTTTGCCCTGATTTTAATTTATCGGCGAGATAATTTACAAAATTTTGATGATCTTTCATATAACTTTTTTTTCCGCCAGCGATAAGAGCGTCTAATAGAGGTTTTCCCGAACCGAGCATCTGCGCGAAGTGCGCGAAGAAATTGGATAATATTAATTTATTCATAATAAACCCCCCCTTTTAAAAGATTTATTCATGTGTTGCTACCATATTAGATAACATTTTGCCATAATTTAAATGAATTATCAAAATCGCGCCGCGCCGCTTTTTTTAATCCTGAATTTTTTTCATGTGAATCGAGCCATTTTTCTATGGAATTTATTCGGAACCTGAGCTGGCCTGCTATAATTAAGTGCGGAATTTCATCGAGAAGATCATATATCGATTCCGCAGGCAGTTTGAGGTATGCCGCGAGTTCGGACAGCGTTAATATGTCGTTTTGAATTTGAGCTCCTCCGCCGCTATTATTTTTGAATTTATTTTTTAAATTAAGTATATCAGCTTCAATTAATTCGTCTTTACTTTCATCATTATCAACTTGCGCTTTAAGATTAGTTTTTAATTCGTTATGGCCTTCAACTTGCGTTTTTATGTCTCGTGGTTTAATTTCACTGATTTTTTCAAAAAACCCGGCTATTTTGTCTTCTAAATATTCAGATGTTATGCAATCATCCATCAGGTCTATGTTAAATATAGTCTGTCTGATGCCTTCTATTTTATGCGCGCAGTCGCTGCATTCAGTTATATGTTTTTCGATAGCCGAAATTTCATTTGTGTCGGCTTCGTTATATAAATAAGTTATTATCGCTTCGTCAGTTGGATGTTTCATATACCGCTCCTTGAAATAATTTCTTTTAAATCGCTTACCGCCGCAAACATTCTTGATTTAGCCGTGCCAGTCGGTATTTTGAGAATTTGAGCTATCTCGTCGAATTTAAGCCCGCCGAAATGTTTTAATTCGAAAACTTCGCGTTTTTCTTTTGAAAGTTTAGCGAGTAATCTTGATATATCGATGTTTTCATCTTCGTTATGAGCGTTTTTAGCCGCTATCCATTCAAATAGCGGTATTATTTTTACCTTTCCCGCTCGCCCCGCTTCTTTTAAATAAATATTGCGCGCTATGGCGTAAGCCCACGGCATGAAATCGCGTTCCTGTGAAAAAGAGCCGCCAGCACGATAGATCGCCATGAAAAATTCCTGGCATAAATCTTCGGCGTCGTCCGCCTCCGCTCCGAGATGCCGGAACAGTCTGTAAAACCGGGGCGTCAGAAGTTTGATCAGCGCCGTAAAGGCTTTTTGTGAACCGTTTATGAAATTTAAATACAAATCGCTGGCTTCTTTATTCATGCTATACATTATCCATAAAAATCGTTAAAAGTTCAATATAAATAAATAATTTTATAAATATTTTTTTTGAAGGGAGGGAGAAAAGGTTAGCAACCCTTTCTCCCTCCCCATGCCCCACCCTCAATCCGCAAATTGCCTGACGTTTTTTTGTTAGTTTATCGATAGCTTTTTCTGTCAGGGCTTTAATTTAGTTTTGTTTCTTGCCTTTTACTTATTTGTCTGCCAGCTTGCTTATTTGCAGCCGCGTGCTGTCGCTCGCGTCTGCGTAGCAATAACGGTTTTACCGCATCTTAAATGAACGGCTCACGGTAAAAACTAATGTAAATCGAGTCGTATCAAATCGGATCAAATTTAAGTCAAACAAATTTGATTTGATTATATAAAAATTTCAAGTTTTATATAATTTTGGGTGATATATAAAAGTTGTTATACTTTAAAGCATTACCGTGAGCCGAAATCTTAAATTCCGGAGGTGCGTAAATAGTACGCCTTCGCGCGCGTTGCGCGCGGAGGCAAAACTAACAAGTGGCAGGAAAAAGGTTTAAGGCAGGACAGAAAAAATAGAGACCAGAGACTAGAGAATAGAAGATAATAAAATAAAAGAAATTTTGTAAGAAGTTTT
>DIVV01000170.1:11151-12012 GCA_002423385.1 bacterium UBP16_UBA6123
CCCCGTCGCGGTCTTAAGCGGTCTTGTACGGTCTTATAGCAGTTATATAAATGACTGGCGGACTTGATAAAGAGTAATAAAAACTATAGAGAAAAACCCAAAAAAACTCGTAAAAACATTGAAGAACCTGATATAATCTGTAGTTTATATAAATTGACTTATTTTATTTATTCATAGTATAATTGTTATCGCTTTTTCAAAAATAAAATAAACAAATTTTATAAAATTTTTGAACCCGATCGTATTTTTTACGTATCGTTAGTAAAGGAGGCGAAATGAAGACTGATTTAAATATATTGGATTGCTTCGAAGAGCACCACGCCGGTCTTTTTCGTTTTCTGGTAAAACTGACCGGCGATTATCATCAAAGTGAAGATATTATTCAGGATGCTTATGTGCGTGCGTCGCTCAAGCTGGCCCTTTTCGATGCGGGCCGTGGAAGCGTTAAAAACTGGCTTTATAAGATAGCCATCAATATTTATTACGACCGCGAAAGGTTCAGGCGCAGGGAGGAATTAGCCGTAGATGAATATTACCGCGAGCTTAACGACGGAAATTACTCTGAAAGCGAGCCGGATTTTCAATATTCAAAAGAAATGATAGAGCGCGCCGTAATGAAACTTGCCGCCGATAAGCGCGCGCTGTTCATATTATCGCTTAAAACGAGTGTTCGCGATATGGCCGAGATATTTTCACTGGCGGATGGCACGGTTAAAAGCAGGTTGTTTTATATTAGAAAACAGATATGTCATAATTTAAAGATGATTTATGAGGAGCAAAATTTATGAGCGATAAGAATAATACTGAATGGGCCGCCGGAGCGGAAAATAAAGACGAAAACAAAACGGAAGGTAAAAATGA
>DIVV01000021.1 GCA_002423385.1 bacterium UBP16_UBA6123
GCTATCGACACCCCCCGAAAAAGCGTCAGGCAATTTGCAGATAGGAGGAGGGTTAAGGGAGGGGGAAAGGGTTGCTAACCCTTTCTCCCTCCCTTCAAAAAAAACATTAAAAAGGAAAGACCATTTAATATAAGCTTTGATGATTAGAATCATCGATAATTATAATTTGACAAAATCGATAAAAATTGATATAAATATGTTCTAAAAATCATATATTTATGGGCATGCTCTAAAAAATGCTTTTTTAGGAGCCGGCTTTTTAATAATTATGGCGGGGTGGTATGGTGAATTTATGAGCGATAATAAAGTTTTATCGAAGTCAATGAACGCTTTTTATAAAAACAATATGATAAGAATTTTCGATATAGTTCTTTCTTTATTTGTTCTGGTAGTATTTATTCCAATCTGGCTGGTAATTTCGTTAATTATCAAATTAGATTCGAGCGGTCCCGTCATATTCAGGCAGATACGGGTCGGCCTTAACGGAAAGTTGTTTCAGATGTATAAATTCAGAACGATGGTTAAAAACGCTCAGAAAATAGGGCCGCTTCTGACTGAAAAAAACGATTGCCGCGTTACTTTTATAGGCAGGTTTTTAAGAAAGACGAGTTTAGATGAAATACCCAATTTTATAAATGTTTTAAAGGGTGAAATGAGCGTTATAGGCCCGCGTCCGGAAGTGCCGGATATAGCCTGTCATTATAACAAATGGCAGAAGAAAGTGCTTTCGGTTAAACCTGGAATTACGGGTTTTTCGCAGGTGCTCGGCAGGCAGGAACTTGAAATAGATTATAAATCCAGGCTTGACCGTTATTATATAAAAAAATCGGGATTGTGCATGGATATGTGGATAATGTTTAAAACTGTTTTTGTGGTTGTAAAGGGCTCGGGTACGCATTAATCATTAATTAATTTACAGTATTATATTAAGGCAGTATATATAAATGATGAATAATACGATTAATTCAGCCGGTTCCGGCTTCACCGGCGAATTTCACGCTAATTATGATATTATAGTGGTGGGCGCGGGTCACGCTGGATGCGAGGCAGCCTATGCCGCCGCGCGCCTTGGAATGAAAACTCTTTTAATGACCATTAATATCGAAAATATAGCGCTTATGCCCTGCAATCCGTCTATAGGCGGGCCGGGCAAAGGGCATATAGTCCGTGAAATAGACGCGCTCGGCGGCCTTATGGGCCGGGTTACCGATAAATCCTACATTCAGATAAGGGTGCTTAACGATTCTCGCGGCCCCGCCGTTCACGCACTGCGCGCGCAGGCGGATAAAAAGAAATATCAGCACGAAATGCGTAAAATGCTCGAAGCCGAAGATAATATAGATATTAAAATGGGCGTCGTATCTAAAATTATAGCAGATGAAACCGGCGGCGGCGGCGCTTCTTTGGGCGCCGCGCGCTTTTGTGTCCGCGGCGTTGAAACTCTTAACGGCATGCGCTATGGCGCTAAATCGGTTATTATATGCAGCGGCGTTTATCTTAAATCGGATATTATTATCGGCGATATTAAATATAAAGCAGGGCCGCATAATGAAATTTCAGCCGACGACCTTTCTGATTCGCTTGAATATTACGGCTTTAAAATAGAGCGGCTTCAAACAGCCACGCCCTGCCGCGTTAACCGCGCCACTATTAATTTCGATGAATTTAAAAAACTTCCATATAATTCGGGCATTAAGTGTTTTTCTTATGAAGGCGGATTATCGCGCGAAAAACAGATGGACTGCTATCTGGCTTTTTCAAATAACGCCACAGTCGAGGTTATCAAGCAAAATATACACCGTTCGCCCCTTGTTATCGGTAATATTACAAATAACGGGCCGCGCTATTGCCCTTCAATAGATAGAAAGGTCATTAATTTTCCCGCCAAGGCCAACCATCAGATATTCATAGAACCCGAGGGCGAAGATTCGAATGAAATGTATCTACAGGGGCTTACCACTTCCATGCCGCCCGATGTTCAGCTTGCCATACTGCGCAGTATTCCCGGCCTCGAAAATATAGAGGTAATGCGCTACGGCTACGCGATCGAATACGATTATATGCCGCCCGACCAGCTTAAATTGACGCTTGAAACTAAACTTATGAGCGGCCTTTACTGCGCCGGCCAGATCAACGGCACTTCCGGTTATGAAGAAGCCGCAGGGCAGGGGATTATGGCCGGAATTAACGCGGCGCGTAAAATTAAAGGTAAAAAAGAGATCATACTTTCAAGAAGCTCTTCATATATAGGCGTTATGATCGACGATCTGATGAGCAAGCCTATAATCGAGCCTTATAGAATGTTTACCTCGCGCGCCGAGCACCGCCTTATTTTAAGCGGCGAGAGCGCCTATTTCAGATTATCCGGTATAGGAGCTCGTATCGGGCTTTTAAATAAAAGAATATATTATAAAATATTCGAGCAGAAACGCAGATTCGTCAATGAAATAAAACGGCTTAAATTATTTAAAATAAATCCTAATAAAGAAAATAACGCGCATCTGGCCGGCGCTGGAGAGCAGCCCATTAAAAAGCCTTTCAGCGCTTTTGAAATATTAAGGCGCGAAAAAATTTCATATTATTTTATTGAAAAGTTTGGTTTTACCGCCGGTCTTAATTCAACCGATGACGCCGAAGTTATATCTTTGCTTGAAAATTACGTTAAATATTCAGGTTATATCGAGCGCGAAGCCGTTCAGGTCGAAAAGATGAAAAAAGTCGAAAAAATAAATATACCCGCCGGCTTTAATTATTCAGAGGTTAAAGGATTGTCTAAAGAAAGCAAAGAAGTGCTGATTAAATATATACCGGCTAATTTAGGCCAGGCCTCGAGGCTCTCGGGCGTAACTCCGGCTGAAATAACTCTTTTAATGGTGTATTTAAGCGCCGCTAAGAAAAAGGTGCGATAGTTATGTATATCGGTAAATATGAGGTAGTAGTAATAGGATTGGGACACGCCGGCTGTGAGGCGTTTTACGCGCTTTCGAAGATGGGGCTCAAAACGCTCGGGGTTACCATAAATATCGATAATATAGCGCAGATGTCTTGCAACCCGGCTATAGGCGGCACCGCTAAATCGCAGATAGTATTTGAAATAGAGGCTTTCGGCGGCGCCATGCCCTTTATAGCCGATAAAACGGCCATACAGACTAAAACGCTTAACCTTAAAAAAGGGCCTGCCGTATGGTCGCTTCGCACGCAAAACGATAAGTGGCGCTATAAAAATGAAATGCGGCTTTTTCTTGAAAAATGCCCGAACGCCGAAATTAAACAGGGTATAATCGAAAAAATAATTTTCGACGGCGATGAAATTAAAGGCGTTTCATTCCATAACGGCGCGCAGTATGAGTGCAGGGCGGTTATTTTGACTACCGGCACTTTTTTAAACGGCCTGATACATATAGGCGATAAATCCTATCAGGGCGGGCGCCTCGGCGATCCGGCCTCTACGGCGCTCGCCGATCAACTTAAAACGCTCGGCCTTAAAATGGGACGGCTTAAAACAGGCACGCCGCCGCGCGTCGATAAAAGAAGCGTCGATCTATCGGTGCTCGAAGAGGAATATTCCGACCCGCTCCGCCGTTATTTTTCGAAAAGCTCCGCGGCGCTTAATTTAGAGCGTATAGACAGCCCGTGCTATATTATCAGAACCAATGAAAATACTCATCGCGTTATTACCGATAATCTTAAATATTCATCACTTTATTCGGGTAAAATTTCGGGCACCGGCACCAGATACTGCCCCTCTATCGAAGATAAATTGGTTAAATTCAAAGATAAAGAATCGCACCGCCTGTTCCTCGAACCCGAAGGCGACGATACATACGAAACTTACCTTCAGGGCTTTTCAATGTCACTGCCCGAACATATACAGCTTGAAGCGCTTCGGACACTGCGCGGTTTTGAAAAGGCCGAAATGATGAGACCGGCGTATGCTATCGAATACGATTACGTCCATCCGTCGGAACTTTACGCGAGCCTTATGAGTAAAAAATATAAGGGGCTTTTTCTGGCCGGCCAGATCAACGGCACCTCCGGTTATGAAGAAGCCGCCGGACAGGGGCTTATCGCTGGAATTAACGCCGGACTGCATATAACGGGCCGCCCGCCCTTTATTTTAAGCCGTACCGAAAGCTATATAGGTATATTAATAGACGATCTGGTCACTAAAGATACCGACGAGCCTTACCGCATGTTTACTTCCAGGGCCGAGTTCCGACTCAGCCTCAGAGAGGATAACGCCGATATCCGGCTTTATAAATACGCTTACGATCTTGGCCTTATCGATAAAAAAACATTTGAATTAATCAATGAAAAAGAGAAAATATCAGGCGAGCTTATCGAAAAAATAAAAAATAATTTTATACCGCCGTCGCTTGAATTCAATGAAAAGTTAGCAGGTCATAATTCATGCCCCATTACGGTTAAAACCGATTATTTTAAACTGCTGAAGCGGCCTGAAATTAATATATTCGACTTTATCGACGAATACTGCGGCCTGTTTTCTAAATTAGGCTACGGCGATAAAAAAAATGATATCGATTTTTTGAATTATTTTCAGACCATGGTTAAATACGACGGTTATATTAAAAAACAGCAATATATGATCGATCAGGTTAAAAAATACGATCAGATGATGATTCCGGTTGATATCGATTATGAAAAGATGATAAATATTTCAACTGAAGGCAGACAGAAACTGATAAAATATTCGCCGATGACCATAGGCGCGGCTTCGCGAATATCGGGGGTTTCAATGGCCGATGTAACTACGCTTTTTATGTATATAAGCCTTATGAATAAAAAAAACCCGGTTGAAGTTAAATAATCATTAATAACCGGTGCGATATTAATAAAAATTAATATAAATCAAAAAATTAAGAACGGACGGACTAATAAAAATGAGCGAAGAATTTAAATATTTACTTAAAACTAAATTTAATCAATATTTTAATGAAGAAGCCGCGCCTGAATTGATTGAAGCCTGCGCGGCGCACTATAACCTGTTAATCGAATATAACGAAAAATTCAACCTGACGCGTATAACCGACGCTATAAGCTCCGTTCTTCTGCATTATATAGACAGCTTTTTTATTATTAAATCATGCGAAGCGCGGATATTGAAAGACGGCGTTAATATCTGCGATATCGGCTCCGGCGGAGGGTTTCCAGCACTTCCGCTCTTTTATTTCATAAATTATCACGCAGGCGTTAAAAACGCTAAAATGACCTTGATCGAAAGCTCAAATAAAAAAGCCGGTTTTTTAGATACGGTGATCTGCGCCGCCGGTCTTTCAAAAAGTATCAGGACCGCTCCGCTGCGTATCGAAGAAGCAGGCGCCGCGCCTAAATTCCGCGAAAAATTCGATATAGTCACCGCGCGCGCCCTCGCGGCGCTGCCTACCCTTCTCGAATACGCCTCGCCGTTAGTCAAAACCGGCGGCGTATGCCTTTTAATGAAAGGCGAAGATATCGAGGCGGAAAAAAACTCTTCAAAAACCGCTCTGACAGAACTTAAGCTAAAATTAACCGGCGATTTCGTATATGAAATTGAAACCATGCAGTATAAAAGACGCGTACTAAGCGCTGAAAAAACCGGCGTGCTTTCTAAAAAATACCCGAGACAGCCCGGTATGGCTAAAAAAACGCCGATTATATAACTGAACCGGCGCCGTGAAATTTTACCCGCCATTTATAAAATTTTTATAAGAACCTAATCACTAATCTATAATAAGACCGTTTAAGACCGCATGAGACTGCAAAGACCGCGACGGGGGAAAAGAAA
>DIVV01000010.1 GCA_002423385.1 bacterium UBP16_UBA6123
AAACAGAGATGGAAATGGAAATAAAGATTAAAAGAAAAAAGAATGGAGAGAAGAGAAGAGAAGAGAAAGAATGGCAGGAACCTGGTGAAGAAGGTGTTAGAGAAATTTCGAAGTTGGCAGCAAATACCGTTCGAAATAAAAAGGCTATGATAATAGCCTTTTTATTTCGATGCTACAAAACTGCGTATGCAAAGCATACGCAGTTTTATATTCAGGGAGAGTAAAGGGGGCAATGGGGGAAAAGAGAGGGCCATTGGTCCTTTCTTTTCCCCCGTCGCGGTCTTACAGCGGTTCTTCAATCATGTAAATGAGCGCGAATTTGATAAAGACTTACGGACAGCAATAAATCAAAACAAAAAAACTCGTAAAAAACGAATGAGTAATATTCTTCTTTTCTTCTTTATTGAAAAAAAAGAATATATGTGATAGAATAGCTTTGTAAAATTGAGAAGACTGGAGATTAGTTTTTGCTCGACCTTATATTAAAAAATTGTAATATAATAGACGGCGTATCGGATATCACGTTTCATTCAGATATCGGAATATTAGAAAACGCGATTGTAAAAATAGGGAATTTAAAAGATTATAAAGCGGCTCGTATCATTGACTGCGGCGGTTTATACGCCGCGCCGGGTTTTATAGACGCGCATTCGCATTCTGATTTGAATCCTTTCATTCAAAACGGTTTCGACTCGAAAATAAGGCAGGGTGTTACCAGCGAGGTAATCGGTAATTGCGGTTATTCGGTATATCCGCTTGCCGGGGAATTTATGGAAAGGGTTGTTGCGGAGGCGCGCGAGTATGGAGTTGATACTGATTGGAGTACGCTTGCCCAGTATTGCGATTCCGTAAAAAAAAGGGGAAAGTTGAAAACCAATCTTATCCCTCTTGCCGGACTTTCGGCTATTCGAGCTGGAGTTTGCGGTTATTCGGCGAAACCCATGAGTGTGTCCGAACTTGAAAAAGCTTGTGAACAGACGGCTAAAGTTATGATCGACGGCGCCGCCGGCGTTTCGAGCGGTCTTATATATCCGCCCTGTTGTTACTTTACGCCCGATGAAATAATCGAACTTTTAAAAACGGCCGCCCGTTATGGCGGGCTTTATGCTACTCACATGCGCAGTGAAGGGGACGCTCTTCTCGAAGCGGTTAACGAAGCTTTGAGCGCCGCGAAAAAAGCCAAAATACCTTTGCAAATTTCTCATCTTAAGACTGCCGGCCGTCACAACTGGTATAAGCTTGACAGTGTTTTCGAACTTATCGAGGCCGCGCAAAAAGAAGGGGTCGATGTTTCGGCCGACCGGTATCCGTACTTAGCCAGCCAGACTAGTCTTGATATGATACTGCCCAAATGGGCGTTCGACTCCGGCAACGAACTATGTATGAGAAGGCTTGGCGATCCGCTTATTTCATCTAACATAAAAAGTGAAATACTCAAGATATATCCGCTCGATTCGCAATATTGGGAGAGTGTTATGGTTTCAAAAACCTCTTATAAAGAATTTTTGAAATTCGAGGGGATGAATTTTCGGCAGATTCATAATATAATTAAAACCGCGAGACCGGATTGTCAAAAATTTGACATTGTCGATTGTCTATTTTTCTTTTTGAAGAAAGAAAATTTAAAAACGAGCGCGATTTTCTTTAATATGTGCGAGCGCAATCTGGATAGAATCATCGATAAGCCATATGTTATGATAGGTTCCGACGCTACTGCACGTTCGGCGTCGGGTCCTTTGTCGGAGGGCAAACCTCATCCGAGGGCTTTTGGCAGTTTTGTTAAATATTTAACAGATTACGTAAGCAAGAAGAAGATGTTTTCGCTTCCTGCGGCTATATCTAAAATTACTTATCTCCCGGCTAAAAAATTTGGGCTTTCCGCGAGAGGACGCATCGCTCCTGCGCATTTCGCCGATATAGTCATCTTCGATTATAAAGGGCTGGAAGATAATAGCAGTTTTAGCAACCCCGTAAATTATCCAGATGGCATAGTTTATGTTATAGTTAACGGCGGGATTGCCTTCTCAAAATATGACGATTATCCGCAAATATATCCCGGCGAAATGCTTCTTAAAAATTAGCGTAAGTTAAAAAACGGCGGTAAATAAGAATTACCAGGCTATTTTGAAAATTTAAGTAAATATTTTTTGACCTGATTACTTTGTTATGCTATAATTTAATCAGGGATATTATATATATATTGTCTTCAGGTGTTATCAAAAGATATAAAAAAATGCGAGGCTGATTGATTATGGTTATTAACGGTGATTTTAGTTTTAAAAATAAAGGTTTCACTTTAATCGAGCTGCTTATAGTTATAGCCATCATAGGTATTTTATCAGGTATCGGCATCTCACAGTACGCCCGTTCGTCGGCGGATGCAAAAAAAAAGAAAGCCATCGGCGATATCAAAAGCATCAGCAGTGTCATAAAAAGTTTCAATACGCTCGAGCGCAAAAAATTTTATAAATTAAAAGATCTATCTCAGTTGAGCGGAAAATATATGCAAAAGATCCCGCTCGATCCGTGGGGCCATTCTTATAAAGTGGACGGCACTTACGTTTACTCTCTCGGCGAAGACGGAATCGTTTCCTCCGACGATATCAAGATTAAATACGAGCGTGATTCAATCATCGAAAATTCAATATTTGTGGCTTCGCAGGGGCCAGACGGAACCGAGCGGCCCGGCGGCTGGAAAATGAATCCCGAATACGATCCTAAAGATCGCGAAAGGTTGGAGTCGGGCCGCGACTATAACTACGTTAAAATCGATAAATCGAGCACTACCGCGGGCGGCAATTCAGTGCTTATAAAATAAATCAACAGAAAGGATTCCAGCAGATGAGAAAATTTATGAATTTCAAGATTATGATTTTAATTATGGGCGTTGCGGTGGTTTTATTATCATCCGGCTTTTTACTGGCCGATGTTAAGCCCTGTAATAACTGTGCGCTCGAAAGATTAGTATCGCCCGCTGAGAATCCTATACTTAGCGAACCTATCGATTATGATTTTTCGCACTTTGAAATGATACACTCCGAGCTGGTCCCAAAGGCGCTGAAAGGCCTTTCGCAGTCTGAAATGCTTGGCGTCGAAAGCGGCGCGGCCTCAGGCGGAACCGAATACGGTGCGGCCGATGTTATAGCTTCTTACGAAATTAACGGCAAGGTCAACGAAATAAAATACGCCGATCTTGAAAAGATGCTTTTATCTCTTCCGCAGGCCCAGCAAAATTTAGAATCGGTTAAATACATGCCTCAAAAAGAAAAATACGCCCATTTAGTCAATATAATCAAGACTAATCTTTTATTCGAGGAAGGCCAGGCCTTAAAAGATAAAACCGGTTCTATACAGCTTCAGGGCGAAGACGAATATAACCGTAATAATATTTTTAATAACGCCGTTAACGATCTGCTTACCGGCATAACCAACGAATATTATTCCAGCGCGCCCGCCGCCGATTCTAAAACGCCCGATTTCCGGGAGATCGCTTTGAACAGCGTTGCACGGCAGATAGATCTGCGTCTTGAAACCGATAATGTGATGCTTCTTAAAAATATCGATAACATCGCTTTATATACGGGCGAAACTTCTCTTGTATTATGCACGCTTAAAGATGATAAAGTGACTTTAGCCGACATAAAAAAAAGCATGTCGGCTTACTTTAACGGCGGCGTTTCTTACGCGTCGTTCGCCGATGAAGATTTCATTAAATTTATGCTTTATGAAATTATTTTTGAACATGCTTATGTCAAATTTTTAGTTAAGTCTGATATCAAGCGTAATTTTAGACCTTATAACGAATATTATGTTTACACTCTCGCCGAAGGTTTTTTAAATGATCATATTCAAAAAATCGATTTAACTCCCGGGGAATGTGAAGATTATTACGATAAAAATCCGGGTAATTTTATGATTAAAGAAAATATCGAAGTAAACTATTACATATTTAAAGAGCAGCAGCGTGCCTTTTTCGAACAAGCCGTTAAAAATAAATATGCACCGGCTAAACTTTCGGCAGATATTAAAAGCGGCAGCGTCGAATGTGAAGTTTTTGAAAATGAAAAATTTTATAAAGGCCAGCTTATGAATGAAACTCAAAATTACCTGTTTTCGTTAGATGCGCAGTCTTATTCAAAAATTATTAAAATCAATAACTCAACTGGAAATTCCGAAAAATTATTATTGTTTTATGTAATTTCAAAATCAGGCGAAAAACAGGCGGAGTACAAAGATATCGAAAAATTAATTTACCGCCGCGCGCTTGCCGACAAAAAGGCGCGGGCCTCGATCGAGCTGTTCGATGGGCTCTTTAAAAAGTATAAAGTAAAAATTAATTTAAATAAATAGAATGACGAACGGAGGGAAGGGCCATGAAGCGAGAAGAACGGTATTTACACACAACTCCGCGGCCGCACGGGCTGGCCGGATTCGTGCCTTACGAGCCTGACGCGCCAAAAGCGGCGTCGGAAAATATTAAATTAAATTCAGCTTTAGCTAGATTCGGCCTGAAGTCGTTTTTGTTATCGGCTTTGATTGTCTTTGCAATATTATTCGCTTCAGCGGTTCCCGCCGATGCTTATTACCTGAGTACTTATTACCCTCAAAATAACCGCTGGGTTACCAACAGCCCTTATACTTTTTACTGGCATAATAACACCTACAACGGCCCCAGCCCCGCTTATTGGGGCGGCAGCGGCGCGTACTGGTATTATTCGATCCTGACCATTTATAATTACACATGGGGATACCGTAACAACGATTCGTGGTTTTACCAGCCTGGTTTGATGGGCTGGGGCGCTTATTCACAAACTCTTAGAGAAAGCCCGCTCAGCTCTTCATACTGGCGCATGCGCGGTTATTACCGCTATAGTTACAGTTACCTGAGCTACGAATACTGGTATTCATACTGGGTTTACCATTCGGTGTTAAGGTGCGGCTGGTGGTCCAAGGGAAGCTGTATGTTCTATTATTGGAGCTGGGAACCATGGTATATTCAGCACGTTTATCACTATGTATGGCGAACGACTTATACTTACGCTTATACCAACTATACAGGCTGGTCTTACTTCGGCGTCGATCTTTACGCGCCCGTAGTAACGCTTACAAGTCCCGCGAATGGATACTCGGCCTGTAACAATGTCGCCGTCAGTTTTTTATTTTCGGCGACTGACAGCATGAGCGGTATAAACACATCTACTACTTACTCCTATCTTGAAATAAGGCAGGGATCCACGAGCGGCGCCCAGGTAGGCAAATACGCTATATCGGCAGGTAACAATACTAAAACTCATACTTTTACGACGAGCGGCACTTATTACTGGCGCGTCGTAGCGACCGACAAAGCGACGCCGGCCGCATATTCATCCGCCGGCGCGCGGACTACTTATTCGCCATGGCGCAGCCTTACTATCGATAATGCAGCGCCGTCAAGGCCCGCGCTGTCGTACCCGACCGGAAATATCTGGCGCACCTCCACTTCAGTGCCTTTCAGCTGGTCGGGTTCAACTGATGCCGGTACCGGCGTTAAAGGCTATTATCTTAAAATAAACAGGCCGGACGGCTCCGCCTATCCCGGTTATGGCGGTACTTACGGCGCATGGCTCGGTAACACCACTTCGCGCACTGTCAACGGCATGCCTCAAACGCCGAGCGGCAATTACAGCTGGTGGGTTTACGCCGAAGATAACTGTAATAACAAATCGCTTGTATCTACAGGTGACGGCAGGTTCCGAATCGACGCTTCGGCCCCGCTGATAAGCATATCCAATCCACAGGCTTCGCCCTACTGGTATAACGAATATACGGCCGGCAGCATTAATTTCAAGGCGACTTTTACCGATTCATGTTCAGGCGTGTACCAGACGCGTCTTATAGTTTACAGGCCCGGTCTTATATCAGTAGCCACTTACGGCTGGTATAATTATGCGGCTTATACAGGCTCCACGACCATCAATACCAATCGCGACTGTAAAACGGGTGCTTATAACGGTGTATGGCGAGCCCGATACGACGCGCGCGACCATGCCGGGCTTACCGCTACGGCTAACCGTGACTTTCAGGTCGATGTTACCAGACCGACGGCGGGTGCCATTCAATCGGTCGATGGTATAAACGTCACCGCGAATCCGCTTTCTAACCCTTACCCCATAGTTAAAGTCTCCAAACCGGTCATTACCTGGACTGCGGCTTCTGAGGGGGCGGGTCAGTCAGGTATCGCCAATTATTTCGTTAAAATATGGAGCAGCTCGGGCGCGCTGGTGGCTAATGCTACGCTCGCCGCAACCGCCACGAGCTATACCCCGCCGACGCTTACATCGGGTCTTTACTATTTTGAAGTCAGCGTTACGGATAAAGCTAAAAATGGCGACGTTCAAAATGTTGACGGCGTAGCCGGCAATAACCAGAGGTTCTATACCACCCAGAACACCACATACAACACTAAGCGCAGTTTTATAGTTCATCTGGGTTCACCATATGTTACCGGCTTTTTCCCGCCGCTGCCGAAAAGCGGCAACGGTTCGCAGGAATGGGTTGTATCGACTAATCCGCTTTATAGCGGCCAGATGAACGATACTTACGGCATCAGTAAATACGATATCCGGGTTTATCGTAAAACCGGCGCCGCATATTCGGCCGTTCTCGGCACTTACACTTCTTACGCGGGCCAGCCCACAAATCCGGCTAATTATATTACTACCAACAACGCCACTTATGTAATACCTAACAGGTCGGTAACTGCCCTTACCGACGGACTTTATGGTTTCGAGATACAGGCGTGGGATACGGCTACTAATACCTCCGTGCGTGCATCTACGATCGCGCCCACGAGTTATGCTACCTTAAAATACGATTTTAAAGTCGATGTGACGCCACCGATTAAAGGTACGGTTACTCAACCAATTAACGATGCATGGATCGTTAAACCGACTCACGCTAATCCAAAGCGTCCGACATTTAAATTCGGAGCGTCTAACGACAATCAGACGGGCACTAATGATGATGCGAGTTTTTCTGGCGTCAAAGAATATATGGTACGCCTCTGGTGGGACCCGACATTTCCGGGTGTCGCTTCTTATCCGACCGCGCCATTTCTCGGCCAGCCTTATAAAGATTATTACATAGGCACCGCCACTACCTGGACGATACCGGATGATCTTAAAAATGGCCGTTATTACTGGGATGTGTGGGTGAAAGATAACGCTAACAACTGGCGCTGGTATTATAACGCCACCGCCGGAAATTATACTACAACCTCGGTGTATGGCAATACAGCCATACCGACGGCGTCAACCTATAAATTTAGAGTCGATACGACCGAACCGGTTACAAGTACGCTGGTAAGCAATATCGGTGATATCTGGATAACGGTTTTTAATCCAAATTTTGTCTGGAAGGCCAGCGATGATGCGGTACCCGGTTCCGGCAGGAATTATTATGAATTATGGCTCTGGGGTTCGGCGGGCGGTTCGCCAATAGTCGTTTCTAAGGTGCCTTGCACCACCGCGCCCGGCAATACTGCATCCGGCAGCAATATTACGCTTTCTTACGCCGGCGGTACTCTTGTTTCCGGCGCGTGGCCTCCGGCGGCCGGCGGCTATCTGCCTAACGGCCGTTATTACTGGGATATTAAATTCGTCGATATCGCCGGAAATTATAAGTGGTATAAGAGCGGCCTCGTCAATCAGGCTACGGTGTATAATCTCGGCGAATCTTTCAGGGTAGATAAAATACCTCCGACGGTCGGCGGCATAACCTATCCCAAAAATAACGAATGGATAGACCAGAAAGGCACACGAAGCATCGATGAAAATACGGGCGACGCTATATATACGCCCAATAAAAAACCTTCATTTAAATTTAAGGCAGCTAAAGACGATGAGTCAGGTCTTTACAAGTATATAGTGGTTTTAAAGGACGCCCGTAATCCAAAAATTAAAATTGGCGATCAGGTTCTTACCGCCGCCGATACTCCGTCCTTATTTTCCCTGCCATTCGGTTCAGAATTTACTTTTAACCCGCCATGGGGCACCGGTACATGGCCCGTCGAGCTTAAAGATGGTAAATACTTCTGGGAAGTAATGGTTATTGATAACACCAAGGTAAACACTTCGTATTACAAAAGCGTTAACGGCAATGACGCTAATTACGAAACTTTCAGGCTCGACACTATTCCTCCGACCTTAGCGGTAAATAAAAGCGAACCTATAAGGGCCGTAACGCCGGCTACTACCGGCAATGTATCAGGCGTGGGAGTCGGCGAGCTATTATTGCCTGCTTATGGTTATATAACCACTATTTCAGTTAATCTCGTTAATTTTCAGTTTAGCAAGGCGGTCGATGACATTAACACCGGATTTAACGGTTATAAATTGGGTAATACTTCTCAGCTTTACTCAACGGAAGGGCCGTCCGGAGTTTACCGTTATAATTTCGTAATCGCCACTACGCGCGATAAACTTAAGGAATTCGCTAACGTCGATATATGGACTTCCGGTTATACAATCGACACCACCGCCGCTATACTTAATTTCCGCACATCCATACCCGATACTATCGACGCCGAGCTTAACGCGCTTACAGTCGGCAGTCTTTACTGGTCGGTACATGTAATAGACAGGGCCGGTAACGAGGCGCAATACGTCGATAGAAAGATGCGAATAAGGCATTTGCCGCCCGGAGGCGGCAATCTGGAGGCGCCGCCGCATGGTTTTACAACCACGAACCGAAGGCCGATATTTAAGTGGACGAAGTAGAAAGGAGGGGAGTAATATGGAAACCAACAACTCGATAAAAAACAAAACGCCGAAAAATATCTTACACTGCAGTTCCATCGATGTTATTAGTAATAAAAAAAGTACCGCTGGTAAATCTGTCATCAGCGCCATATATATTTTTCTCCTCTCACTGATTATTTCGTTCGCGCCGCTCGGCAATGCTTATGCATGGGGGCCTTCGACGCCTTCGGGCGGTAAATGGGTGACTAAAAATACCAATTGTGTTTTTACCGCTAATACTTCCGGCTTAGCTTACAGCAATCAGGCTTATATCGAAATTTACAACAACGGCACATGGGTTCGCAATAACTACTGGTTTTCTTACGGTACAGTTACAAGCGGTTCTAATGTTACGCATACCGTTACTCTCAATAATCAGAGTATTGCAGATAATTCTTACTGGCGTATCAGGTTTTACAAATGGGATGGTTACGACGCCTACGGTAATGCCTATGGACACGACTGGACCCCATGGTCGACTAAGGCTAATTTCGGCGTCGATTTTCAGAAGCCGAGCGTTCCCGTCAGGTACTCTCCGGCAAGCGGCTCCTATGTGCGTTGTTCCGCATCGTCGCCTTTAACTCTTGATTGGTCCGAGTCGACCGACAGCATGTCTGGCGTAAATCAATACAGGTTGGATGTCGATGCGACCACGTATACGACGTCGCACATCTCGAGCCAGAAGACTTTCACATCGATGGCTGAAGGCTGGCACGACTGGTATGTATATTCGCGCGATAGCTGTTACGGTGTTTCAACTAACGGCTCGGCAACTGACTGGGAGTCTGCGGCTTCGGCCGGTACATGGAATTTTTATGTAGATAATACGCCGCCGGCTAAGGGGACGAAACAAAAGCCTAATTATTTAGCGACTGCCGGAGCTACCGTGCCTAACGGCGTGAATGTGGCCGTTAATCCGAGCGCGCCGGTGGCGGAATCCGGCGGTGCCGGCAATGTTGATAATCCAAAGGCTAACGGTATTGTAAGCGCAGATAATAAGCTGATGTTTACCTGGACTGCCGCCACGGATACCGGCGGCATCGATTACTATAATTTTAGAGTGACCAGCCCCAGCATAGGTACATTCAGTTACAATACGGCGGCGATCGGATATAATCTGGGTGCGGGAAGCGGCGTATTTGCCTCACTGCCGAACGGCATTTACGATTGGAATGTTACCGCCTACGATAATGCCGGTAATTCAGTAGTTTACGATTCTGCCTTTAAGGTGGTCGTCGATAGAAATCCGCCTACGGTAGGAGCTAAAACTTCTCCGGTCGCCGGATTCGCTACCAGCAATCCGAGTATCGCCTTCAAATGGAACGGTTCTACCGATAACGATCAAATCAGAAAATACGATATTTATATAGCGCCTTATCTCGGCGCTTATTCAGAAGCGGCTAAAATCGACTGCGCTACCGCGCTTACTAAAACAACTAATATCACTACTGCGCCGTTTGGCTATCCCGAAGGCCGTTACAAATGGAACGTCAGGGCCTATGACCGTGCATATAATTACAGATGGTATTCGCCTGATTTTGATTTTATTTACGATAAAACCAATCCGCAGCCTGGCACTAAAGTCGCTCCACATTGTAATTTTCGAGTTGATGGTCAAATCGATATGTTCTGTACCAATTCATCGACTGTCGTTTTTTCGTGGACTGGCGCTACTGATCTTCCGGCAGGCAGTCCTTCAGGAATTCAAAAATATGAACTGTACGTAGATAACGTTCTCAGATATAGCGGCACCGCGCTTACGCGCACGATAACAGGGTTGGCGCAGGGGCTCCATACATGGAAAGTTAAGGTAATAGATAACGCCGGTAATTTTGAATTTTATAATCCCGATCAGGCAGACTGGCAGTTTAAAGTTGACCAGACGGTTCCTGTCGCCGGCGGAAAGATGGGGCCTGTCAATAATTATAAAACTAAAGATTCTTTTATAAATTTTCAATGGGGTAATTCTAACGACGTGGGTGCAGGCGCATCCGGCGTCAACCGCATAGACTTAATATACGTGAGCGGCCCTGTTGATTTTTCGACGGCGAATGTAAGGACCAGGGCGCCTATTTCCGGCACTGATTTTTCCACTCTGGCTTTTGGCTCCGGTACCGTTACTAAAACCGGTCTTACCGACGGCGTATATACCTGGAACGTTAAAGCATACGATCGCGCTGGTAATTCGTCTTTATACGACGGCGGAACCAACTGGCGGTTTACCATCGATACAGTGCCGCCCATTGCGGGCAATAAGGTCGCACCTCAGCCGCCAAATGTTAATACGACCGAATATCCATCTTTTAGCGATATTTACATAGCTAAGGTTAAAAAGGTCACTTTTCAGTGGACCGCGGCTTCAGATGCAGTTTCAGCCGCCGCCGCCATTAAATATAGAATTTGCATTAATAAAGGCACCGGCAGTACTTTGCAGTATGAAAAATCTAATGTAGTATCGCCTTTTATTAACGATATAGATCTGCCCGACGGCGATTATAACTGGAATATTATAGCTATTGACGAAGCCGGTAACGAAATGCCATATGGCACTGCGTGGAAATTAAAAATCGATACCACGCCGCCTTCGCCCGGCGAACTTTACGGAGTTAAGGATCTTCTTGCCGATGCCTACGTTAAACCGAATGCTAACGGCATAGACGTTAACACTTCGACCCCCACATTTATATGGAGCGCGGCTACCGATCCGAATTCCGCAGCTTCAGGCATCGACCGCTATAGGTTCGTCATTGAAATTCCACGCGGCACCGTTAAATTCGACACCGGCTATACCATAGACAGAACCACCGTAGCTCCTTACAGCCCCAGAATTTCCTATAAACTTCCCGACGCTAACGCGCTTGCCGATGACGGCCCTTATTACTGGTCCGTCTGGGTGAAAGATGTCGCGGGCAATACAACCAAGTATCTCCAGCAGTGGAATTTTTACGTCGATACCTTCTTAGCTTTTGACACTCTCCAATACGAGCTTCTTGTAAGCCGTGAAAATTCAAAAGTTCCGGGTTCGCCCGCTTTATACCAGCCATCGCCTGCTTACGAAGTTTTAGTCTCCGGCGCGCCGCCTAAAATTCTTACCAACGAGTACACTCCACTTACCGATATTGTTCCTTCGGCGCCCGATCCGTCTAATAACACATACGGAACTACTTTTTACTGGTCGGTCAGAAACCAGGACGTTACGGGGTTGTGGGGTAAGTATGAAGATTATGCGGTTAATATAGTCACTTTATATTCCGGTGAATTGCTTAAACCCATCGATAAATCATATTCGCCTATCAAACCTAAATTTGAATGGTCGCACGCGATGCCGCAGGAAGTGCGCCGCCGCTACCGCCTGCTGGTATTTAAAACAGCATGGCCCGCGACAAATCCTATCACCACTGCCACTAACAGAGTCATTAATTACCTGTCCGATCCGTCGCCTGACGGCCTGGGACTTCCGCTCGAGTATCAGTACGAGTCAGCCGCTGAACTTGCGGACGGCAAGTACTTCTGGTCTATTTACGCTACCGACGATATGGGTAAAGAAAATAAATATATTCAAACCTGGTCGTTTGAAATAATGCGTAATCCTATAGTCACGATGGCCTCGCAAAATCTTAAATGGTATGCCGGATATCCGAATGGTATTTTTGTCGATGCCTTCGGCGCCAACGGCTTCGATACCCTCGGCACCTGCGAGGTTACTTTTTACAAAGATGCGGCGGGAACCCAGCCTATCAGAAAGTTAAGTTTAATGAACGGCTCATCGCCTGCTACAATTACGCGTTCAGACGGCGATACTGTAAACCGTATGGACGCATGCGCTAAATTATATTCGTCTTCGTCTTTCGTAGCTACCGATTTAAACTTTCCATCCAATAAAAGATATTTGTTCAACATAGCTCCACAATTCAGTTATGTCGATAAATACGGAGCGTCAAGTAAAATTTACGCTAAATCGAGAGTTTATTTTTATGACAAAAATAATCCAGCCAGCATGGCGATTTACACCGATTATCCCGCCAGCGGAACTATCATGGTCGGCGAAGTCGAAAATAAAGTAAAATTAAGGCCTTATGACGCATCCGCGACGGAAGACACCGCTTCGGTACTTTTTGCTTTCGGTACCGCGAATTCAAAACGCGATTATACTTTCCTGTCGCCTACAAGAACCAAACCGCCGGCCTCTCTGCAATACGTTAGCACCGATGCCGAATCGGATGACGCGCGTTCAATATTCTATAACGGCATGGCGTTCTTCGAGTCGCCTCATGCGGCGACTTCTACTTCGCTTAGCGTTAGTGATTCATTTAAACTTAAAGCGTCGGAAGACGAACAGTACGCATGGCGTATAACCAGCCTTCCTAATACCTATAATCAGGCGATGCGCACTAAATTATTCAAGAACCCCGATTATATACCTCAAAACACATACGACTTTATGAAGATTCTCGCGGAATTTTCCGGGACTACTCCCGTGGCTGTGAGAGTGTGCACGCCAACCTGGACGGCCGGCGCTTTAGACACCGTTAAAACCGCCTGGGGCGAATCCGAACCGGAAAAATATAATTATCTCGACCGTGGTGAAGACGTCAGTAACGACAATACTCTTACGAAATTTGAAACATGGGTATTTTCAAGCCCGGGCGACAATTTCAAATTAACCTACGCCGCCGATATGACAAGCCAGATGTTTTTGAACGGCGAAGCTGTCAATGACCAACATAACCTGTATAATCAGGACGAATCACAGCATCGCCAGCTTATCGAAGTGCCGTTAAGCGTCGGTAAGCCTTCCATGCTTTTCGGCTGGAACCATCTCGTAATATATGTGCTGCATCAGAAAAAAACAGTCGGTAACAATCTTAACGGTTTGTGCTATAAACTGGAAGGTTACTCGAGAAGCGAAGGCTTTAAAGGCGCCGTCGGCTATAATTTATGGCATTCATTCCCGATGCCCCAGCCTAATACTAATGATTTTGCAAATAACGGCCGCGGCACTTCAATAGTAGTTTATAACCAGATAAAAGAAGATGGCGCCTATAAAGACGTTCTGGGCAGTAATCTTTCAGGGTCGCCCGCCGTTTTTTCAGCTCATAAAGGCATTTTTTATGCCGATAAAGCGGCGCTCGATAAAATCGTCGCGAGTAAACCCCTTCAGGGCGGCGATCATAAAATAGCGCTGGGTATCGTTTCGAATGAAATATTAAATCAGCTCGAACCCCGGTTTTCCACGTCGTTTTATGGTGAAAACGGCTATATTAAAATGCATATCAACCAGACTCCGTTTATTCCCGATAACGTGAACAGGATCAATAAAAACGCTCCTGTTTTCGTCTGCCCGGAGCCGTATAAAGACGTCGAATCGATAGCTACTTTAAAGCCGCTTCTGTCGGTTGATGAAGATATAAATCTCGATCCGGATAATCCGCTTGAATCCGGCGGTTTTCATCATTCGATGTATTACGCCGATTATTTAACTCAATACACCCAATTACCTCCTTCTTTAAGGACTGACGAAGTTCGTTATATTTACGCTATTGATGAATCGCCTATTGAAGAAAATTTTTATGATATTAACTGGGTAAGTATCAAATATAAGATGCCTTTAACGTTTACCGAAACCTTCACGGATTATTTCCTGCCGTCGCATACGGTTGAAACGGCTTTTACAAAGGCGTTAGATGAAGCTCACAACGTAAACGGAGTAATAAGTCCCATTTACAACTACAGAGTGTGGGCGCGCGATGAACACGGTGAACTGCAAATGATAGGCTCGCCTTCCAAGCGTTTTTGCATAGATCTTACCCCGCCCGTTGTGGCCGATATTCAGGTATATTACGATCGCGAGGGCGTAAGGCTCGATGGCGATAACTCGCCTTTTGTTCAAAACGATAAGACTGAGCCGGGTACTAACGCTGTGGCGCTTTTAGGGCATACGCTCACTTTGTGGGCTTTTTGCACAGATGAAATAACCGCGGACCCGCGTAAATTTCAGAGTGGCAAATTTTTTGTGCGCCGCAATGGCTTTCCAACCGATTCCTGGGTTGAAGTGGACGCTACCTGTGAGGTAGATACTACCATTTTATTCGAAGATTCTAAATTTATGTTTAACCGCGTTCCAGAAAAGCATCCGAACGGTTATTACTGGTTTGCGGTTTATACCATTCCTTACGATTCAGATCTTACTTATTATGATGTCGATTTTCAAGTGTCGGACGCTCTCGGTAACCGCTCTGAGAAACTTAGCGAATCATCGGTGACCGAAATTTCTGATCTCACCAAAAGACAGTTTAAAGTCGGCACTATCGGCTTAAATAAAATATCGGTCTCTCCGACACTCAGATCGACCACTCTCGGTATATTCTGGCAGCCGTTCGTAAACTGGCGCGATTCGAATTCCGTTAACCATTACATAGTTTCGATAGGCGATCTTACTCCCAATCCGTTCGAAACAAGTAACTGGGTTGATGGTTCGTTGAGCTCATGTACCCGTGAAATTAGAACGGAAGGAAAACTGCCCATCTTTATTATGCCGGTCGAAAAAATCGGCACTATAGGATTCGGCGTCGATTATAACGATCACATTTACTCGTTTGAAGATCCTAAATCTTTTATTAATTACAAAGATGGATGGGTTGAATCGCATTTATCTGGCGGTTATTTTTCCGCCGACGTTAAAAAAGTTAAAGAAGGCATGTATTCGTGGTCTAATTTCGTGAATCCGTTGCCTGATATTTACACCCTGTACAAAGATTATAACATTGCGCCCGACGTTAAAGTGGCTTTCGGCGCCTGGGTTAAAAAAGAAACGATCACATCGTCCACTAAACTTCAAGCAATCTGTTATAATAACGCCAATGAAGTTATTAATCCGAACGCGTCAAACGTTACCTTTGAAACTGATTACGACAGCGTAGCCAGCGACGCGTGGGTTCATTATTATCTTAACGTCGATGATAAACCTTATTTTATTACACCTCCCGGTACTCGTAAAATAAGAGTTCAATTAAGCTGCACCGATGGAAGCAAGGTTTACGTCGATCAGTTCGGTTTTGCCTCTTACGCCGAAGCCACCGTCGATTTTACTCCGCCGCAAAAACCCGATATTTCAATCGGTATACTCAACCATCATAATAATACTTATGATTCCGCGACCGTATTCGGATATTGGGACGGGCAGTGGGATATTAAAGGCTCCGCGTGGCTCGACGAACCGTCTAATTTTCCGACGCTTCTATCCACTAATCTAGTCGATTTTACGGCTACGAGCGATATAAAAAAAGTTGGACAATATTCGTATAAAGTAATTAACGCTTCGCCGAACGCCGCTGTGGGCTACTTTAAAAACGCCGATATTCAGCTTAATGTTGAGGCCGGCGATATCCTTAGAGTGTGGGCTAATTTCCAATCGGTCGGCCAGGGCGAAAATCAGCGTAATATTGAAAATTTTGCCATAGCTTTTTCAGACGGCACGGCGTGGAATACAAGGGTTTTTTACGGCAATACTTCCTCGCCCTTAGACGCTGAATTTACGGCAAAGGGCCTCGGCAGTTCTTCGTATTTTAAACTCGGTCCGATTCCCGACGCAAATACATGGGTGCCGCTGGATATAAACATATCCGATATAGGACTCGAAGGACGACAGATAGCCGGCCTGGCGTTCGCTTTAAGCGGTACTTACGAAAACGCACTGGCGCCGGTTGTTAATCACGACACTATAGCCGTATTTGTCGACTTTATCGATATTCATTCAGGCGCGGGCGTTAAGAATTACCTTCCGCAGCTTGAAATTAACCGCGATGCCATGAAAACTTCTTTCCAGGATCTATCGACTATGAAAACCGAAGATGGAATTTATCAATCAGGTTTTATGGTTGAGCCTACTTTTGACGATGAAGAATTCAAGACTTTGCCTCAGGTTACCAATGAAGTCGCCTTTACCGATAAATTGGCGCTTTTAATTTCTTCGGATGCCGGCGATAGTTTATCTTATCCGCGCACCGGTCTTACCCCGGAAGAATCCGCCGGAGCGGCGTCTATCGTACTTTCTAAAAAGTTAAAGCTGGAATGGCCCATAGATAACAATAAAAATGAAATCGATTATAACGGCGGCGCGCTTGTAATATGGACCTATATCAATAAAGTCGATTACGCCCGCGATAGCGTCGCTGAATTAAACATAGGCATTGAATATTCGACGCTCGGCGAGGACCGAATGCTTACGGTAGCTAAATACCGCGCTGGTGCGTTATCGCCTAAATCAAAACGACCGCCGGATTTTTTCATGCTGCGCGAAACAATAAATCTGTCTTCGGATGAAGTTCGTGTCAGCGCGACGCTCAACGATACATTGCCGCTTTATAAAATAACCGATTCTTTTGAAACGGAACTTTCCGGCAGTATAGCGTTTAAAAATAATTTCATTGACGCCGGCCGTATGCCGCCGGCAAACGGCGAATGGGTTCCGCTGGTAATACCGGCTTATAGAATCGTGCCGGCCGGGCTTATCGTTTCGGAAAATGAAAAAATAAAAATTAAATCACTTAGTATCGAAGCGGCTAATTGCAGCTTATATGTTGATCATATAGGCAGGACGGTTGTTTTCAAACAGATAGGTGACTGGCAGGGAAATGTTGTAGAAAGAATTTTCGTTCAGGATACGTCTTCACTTACCAGAGACGATATACATAACCCCGAACAGATGATCGATGGTACCGAATCTATTAAATTGAAAACGACATATGCCGGTGAAAAAAACTTTTACCTCAGGCTTAAACCGCCTATGCCGGCTACAGCCGACGATCCGGGTTTCGATCCGGTTCCCTATCAGCTTGTAGTGCCGGAAACCGGCGGTATATTGTCGCTTAACATATTTATCGGCACTAATGAAGTCACTATGCCCGAGGAACTTATGCTCGAATTCCACCGCGCCGGCGATGCTACCTATACGTTCCATCACAGAGCTTACTGGGGCGCTCAAAACATAGTAATTCCAGGTATTATAACCGTTGATACGCCGGCGCATTACTATATGGGACCGATTCCCGATCTTCGCGGCGGCTGGTCCGAATTGCTAATACCAACTGAAATATTAGAGATGAATAACTTTAAGTTCGACGGCATTAACATAAGAGTGCATTCTAAAAAAGCCGGCGGATTTGAAACATGGGTTGACCGTCTCGGTATGCTCGGCGTAGTGCCTCATGCCGGCGAAAATGTGAGACATTCGGTTTATACATGGAACCTCGATGATTACGTGTTTTATTCCATGCGCATTAAAAGCTGGGACTGGGTCCTTAACGAATCCGGCTACGCATATTCGAAATACGTGCGCAGTAAAGATAGAACGCCTCCGATTATAGAGGCTTCAATGCCGCCGCGTATTAACTATAAGGGACTCGGTTATACTGCGCCAATGGGCGGGGTTTACTATGTTAAGACAAACGGCGACGGCTCAACGGCCGAAGTGCCGCTGGTATTTAATCAACCCGGAAAAGAAGTCGATTTATCCATAACTACAGAAGATTATCTCAGTTATGAAACGATAGACTCAAGCCGTGCGCTTAGTAACCGTTTTTCTATCGGAGGTAAAACATTGGCAAATGGCGAAAGCGTCGAAATCATACTCACTCAGCCTACCGCGCGCGATCCGCTTCCGTCCGCCGAATATATCAGTTCCCAATGGCTGCCTTATATAGAAGGCCTCGGTATGACGCCTGAAAAAGAAATCGTTCTAAACGATACCGCTAATCAGTGGTCGGGTGATTCATATATTCGTTATTCCGAGAGCAGATACTACTTTATGAATAAACGTAACTATATCGCACGACAGATAGTTTACGATGATGAGGGTAATTTCGTAATAGGTGACGATACTTATATAGACGTTACACCCGGACCGATGGCAAGACTCGCTTTTTATTATCCTACCCAGCCGGTTGTTGACGTGCGCGCTTCCGAACCCGCTTTAATAAACGGCGAAGGTAAGGACGAAGTGAATGAATCTTCAAAATCGTGANNTGGGTCGGCGTTACCGCTTCCGACGCAATGGGCAATCCCGTGCTGAAAGGTCAGAAACTTAAATTCAAGTGGAGCGGCTACTACAAAGCGCTTTCGGGTAATACTTACGATATGAACGCTTCAGTTCTTGAAACTAAAAGGCGTATGGAAATAGTTCCTAACACTAATTTGAGCTATGACGTAACCAGGCCGTTTAGAACTTACTATGAACCGCCGCCGCGCCCGTACTTCCAGATTTTGAGGGAGTCTAATTCGGTCGAGCTGGCGCAAAAACTCTTAACGCAAGACCAGGTTAACTCAGCTCTGGTTACTTACACAACGCAGGAAGTCGAAATGTATTCGTACACGGGCTATAACATAAAAGGCGAAGCGTATGAAGTCGGCGTTAATACCGCGTTTATACAAAATAACCTCGGCTCTAAGTTAAAGTCGGGCGACGCGGAAGCGTATTTTATAACCACGACCCGCGCCGGCGATGTTTTCAGCGTTACGGTTTCAAATGAAGACGATTCTATAGTCGTGCAGTCATCGCGATTCAGAGTCGTTCCTGCCGGAATCGCCGAAATGATAGTCGAACCTGAAGAAACCGAAATAGAGGCCGAACATGGTCAGGCTAACTTTAGCGTAAAGGGTTTTGATCAGTTCAGAAACCGCGATAGATATAAATTTAAATACCATAACGATACTTCCTTCGATACGGCTTATAATAACGATAACGAAACGGCTACTTATGAATATCTTTCGACTAACGAAATAATCGTTAATCCTCTATGGGTGGTCGAAAGTCATGAGGTTGAATATGTCTCCGAAACCGATAAATACGATATTATAAATTCCGAAACGGTCGGCGTATTTATATCGGAAGGCCGTACCAGTACCAATACTTTCGACTCAGGCTGGGAGCATGGTACCCGTGAAATATGGCTGGTCGATACCACGGAAATCGTTACAAACGACGCATTCGGCAATGATGTCGATGCGGCGGCATCCTACACTGGCTCACAATACCTTTCCAGCGGCGCCGAACTTCGATACGGCATACAGTCTAAAGGCTGGGACCTTAACGATACGATGGTATTTGCCGTAACTAAGGCGCGTATAATCGTTAAACCTTTACTTAAAGGATATTTGAGCTTTAAAAACCACGACGAAGAACCAACGCAGTCATTCGATATGAACGCCGTAATAGGTAATACCGATCTGAGCGATATTCTTAAATTTTACGTTCAGACCTATAGCGACCGCGGCCAGATAACCAACGTCGATTCGATTACCGAAGTTTTAGTCCAGATAGATACCAGCGAAGATGAACTCGCGCGTATATTCAACTGGCCGGTTACCGATCTGGCCCAGGGTACTACGGAACTTCGCGTCAAACTCGACTATGGCTCGGCAACACTGGGGCTTGCAGCTTATAATTCCAGAAATAAACCGAAGATTAAACTTTATTACTTAGCTAACGAAATCGCCTTCTACAGCGATATTATGACGCCTGATAAGCGCTCACAGGCCGCTGTTAACGTTTATCCCAATAAGCTCGATCATATTTTCTTCGAGCCGGATATTTCAAATGTGAATTCACCGTTTACGGTTGTCAAGGGAAGATCCGTTCCGATAAGAGCCTATGGTTACGATTATCGCGGCAATATGATCACGCCTTTAGACTATCAGACAAGCGGTGGTTGGAACGCTTCCGTCGGTGAAGTTAAAGAACAGATGAAATCGGCGACACATTTAATGGCGGTATTCTCAGCTAAAGATCTGGTGCCGCCGCCGGGAAGCGTTATACCTGTTGAATTAACCTTAAAATCACAGGCTAACTTTAAAAAATTGTCGGCGCCTAAAGATGCGACCGAACGCATTGACGGTGTTCTCACTAAAAATGAAACGAAAGGTTATCTGAGAGTCGTTAACTTCGGTATGTTCGATTTCCCGTGCATATACCAGGAACTCGACGCGGATAAGCTCGATAAAAACGGCGAGTACGAACTTTCATTCCTTTATACCACCGGAAACGATTCTAGCGATGTCAGACCGGCTCAGGCTTATGTGGGAGTCGCTTATCTGCGCAATGCCGACGCGAAAAGCGTGCCGGGCGACGATATACATATGCTCTATAGCAATATGCTTAATTCCGGCGGTAAAATCACTAACAGGCCTTTTAAAATAAGGTTTAAAATGGACGGCCGCGGCGTTTCACAAACAGGTAAGGCAGGAGTTAACAGCTTCGAAGAGGCTAAGAGAATAATTGTATTCCTCGGCGCACCGCCGGCAACCGGCGAACGCCCCGCGTTAAGATACGACCATGTAACAATTGAACGCGTGAAGTAATATAAAACTAAGCCGGCCGGAAAAAAATCCGGCCGGCTTTTTTGCGAGAGGTTGAAGGGAGGGAGAAAGGGTTGGCAACCCTTTCTCCCTCCCTTAAACCCTCCCTCTATCTGCAAATTGCCTGACGCTTTTAAGTTAGTTTGCCGATAACTTTTTTGGTCGCGGCTTTAATTTCTTTTCTTCTATTTCACCTCACCTCACCTAATCTAATCTAATTTTCTTTTTTTTCTTGCCTTTTTGTTTGTTCCTGCCAGCTTGCTTGTTTGCAGGCGCGCGTGTGCGCACGCGCGCCTGCGGAGCAAAAACGGTTTTAACGGGATTTAGCTTAACGGCTTGCGGTAAAAATTACCTCAAATCGAGTCTTATTATTTAATTGAAAATTAACCAGAAAAATACAATTAAAGTTTGATTTTGTTCAAAAAGGTTTATTTTATCTTTTTCCAGTTTGTTACAAATAAAAATATTCGTCGTAGTCAACATTTCGCAGCCACCACAGGCGTCGAGATGAATGTTTTTTTATTAATGAGTTCATTCCGAATAATCGATTTTTCGAATTTTGACAACGAATTTTGACAACGAATTTTCAATGGTTTTCAGACACAATTTGGCTGTTTTTTGACTTTTGGGAGCGGACTCATGGATTATAATGAATAAAGGTTAATTTGGGAATATAATAAAAATAGACGTGCTGTAGAGCATTACCGTGAGCCATAATATCAAGATACTGTGGCGCGCAATTACTACGCCTGCGCGTGCATTGCACGCGCGGCTGCGGAGCAAAAACGGTTTTAACGGGATTTAGCTTAACGGCTCGCGGTAAAAATTACCTCAAATCGAGTCTTATTGTCTAACTGAAAATCAACCAGAAAAATACAATTAAAGTTTGATTTTGTTCAAAAAGGCTTATTTTATCCTTTTCCAGTTTGTTACAAATAAAAATATTCGCCGTAGTCAACATTTCGCAGCCACCACAGGCGTCGAGATGAATGTTTTTTTATTAATGAGTCCATTCCAAATAATCGATTTTTCGAATTTTGACAACGAATTTTCAA
>DIVV01000048.1:0-18289 GCA_002423385.1 bacterium UBP16_UBA6123
TTCTTTTCCCCCGTCGCGGTCTTGCGGTCTTACGGTCTTGCGATCTTATACGGTCTTAAACGGTCTTATGGCGACAAAAAAAAGGTCGTACATTAACAGCGATAAGCTGGCGAATAATGTACGGCCTTTTTTTTTACAATTAAGTAAAAATTAATTTATATCGTAATCCGGCTACTTAATCAGGTGCAGCCAGTCTCCGAGGAGGAAATAGCCGCGGTTGATAAGCAACTGAACGCGGCCCATTATAGTGGTACCGAATTGCGCTCCGAAGGTTATCATCAAAAATATTATGCCTATTTTAGAGCCCGTACCGAATATAATGCCTTTATGTTCAGTTGAGAAGAAAAAGTAAATAAGGCTGCATACGACGCCGGCAACGACTACGAAATTATTAATATTAGCGTATGTAAGCGGCAGTATCGGCATGATAGTGGCGTTTATCTGCGGCACGATATCGGTCTGGATAACGGCCATGGCGCTGGCGCCCGCGCCGAAACCGACGACGTAGGAGATAGGTATGCGCGATAGAACCGAAAGGCCGGGAATGAGCATGGTAAGCATTAATAAGCCCATAATAGTGGGTATGAGCACTATGAATTCTGAATAATTGCCGGTCGCCATTCCGCGCTGGAGCGGAACGAAAACGTTCGGGTATATGACGTTGTTGTAGGCTACCGAAAGAAGGTAACCTGCGGAAGTGCCTACGAACATATATTCAGCGGCTTTATAAAAGAAATTATCTTTATATAAAAAGCTGTATATGGCTAATGTAAGTATAGCGGATATATTTATTCCTATGAAAATGCTTAAGGCGCTGTTTCCTACTGTAATATCAGACATTTTTCACTCCTTTGTCCTTATTGATTGCCCTGTTTCTTTTCGTAAAGATAAGAAACATTCGCTATTATGATGAATAACATTATTATCAGGTGAACTATCGACTGAACGTCGGCGATTTTATGGATTTCCTTCGAAAGGAGGTTTGCCGTTTTTTTAGTTTCAAAATCCGTGTATTCGATAGCCTTAAGAAGTTCAGCGGCGGTTTTAAAACCGTCGAGCAGTCCTTTAAGCTGGCCGGAATTCATATACTGATAAAACTGCGGCGCTGAAACCGAGGTGCAGCCGCCGGCAACGGGTATATTATACTGCTGGCTGGCGAACGGGAGCCATATATCGAGAAGGCCGTTATTACCGCCGGTTAGAGCAAATACCATCTTGATATCGGATAGTTTTTCGATTTTATTCATGATTTCAAAACTTCCAATATCATCGCCGTTTTTATCGGTGGTAAAGATTTCTTTAATAGCCTTGCTCATATTGATAATAACGGTGAACCCGCCTGCTTTATAACCGATGTTGATATAATCTTTGCCATAAACTATTTTACGGTCGGGATGGTCTTTTTCGAATTTAGCGATTACTTCTTTTACGGTCTGATCGGCAAGGCTGGGGCCCTGGTCCCAGAAACCCATCATTACCACTTTTGCCTTGCGCTGGAATAGGCGGTATAAAATGCCGTATGACATGGGTTTAAGTTCCGGTTCGCCCGAAGCGGCGTAATCGAAAGAAACAATAACGTTATCATTTTCATTGATTTTGTCGAGCTCGCCAAGAAAAGTTTTAGCGTTTTTGGATATGCTTATTTCAAGATACATAGGATTTATAAGAGTAACGATAACTGCTATAGCGATGAATAGAAATATAATTCTTCTGTCTAAATTTTTAATGAACATAAGTAATTTTCCCATTATTACTCACCGCCTAAATATCTTGTTTCGAGGCCGAGGATGATCTTGAGGCAAGCCGCGGTGGCACCGACAGCGGCGCCGAGGGTGATCGCGCGCGAACCTGCCATATTAACCGTGCTCAATATCCATTCGGATATGCCGGCGAATCCGGGCCATATTGAAGTGCCGATCGGGACGCGGCCGAGCATTACGATAAAAGCGGTTACAAGAAGAATGGTCGCTTCGAAGGATTTCGCGCGGAAAGCCCTGAAAGCGGCGGAAGCGACGAAGAATGCAAGAAGCGAAAACATCGTGGATTGCATGGGTTTGATCATATATTCGAAAACATAGGCGCATTTATTTTTGAAAAAGTCGAGAAAGCCTTCGTATGCAGGGCGTTTACGGACATGAAGTTCGACTTTGATTTTTTTGGCTTCGTTTTTATTCATATAATCGGCCCATAAAACCACGACGCCGTTGAAATCAGACGTTGGCGGAGTGTAAGTGTTCAAACTTACGCTGCCGGTATCAGCGCTCCATGATTCGATTTTCATCGGTTCTATTTTACGGTTTTCATTTTTATATGTAACCGCAATAGTCGATAAATCGAAATTCTGGCCGGGCGCCATGTAATAAACGGGTTTCGACGAATAAACTCCGCCGATAAGCCCGAAGGACGCGGTCGCGATAAGGCTCACTATAAGGATGGCGCAATAGACTTTATCCTGGTGGTTTCTTGATATTTTAACAAAATTGACTCTTAAAAGATTTCCGACGCCGAGCAGCATGGCGAAGGCGGCGATAATGCTGTTCCATTTGGCTAATTTTTCATAATATGTGTTAATCGTGGTACCTTCAGCCGAAAAGAACCCTATGATAGCGAAAACGCCGCAAAAAAAACATATTAAAAGCGGAAGCGTTTTTCTTAAAAACATTTATTGATTACCTCCATTAAATTCACTCACTTAATTTATCTGATATTATTTGGTCTGAAATACCGACTTATACATTCCGAGACTCGAAGATAAGCCGGGATTTATTACCGCTAAGGTTTCAAGCACTACGCCTATTATTACAATCACCATGATAGCTAATTTAGCGATATCCTGGCCGCGAAGCGTACCGACGTCTTTCGGTTTACGCGATAGATAAGCGCTGGCGGCGAAGAGCTCTTCGCCTATAAGGCAGTAATCGCAGGCTGCCACGAAGAAGGGGATTTGCGAGAATTCGCTCGTGCCGGCGATTTGAATGGCGCCTATGCTGTTTCCGGTTTCGGCGTAAATAAGCGATTCAGCCATGAAGTGGCCTAAATAAAAATTTGCGGCGGGTTTTTCACGCATCATGATACCATCGACGCCCGATACGAAACCGAACTGATCGTCGGTGATATATTTAATATTTTCAGCGTTGTAAGCGTCGGGTTTGCCGGCTTCGAGGTATGATTCTTTGACGACTTCGCGCGCGGTATTCATAACGAGTGAGCGGCAGCAGGGGACAAGAAGCGATGTTTCGTATTCGGCCGTTTTAGTAGCCACATAAGAAAGAATTGAAATGGAAGCGATCGTTGAAATCGAGGACATGTCGGATAAGCCGGTCAAATATAAAACGGGTTTTCCCATTTCGGTCGAGCGGCCGATAGCCTCGTCTATAGCGTTTAAGCCGCCTATCCTTCTAATGAAATAATTTTTACCGGATAAGGCGCTGTTAATCGATAGTAAAATAATAACGGCAAGGATTAAAGCCATGTATAAAACTATAAGTCTTTCTTCAAGGTAATTTTTACGGACTTTAAGTTCTATTTCCTTTTTTTTGATTACGCCGCCGTCCATATAATGGGCATATAAGGCGACGATACCTTTAAAATTAGCATCGGGCGGCGTATAAGTGTTTATATTTACACTGCCGGTATCAGCCGACCATGATTCGATTTTAACGGCGTCTTTAGAAATTTGGGTGCTAAGCGTGATCGAAGATAGATCGAGCGTTTGGCCAGGAGTGATAAAGACGGTGTCTATAGACGCGGTGACATTTAACGGCTTTACGGCCGGAGGCAAAGGCACCTGCTCAGGCGCGGGCGCGGGCGCGGCAACGGTTGCGGGCGGTTGTGAAACGGCGGGTTCCCCGATTTCACCGCTGATTTCAATTTTAGTTTCAGCGGTCTGTCCGGCTGCCAGAGCAGCGGCGGCAGAAGAAGATTCCGGCCCCTGAGCGCTTATTTCAGCGGTTTGAGCGTTAAGCGCGGCCAGAGAAGCCAGAAAAAAGAATAATGACAATAAAAAAACTAAAAACTTAATTGGAAATGTTTTTAGCTTAATTTGAAACGACATTAAAATACCTCCCCTATTTATATTATTTTGTTTTGATTTTTTTGTTATTTATATCACATAATTGATAATTTGTAAAGAAAAATCCGACGACGATAAAATATAATTTAAGTATGGCTTCAACTAAAATCTTTCAATGACAGGGACTCGCGAGTGTAATTTTTTTGAAGACGGCCGTTTATCAACAAAGTAGTATTATTTCAGTCCAGAATGCGCCGCACCTTCCTAAAAACTATTTTTTTTGCTATATTTAATACGCCGAATGAATAATTATTAGTGAGTCTTGGGTGAATTTATGGATGTGAATTTATGGATGTTAATTTATTAAAACGAAAATTAAACAGCGAAAGAACCGATGAACGCTTATCAGGCCTTCGTGAGGCTATAGCCGAATCCGAAGCGCTTGCGGTATATGTGATCAAAGATTATATCAAGATCGAAAAAAGCGAAACTGTTTTATCGGCTATGATTATTGCCTGCGCTAAAATCGGCGGCGAGGCCGAGACTGATTTTATAGGCTCATTTTTAGCTCATCAAAATTTTAAAATACGCAAATACGCCTTTCAATCATTGCTTTTAATCGATTCGCCCGCGGCGAGGCCCTATATAATAAAAACGATGACCGAAAAAGACGCGCGCATCAAGCAGATGGCGATAAAAGCCATAAGGGAGTCGGGCAAGAAAAAAAGTCTCGAGACGATAGAATCCATGCTTATATCGGAAGTCGAGTGGCAGAGGGTCGCGGCGCTCGAAGTTCTCGAAATGCTCAATAATATACTCTATGAAAACGAGTTGATCGACATACTCATCAGAGCGATCAGTTCGTCTAAAAAAGACTTTTGCGCCGAAAGCGTCCAGAAACTCAGAAAAATTTATGAAACGGGTTCAGAATACGCTGTTGAAAGCGTTAAAAAACTGGTCGATTCGTCCGCATCGCAGGAAGTTAAAAAAATAATTTATGAAGCCATACCCGAATCGGCGCCGAAAGAAAAGGCCGTTACGGAGATCAAAGCAGAAAAAGACGCCGCCGGAATTTCAGATGTAAAAACCGGTGAAAGCGATACAATAATCCCGGCTGGCGAAAAAGAAAAGGAAAAAGAAGAAGAAGTAATTATCGAATTTTCGAATTATATCGATAATGTTGTCAAATCGCATTCGAATAAAAAAATAATCGTATCAGGCGCCGTTGAAAAAACCGGGCTGATTCAAAGACTGTCTTTAAAATTACTTGTATTATTAAAGCGGCTGGTCTTTTTTCCGTTTAGATTAGCATACGCTCATAAGTATAAAACCGGCGCGGCTTTTATTTCAGTTTTAATTTTATATCTGTGCGTATGCCCGGAGATAATACTGGGCAAGGGAAGTTTTGGTGAATTAAAACCGGTAAGCCAGCACAGTCTTAATGAATTGCTAGAAAATAAAGGCTATAAAATTAACAGGGATAAAGCTGATAACACACTCGCTTTTTCTCATGATTACTGGATTAATTCGATTGAATTTATCGAAAATTATATTGGAAAGTCAGTCATTTTTTCGGCTTACGAGATCAATTTGAAAAATTCCGAAATATTCGAAGGTACGATTTTTTTTGATAAGTACGGCGCGGCCGTAAAGGCGGTCAACATTAAAAATTTAACGGAAACCTCCATGGCGGATGAAGAGGAGCTGGTAATCCTTAAAGGCAGCTTTTCGTATTTATCGAGCACCGGCGACGGCCTTAAAATATTAACGATCCAGGAGGGCGACTACACGAATAAAAGGCAGTTTCTGTTCAAACAGAACATCGAAATAAGCAGTATAACCAATTCTTCCTTAGCCGTTAATTTATTAAAAGTCGAAACCAAAAAAGGCGAAAATCTCAGAAACGTTTCACTGAACGTCGATTCCGGCAATATCGACCCGCCGGATTTTCCGGTCGAGTATCTTCCTTACATAGAAGCGGACGAGCCTTTCCTTCCGAGATTAGTTGAAAAAGTAAGGAATCTTGGATTTGTTGGTCCCGAAAAAATCGCGCGTCTCGAAGATTTTTATTACGGCACGACGGATTATTTTAAAAGAAAATTATACTCGGGCTATGAAGAGGAAGAAGACGCGAGCAGAATAACGAAGGGAAGCGAAACCGAAGATGAAATAGACGCAGAGGAAAGCGTTGAAGTTAAAATCGCCGCTGAAACAGCCGATACTGACGACGCGGCAGTCGAATCCTCTTCGCAAGCGATAATAACAGCCGAAACAGCGGATAAAACTGATGAATTAGCGACGATTAAAGTATCGCTTGATTCTATTATGACGAAAGCGCCGCTTGAATTAAGTGGAATGATCATGAAAAATAAAGTAAGCGGCGGTTTAATCGATTATCTGAGCGATAATGAAAAATTATTATCCGCGGCAGGAAAAATCGGATCGACTAACGGCGGCGATTTCTACAACGAATTAAGTTCATATTTGACGGAACTTCAGGCTGAAGGGCTCGTGGCCCCTCTTACGGTCGAAGTCGCTCCGGGCGTCATATTTCCGGCAAATATCAAGCCGCTGTTGAAGAAAAACGCCATTAAAGACGAAGGCATATGGTCGAGCGTGGAAATATCTTTGACAAATCCGCGGCAGCCTCTGGCATTTAAAACCAAACTGCGCGTGGACAGCAAAAGAAGTTTTGCCGTAATGCACTTTTTATGTATGGATATATCCAGAGCTAATTTAGTTCTCGTGCCCGGCACCAACGAACCGGTTTCGTCGATCGGGCTTAAGGGCAGGGGCGTAATTCCGCCGGACGAACAGACTTACCAGAACCTGATATGCGCATTTAACGGCGGGTTCAGAACAAAACACGGCAAATGGGGCTTTATAGCCGACGGCGTATCTTATGTACCGCCCGCAAAAGGCGTGGCTACCGTAATGGTTGATTCAAAAGGTTTTATCAAAATTGGCACATGGGGCGAAAAGGGTTTTGACACTACCGAGAATATAGTGCATTTAAGGCAAAACCTGCCTCCGATACTCGAAAACAACATAGTGAACATGAAACACGATTACTGGGGCGCCTCCATTGACAATAAAACCCGCGTCTGGCGTTCGGCGCTTGGCATATCGCGCGACGGCAAATGGCTTATATACGGCGCAGGCAATTCGCTCGGCCATGACACGCTTGCGGCTGGAATGTCTCTTGCTGGATGCGATTACGCGATGCAGCTGGATATAAACGATTACCATACATACTTATACACCTATAAGGCGAACGGAACCGATAAAAAAGGAAATTTAAAACTTAAATCGGTAAGGCTGACCGATGAAATGTCAGGCGAAGCGCAAAGATGCCTGCAGCCTTACACAAGAGATTTTTTTTACGTAACTTTAAAACAGAATGAAATAAAAACGGCAAACAGCCGGTAAGGGTAAATCCATAACGCGTACAGCGTGTAAAACACACTCTATTTATAACGCTTGAACAACTATGTTTAAGCGTTTTTTTTGTATGATATTCTGGTATGATATTTTAGTATATATTTTAATCTTGTAAAACAAAATAAATTTTGATATAATACGGCTTATGTTCAACAATTTAAATGATTTTATTAATTTATTAAAATCGCGAAACGAAATAATAGAAATCGATGCAAAAGTCGATCCGGCTCTCGAAGCCGCCGAAATCGCCGATCGTATGGTCAAGCGCGGCGGGCCGGCGCTCCTGTTTAAAAACGTGGCGGGCTGTTCGATACCACTGGTCATGAATTTATTCGCCAGCAAAGAACGAATGCTTTCGGCGTTAGGCGTTTCAGATTTCGAAGCGATAAGCGGGCGCATAGAAAATCTACTTAAACCGCCCGCCGGCGGCGGAATTTTAAATAAAATTTCCGAGCTGCCTAAACTTATCGAAGTTTCTAACTGTCTGCCGCGCGTAATTTCAAAGGAAAAGGCGCCGTGCCGCCAGGTGATAATTAAAGAAAGCGACGGGCCCGACCTTGGAATTTTTCCTATAATTAAATGCTGGCCTCAGGACGGCGGCAATTTCATAACTTTTCCTCTGGTAATAACTAAAAATCCGATCACCGGGATTCAAAATATAGGTATGTACCGCATGCAGGTAATAAGCGGCAATAAGACCGCCATGCACTGGCACCGCCACAAGGACGGCGCTTACACAGCCGCGGTTTATAAGCAGCGGGGCGAAATGAAAGTTCCGGTTTCCGTGGCAATCGGCGCGGACCCGGCGACTATGTACAGCGCGACGGCGCCTCTGCCTTACGGCGTTGACGAGATTCTTTTCGCCGGTTTTCTTCGCAACTCGCCCGTAGAGCTCGTTAAAAGCGAATTATCCGATATATTGGTCCCGGCGCACGCCGAAATAATACTCGAAGGCGAAGTTGATTTAAATGAAATGGTAGATGAAGGTCCATTCGGCGATCATACCGGTTATTATTCGCCGCGCGACAAATATCCGGCTTTTAATATCAAATGTATTACCATGCGTAAAAATCCTGTTTTTATAGAAACGCTCGTGGGTATTCCGCCGATGGAAGATTATTTTCTGGGCCTTGCCACCGAGAGGATATTTTTACCGCTGCTCAAATTGCAGTGTCCCGAAATTATCGATATAAGATTCCCTGCCGCAGGCGTTTTTCATAATCTGGCCTTAGTTAAAATCAAGAAAATGTATGCCGGCCAGGTTCATAAAATCGCAAGTTTTTTCTGGGGCCTTAATCAGCTTATGTTCACTAAAAATATCGTCGTTTACGATGAAAACACTGATATCCACGATAATGAAGAAGCGCTGTTCACGCTTTTAGCCAATACCGATTTTAAAAGAGATGTTTTTTCCTTCGACGGCCCTCTCGATATTCTCGATCACGCAAGCCTTATCGAAGGATTCGGGCCGAAAGTCGCCATCGACGCCACTCATAAAAAAAACGCATCAGGCACGCGCCAGTGGCCCGAATTAGTTAAGATGAGCCGTGGAATAAAAAAAAGCGTCGATGAAAAATGGGGCGCGCTTTTCGGCGAAACCGCGGGCGGGTAATATCCGGCTTTTTTCGCGATAAAACCAGCGGTTTTAAACCGTAATACGCAAGCCGTTAAAAATTTTATAAAGTGAAAGTGAAAGCGGGTATTTATAATCAGCGATATTTACTCCGACGGAATAAAAATTATTAATAAAATTAAGCTCCTTTCCGAATTAGTCAAGTTCGAGCATACCGTTTTCGCGCTGCCGTTCGCTTTTATCGGGCTTTTAATCGGAGCGGAAGGAAGGCCGGAATTCTCGAAAATAATTCTGGTAGTAACCGCGATGGCAGGCGCGCGCACCGTCGCAATGGCGTTTAACCGCATCGCGGATTCCGCTATCGACGCGCGCAACCCGCGCACTAAAAACCGCGCGCTGCCGGCCGGGTTTATATCGGTTAAAAGCGTTTGGGCGCTTATAATTATATCAGCCGCAGTTTTTTTTACATCGGCTTACGCGCTTAACGTGGTATGTTTTTATTTATCGCCGCTGGCGATGTTTCTATTGTTGTTTTATTCATATACCAAACGATTTACTTCGATGTCGCATTTCGTGCTCGGATTAACGCTCGCTATCGCTCCGGCCGCCGGATTTTTAGCGGTCAATACCGATCTAACGCCTGCGCCCCTGATTCTTTCGGCTTCGGTTTTATTCTGGTCGGCCGGCTTCGATATTATTTACGCTTGTCAGGACATTGATTTTGATAGAAAAGAAAAGTTATATTCCCTTCCGGCGGCTGCCGGACCGGCTAAAGCGTTATTTTATTCAAGAATGCTTCATTTTATGACTATCGCCGGTTTTATTTTCACCGGTTATTTAATAAAAGCGAAGGCCGTTTACTATGTTTTCGTTATAATTTGCGCGGCGCTTCTTATCTATGAACATAAACTGCTAAAAGACGACGGTCTTAAAAATATAAATACGGCGTTTTTTAACGTTAACGGCCTTGTATCGATAGCGATGTTCTTTGCCGTGCTACTAAACTACCGGATGTGATTATCAATATGAAAAAGATGAAATCGATCAAAGAAAAAGTATATTCGAATGCCAGAATAGACGCAGAGGACGCGTTATATTTATTCGAATCAAACGATATTATCGCTATAGGCGAATTGGCGGCGCGCCGCATGCAAACTTCGGCGCCGGCCCCCGAAGAAGTATATTATTCGTATAACATAAATATCAACCCCACAAATATATGCGGCCACAGGTGCAAATTGTGCGCTTTTTCAAAAGACGCCGGCGACGACGGCGCCTACGAAGAATCCGCCGTGGATATAATCCAACGCGTTAAGGCTGCCGTTAAATCATCCGCCGACGGGCATATCGAAGCGCATATAGTGGGCGGACTCAGCCCCAAATACGATTTATCGTTCTATGAGGGCCTGCTTCGTTCTATTAAGAAAATAAGCCGCAAAATAACTATCCAGGCATTTACCGCGGTTGAAATAGATTATCTTTCATCGCTTGCCGGAATCGGCGTAACAAAAATTTTGGAAAAGCTTAAGGCGGCCGGATTAGACGCTTTGCCGGGCGGAGGCGCTGAAATTTTCAACGATAAAATCAGAAGCGTTATTTGTGAAAAGAAGATAAGAACGGATGCCTGGCTCGATGTTATGAAAAAGGCCCATCAAATTGGAATTCCGACTAACGCGACTATGCTTTACGGCCATATTGAAACCGACGGCGACCGCGTAAAACATTTAGAACTGCTCAGAAATCTTCAGGACGATACCGGCGGATTCAAAAGTTTCGTGCCGCTGGCATTTTACGGCGAAAATGTCGAAGTCAAAAGAAATCGTTATAACAGCGGATTTGACGATTTAAAAGTTATAGCCATAGCACGCATTTTTTTGGATAATTTTAGCAATATAAAGGCGCTTCACAATATGCTCGGCCTTAAGTTCGCCCAAACCGCTCTTTACTTCGGCGCTAACGACCTTGGCGGAACTTCCTTTGATGAACGCATAGCAAGGGCGGCTGGAGCTTATTCGCCAGGCCTCATTCGCGAAAGCGATTTAGTTAAAATAATAGACGGCGCGGGTAAAAAAGCCGTAAAAACCGATTCGACATATTTATTAAAAATCCGGAGAAGTTAATAATGACAACCGTAAAGATAGGCTTTATCAAATACGCTAATTCACTGCCGCTTTATCATTCATTCGATTCGCGCGGCATTGCAGAAGCGGTAACAAACTCCTTAAAAAATTCAGGCCGTGCAATAAATCTGGATGTTGATATTGAATTTGAAATTATTTACGACTCGCCGGCGCGGCTCAATGAATTAATTTCTAACGTTGAACTCGATATCGCCACGATTTCGACCTATGAATACGTCAGAAATCGTGCCGGACTCCAGATGATAGGCAATATCGGTATTTGCGCAAATAAATCAGTTATGTCGGTTTTATTGATATCTAAAAAAAATATAAATCAGCTTTCAGGCGGCGTTATATTGCTTTCCGACGAATCGGCGTCGGCCGTTTCACTGCTTAAAATATTAACTGAAGATTATTTCGACAACCGCGGCATTAAATTTATTACCGGCAGAGTGCGCGCGGAAGAAATCGACCAAACGCTTTCCGGGAATGAAATAAGCGCGGTAATGGCTATAGGAGATGAAGCGCTTAAGTATTACGAAATGAGTAAAGAAACCGATAAAAAAACGAAAATTTATGATCTTTGCACGCTCTGGAACCATTTTACTTCACTGCCTTTCGTTTTCGGAGTATTTGCGGCCCGCGCCGATTTTTATTTCAGCAATAAAATTATTTGCGATTTAACTGGTGATACGGTTAAATCAAAGATCAAATTTTTTAATTCAAATAAAGATATTTTTGCAAACTTTTCTTCGACTCATTCCAGAATAAGTGAAATTATCACAAAAGAGTATTATGAAACTCTCAGTTATAATATCACACCTGAACACATTATGGCGCTCGAAGAATATGAAAAAAGACTTAAAAAAATAAAATTATTACCTTGAAAAAGAGCTAAATATCAAAAAAAGAAGTGATGTCAATGAGTGATCGTTTCAGCGTCAGAGATTGCGTTAAAGTATATAATACCGCTGATTTTTATAAATTAGCCGAATCCGCTGACTATATAAGGCGGAAAGTTCACAAAGAAGCTCAGGATATAGTAACTTTCGTCATGGACCGCAACGTTACTTATACTAATATATGCGCCTGTAAATGTCGTTTTTGCGCTTTTTACCGGCAAAAAAAATCCTGTGATTCTTTCGTGTTATCTAACGACGAAATACTCGACAAAATAGAAGGTCTCGTTAAAATTGGCGGAAGCCAGATCATGCTTCAGGGCGGGTTGAACCTGTCGCTTAAACTCGATTATTACGTCAATTTGCTAAAGATAGTTAAAAATAAATATCCGCAGATTACGCTGCATTCTTTTTCGCCGCCGGAAATTGACCATATAGCCAGAGGCAGTGGAAAAAGTGTTGATTACGTTATTAAAGCGCTTCAGCAGGCTGGACTCGATTCACTCCCGGGCGGCGGCGGCGAAATTTTAGTTGACAGAATCAGAACGAAAATATCGCCGAATAAAATAAATTCCCGTCGCTGGCTTCAAATAATGAGGGCAGCGCATAAAATCGGAATGAAAACGACTGCTACAATGATGTTCGGCGTTGGTGAAACCATCGAAGAAAGGTTTGTCAGCATGAAAAAAGTGAGAGACCTTCAAGATGAAACCGGCGGCTTTCGCGCATTTATTCCATGGCCGTTTTCGCCTGCCAATACTGAATTGTCAGGCTACGAACAGGCGGACGGCGTTTCGTACTTAAAAACGGTAGCCTGTGCGCGGCTTTTTTTTGATAATATAAAAAATATTCACAGCGGCTGGGTGACTGAAGGCATTAAGCTCGGTCAACTGGCATTAGCCTTTGGCGCGAACGATTTCGGCGGTATATTAATGGAGGAAAAAGTTGTAAGAGCGACCGGGATCATCAACGAAACCAACGTCAGACAGCTTTATAATATTGCCGCAAACGCAGGCTATAAGCTGTTTCGAAGAAACACTAATTACGACAAACTCGAACACATCGACGCGAACCATCCGATGATAACGCAAGAAGTTCGCATCTGATGATAACGCATGAAGTTCACATCCGATAATTTTAATTATGTAATCTTGATTTTTTCAATGAACGGTTTAAATTGTTTTTACGCAGTGAAACTTTTTAGTGTTTTAACATAAGATGTTACGTTTTGTTTGTGATCTTTTATTGGATGATTCAGATTTTGTCTGAGAACTGCGTTCTAAAGAATAGAGTTTAAATGAAAAAGTTTTGAGTGTATTAACTTTTTATGACAGTTTTTTTGAATATATAGTTTTTTAACGGAGCGGCTTTTTAATGGATAGTTTTTCACAACTTATAAAATCTATGTTCGACGGTATTGCCGGGCGCTATGATTTTATGAACCGATTTTTAACAGGCGGTCTTGATATTTACTGGCGTAAAGTTTTCGTCAAAGAAACTCTCGCGGCTTTTATCAAATTATCATACGCTAAAACCAATAATTCCGGCTTTAATATAGCCGATATTGCATCTGGAACCGGAGATATCGCCATTGAAATTTATAACCGGCTTAAAACCGATAAAATTGTGCGTTCTTTTTTTACCGATAAACCAATTCATATATGCTGCTCAGATTTTTCAATGCCGATGCTTAAAATTGCACGGGAGAAGGTCCGCAAATTAAGCGGCGGCCGCGGCGATAATAACATCAAATTTTCTTTTGTAATTTGCGACGCCCATAACTCATGCTTTAAAGATTCATCTTTTGATATCGTTTTCATCGCCTTCGGCCTTCGAAATTTTTCAAATATAAAAAAATTTATCTCAACGGAATTAAAAAGAATCGTTAATAAAACCCTTTCTTTAAGCTCAATATTAGAATTTAATAATATATTTAAAATTAAAAGTTTTAAATTTTTCCAGATTTATTATAATTATTTCATAACTGCCTGTGCGTCAATATTTTCAACTGATACAGGCGCTTATAAATATCTCGTCGATTCAATTAAAAATCTGCCCCGGGACCGCGATATTTTAAAATTATTCACTGACGAAGGGTTTAAAATTTTTAACTATCGTAAAATTTTTCCTTATTTAGTTTCAAGATATATTGCTATAATTAATAATAGTTGACTTTATTCGAAAATTTAAATATAATATAACTGGTTAAATTTATTTTATCGATTTATAACTGTTTTATTTTTACTTAAATTTATTTTTTATAAAAGGTGAAAGATGAAAATAATAGTCGCGCATACCGGCGCCTCCGGCTCCATTTACTGCGTTAAATTTTTAAAATGGCTCACGATAAGACGTAATATAAAAGTTTTATTTACCGCTTCAGAAGAAGGTTTTAAAATTTTAGAAGACGAAACTAAAGTCAGCAGGACTGAGTTGAAAAAATACGTTTCCCAGATTTATAATAACGACGATCTGCGCTCCGAGATATCTTCCGGCACCGCCGGGGTCGAGGCCATGGTCATAGTTCCGGCCAGCATGAACACCGTCGCTAAAATAGCCGGCGGCATCGCCGATAACCTTATCACGCGCGCGGCATCAAATATTTTAAAACTCAAGCGTAAATTAATAGTTGTTGCCCGTGAAATGCCTTTATCGACCATCCACCTGGAAAATTTGACTAAACTGTCAAAAGCCGGGGCGGATGTCATGCTCGCTTCGCCGCCGTTCTATCATAACCCTAAAACTATCGATGAAGTAGCGCTTCCGGTTATTTATTACATCAACGAACTGCTCGGTATCGAAAATAATATTAATTTCAAATGGCAGGGCGCGGCAGCCGATAAACACAACAGCGACGCTTAATTTATAATTAACGAATTGAATTTATATGAAAAATCAACAGGATTTTAATTTCATAAGAATTATGCTCGAAAATAAAGAGCGCGATTATCTGTCCGAATACGCTCAATTATCCTCTAAAACACGGGGCCGTGAAAAAGAAGAAGTTGAATGCGTTTATCGCACCTGTTATCAAAAAGACCGTGATAAAATATTGCATTCCAAATCATTCAGACGGCTTAAAGATAAAACCCAGGTATATATCCGTCAGAGCACCGATCACATAAGAGTGCGCCTCACGCATACGCTCGAGGTTATGCAAATCGCCAGGACTATCGCCCGCGCCCTGCGGCTCAACGAAGATTTAGTCGAAGCCATAGCGCTCGGCCACGACCTCGGCCATACGCCGTTCGGCCATACCGGAGAAACCGTTTTGAATCATATTCTTAAAAACGGATTTAAACACAGTCTCCAATCGCTCAGAGTAGTAGACAAGCTCGAAAGGAATGGGCGCGGCCTTAATTTATGCTACGAGGTCAGAGAAGGCATTGTCAAACATTCAAAAAAAAGATGCGGCCTTTTTACCGCATTCGGCGATGAATTTCCCTCGACGCTCGAAGCTATGGTCGTAAAAATATCCGATGGAATAGCATATATTAACCACGATTTAGACGATGCCTTATCGTTCGGACTGCTTACCGAAGAACAAATACCTGATGAATTTTTTAAAATATTAGGCGCAACCAACGCTAAAAGAATAGATAACATGGTCACCGACGTTATAATAAACAGTATCGATAAAAAAGAAATTATTATGTCGGATAAAATATTAAACGCCACTAACTCGCTCCGCGATTACCTCTTCGAAAACGTATATTTGAAAGAAGACGAATTCGATGAGGCCAAAAAAGCCCGCGAAATAATACATTTCTTATTCGATTTTTATTTTGCAAATCAAGATATCCTGTTTAGCGAACATAAAAAAGTCGATCCGCAAGATTCCGTCGAAATGACCATCGCCGACTATATTTCTTCGATGACCGACAGGTTCGCGGTTAATAAATATAATAAATTATTCAATAATTAGTCAAAAACCGATTCAAAAATAAATATAACAGCCAATTTATGGAGGAATAAAATTATGGTGTCATTATTTAAAAAAAATATCAGGGCCTTTTCAGCTATAGAAATGTTGATCGTAGTTGCGATCATAGGCATATTAATATCCATAGCGGTTATGAATTTTAATAAAATAAAAGATGATGTTAAAAAAAAGGCATGTATAGCTAACATGGGCACCATACATAATGCCGTCAGAATGTATTACATGGAAAACCCTGTCGTAAGCGACAATTTCGACCTTTCGCTCGGCGGTCTCCTTGCCAGCGGGTATTTAAAAGGTGATCCCAGATGCCCTAACGCCGAAGGGCAGGGAACTACGGAATCATTTTACGCTATCGAAGACGTTCCCGGTAAAAAAATCGATATAAAATGCGTCAATAAAGATTCTAAATTAGCCCACGGTTCATACCTGAAACTTACCAATCAGGAACAAAAACCAGCCGCTCCTAAGCCAAACCCTAATCAATAGTCGCCACATACAAAAATCATTTTAAAAATTTCAAGTCAGCATAACGAGTCCGCTCCCAAAAGTCAAAAAATGACAAAAATATATCTGAAAACTATTGAAAAATTAATGCTAAAATTTTAAAAAATCGACTATTTGGAATAGACTCATTAATTGAGTAAAATGAGCGCAATAAGTTCTGATAATTATTTATATGTCAACTTGAATTTATCATTTTATCGATTAAAATTTTATTCAGGAAACTTTATTCCAATAATTTTAATTATGTCACCTTGATTGATTGTTATTCGAGAAACTTTATTCAATAATTTTTGTTATGTCACCTTGATTGATTGTTATTTGAGAAACTTTATCCGATAATTTTTGTTATGTCGCCTTGATTGGTTGTTATTCTGATTATTTATTTTGTTTTATTATATGTTAATTTAATTGAGGAGATGATTATGAAGTTTAAATTTTTACGCGCATTTAACTTAACTACCACACTTATCTTATTATTTTCCATTTTTCTATTCTATATTCCTGACGCTATCTCTGCGCCTACCGATAAAATTAAAGTTTTTTTCAATGATCCGCCCGATACCAAAAATATAGATATCGAACTCGCTAACTTCATAGACAGCGCTTCAGTTTCCGTTATCGCTCACTTCTACCAGATCAATCGTCAATGCGTCATCGATGCCTTCATTAGAGCCACTAAAAGACTCGGCAGCAAAAACGTTAAAATCATCACCGAATCAAAATACTACACAAGTAAAAAATTCGTTCCTTTTTACGCACAACTCGAAGCGGCCGGCATAGTTATCGTTACCGATATGTCAGACGGCTCAAAAGGAAGCGGCGAATGCCATAATAAATTCTGCGTCGTCGATTCTAAAAAAGTGTGGACCGGCTCCTATAACACTACCGATAACAACACAGTCAAAGACCATAATAACGCGCTCATCCTCGATTCAACCGACGCCGCAGCAATCTATACCGAAGAATTCTCCACAATGTACGACCAGCTTTCATTCGGCTCTAAAAAAAGCCCCGTTAGATCTAAACATAAATTCTCTATCGATTCCGTCGAAGTCGAAATTTACTTCTCACCCGCCGACGACGTTAACGGTATCATCGCTCAATATATCCGTAACGCCATGACCACCATATCTTTCGTCATATTCGCCTTCACCGACGATAACATCGAAGACGCCCTCATCACCCGCCATAAAGCAGGCGTTTTAGTCCGCGGTATGTGCGACGACCTTTCGGCCGGCGGTAAATCAAGCGGTTTCTACACACTGATGAACCATGACATGAACATCAAAAAAGACTCCAACCCACGCTCCCAACTGCACCATAAATTCATAGCCTTTGACCACGAATCCGACACTAACGCCGTCGTGATCACTGGCTCACATAACTATACAAAAGCCGCTAACACTAAAAATGACGAAAATATCGTTATTATCCATGATAAATATTACGCCCAACTCTACTTTAACGAATTCGCCAAATTATACGGCGCTCCCATGATCAAAATCCAGGATAACGCCAAATCTACTGGCCAATTAACTAACGCCGCGCCTGCCACAACCCAACCCGTCAAACTTAAATCTACATCGGAAACCGAAATTAAAATTATCAATAATCCTCCTAAACCCAATAATCAATAAATCAATGAAGATTTTGACGGGGGGAGAGGAAGGACTAATAGCCCTTCCTCTCCCCCCATTTCCCCCCTCACTATCCCGGAATATAAAATCACGCCGCCTATTGGCAGCGTGATTTTGCTTAGTTCTATCGATTTTTTTATTTATTTATTGCCTTTAAGTT
>DIVV01000048.1:18296-19132 GCA_002423385.1 bacterium UBP16_UBA6123
TATTGTCTATATTTAGGCCATTTATTATAGCCAATATCAGGATTATTCGACTGCAATTTTTTTATATATAATACTTCCTTTTCATTAACTTCCTTATCACTTGCAGTTTCTGATTTCCTTAAAATTTCCTTTGTTATTGTAAAAAATTTTCTATCCGTATCTAAAAAATCTTTTTCATTTTCAATATTTATTTATTTATTTATTTTTTATTTATTGCCTTTAAGTTAGTTCCTGAATATTCGTATATTTGCAGGCGCGCTCAGCGAGCGCGCCTGCGTGGCTATTATCGGACCACCGTTAATTAAGTTCACCGCTCACGGTAATGCATTAATAAAAATCAGCTTTATAAATTATTGTCTAATGAGCCGCAGGAATTTTAAAGAGGCAGTAAAACCGTACCTGCTCAAGGATATACAAGCCGCTCATGCGAATCATGTCTGGGGAATAGATGAGTCCGCTCCAGAAAGTCAAAAAATGGCAAAAATATACCTGAAAACTATTGAAAAATCGTTACCTAAATTCAAAAAATCGACTATTTGGAATGGACTCATAGATATAACGTATATCAAACTCAAGTGGGGTTTCATGTATCTTGTTGCCGTAATAGACTGGCATTCGCGATACATCGTATCATGGAGGCTTTCAGACTCTCTGGAGATATCATTCGTACTGGAAGTCGTAATGGAAGCATTGCAACACGGAACGCCTGAATATTGGAATAGTGATCAAGGAAGCCATTTCACCAGCCCACAATATCTGCCGATGCTTGAAAAACTTGAAATAAATATAAGCATGGACGGAAAAGGACGCTCATTGGACAACATATTCACCGAAAG
>DIVV01000048.1:19237-21776 GCA_002423385.1 bacterium UBP16_UBA6123
AAAATGCCCGTCTGGCTGCCAGACGAAGATATGTCAAACAACGACGCCGGCGACAATGGCCGCTCGCTACGCTTCGCGGCCATTGTCCGAGGAAGGGCCGGAGGCCCGCAACCCGGGAGAACGAAGAAAAGAACGAAAAGGAGGAACACCTTAAATTTTGTTAAAAAATTGTCTTGACACCTGGGTGCAGTTTAGTATATTATAAATATTGAAGAAAAAGCTCCTACATATTATTATCTTAATAACTTGTATGTTTCATTAAATAATAGCGGAAAATCAGTTGAAGAAATATATTCTAATGCTATTAAAAATATTGAAAATCAGAATAAAAATAAGTAAAGTAAATAATATAATAACTATGGTTTCTAAATGTAATTTTTCAACTCGCGGCTCTTTCGGGTCTGCTCTGAACCGCTAATGTTGTTACCTTTCCTTTGAATGAAGTTACCAATTGCACTATATTAATCTCAAAACCGTGTTTGACGAAACTTTTAATTTGGATTAGAAATAGGAATATCGAAAAAAATTAAAAATAAGATATAAAAAGAAAAAATGTGATTAAAGGAGCTATTTAATAAAATGAATATTGTTAAATTATTTTGGCAGTCAATTGTTGTAGCGATAATTACTATGTCAGGATTACACATTTGGGGAATGAAAATTTCTAACGATTTTGTTCAGATGCTGACAGCTGTTTTTACATTAGGGTGTGCTTGGGCTGCTGCCTATGCGGCTCAAGAAGCAAAATTAGGTGTCACCGCCCAGTTGATGACGAGACTTATTGAAACATACCACACTGATGAGTTTACTCAAAAACTGAAACGTCTACGAGAATGGAAAAATGAGAACAATTTTGCTGATGAGTTTGCTAAACAGAAGGCGGATTCTATTGGGAAAAAAAATGATTTCCCTCCAATTTATTATGACTGGCGGCATGTTAAAGACTATTATGTAACATGTTGGCGCTATATAGGCATTAAATTTTTTGCCGATGATCACATTAAAATAATGATGACAAAAGAACAAGCGGCCTTCTACTTACAAATTATAGAACCGATGGGAATTGCTGCCGATAAAGATTTTTTGCGTGAACCTGGTAAAATGTTGCGTAATATTTTTCCAAATGCAGACCAGGTTAAGTTGCTCTAAAAGGTCTCGCCGCCTTCGAGATCCCTCCTTTTTTCGGCTGGTACAGACTTTTTGGTCGTTATTAGTCTAAATTAACGTCTATTCAGTTACAACGGCCAATTTGATGGCGAATTATTGATTCGTTAATAACCCGGTTTAAATAAAAATATCTTACTCCTCATATTTTTTATAAAGTCTTGCCTAACGATTTTTTAATTTTATGTGCATAAAAATTAATTTTATACAGTCAAAATCAGAATTAATTATAGCTTGGTGGAATACAAGTCTGTCTCCGCCCCGTGGTCGGCCACGTGAAATATCTGACAGGGAATTTGCTGCGAGCATTATAAAACAACTTTTTGATTTAAAAATTGATTTGTTTGCACTAGGAGAAGTTAGTTTACTAGACATAGAATATATAATTAAGGAAATTGATAACCCCTCACTGGAAAGTTTTTTTTCAAAAACGTCTTCTTCTTCTGGTATTGCAGTTATTTACAATCGCGATAAAGTGTCAATAACTGAAGGCGAAAACATTATTGATTCATGTGGAAGTACAAGATTAAAAACGGCTCAAAGAGTGATCGTGAAATTATGCGATCATGATCAAGTAATTCACTTGTATATTTCACATTGGTTTAGTAGATTGTTTTATCATGAAGATCATTCAAAACGAATAGAATTAGGCGTTTCACTACGCTTGGCAATTGATAGAATTAAACAGGAAGAAACGGCACCTCATTATATTATATTAATGGGTGACTATAACGATGAACCCTTTTCGCGATCGCTAGCTGATCATTTATTGGCGTCACGTGATAGAGAATTGGTTAAAAATAAAGAGAATCTATTATATAATCCTTTTTGGAAACAAATTGGAGAATCCGCCCCTTATAAAAGTGGCCAAAGCCAAAATGGTGTTTGTGGAACCTATTTTTATAAGTCAACTTGCGATAATACAAGATGGTATACATTTGATCAAATGATTTTTTCGTCGGCATTTTTAAAAGACGATATTTTTTCATTGAACGAATATTTAACTCAAATTGTTAGAAATACTGAATTAGAAAATAACTTGAAAAAAGGTATTTTTGATCATCTTCCGATTATGAGTGTTATTGACATAAAGGAGTAAAGTAATGCCAAATTTTAAAGAGGCTTTTGAAACAGGTCAAAATGCAGTAAGAAAAATTGAAGAACAACGTCAAGAGGTGAAAGATGTATTTTCAGAATTAAATAAACAAATCGGTGATTTAATTGGTGGAAAGTTGAAAATTGTTTTAAATGCTTTTATGGATACTCGGACACTAGTGCCTGTTGAACGTTTTTGTATTGATGCTTTTAATCCCGAATCAGAAGAACGTATAACACTTGCAGGTTGGGAGCAGTAAAGTGGATAACAAAGTCAAGA
>DIVV01000107.1 GCA_002423385.1 bacterium UBP16_UBA6123
GGAGGGAGAGAAAGGGTTGCTAACCTTTTCTCTCCCTCCCTTATTTATTTATTTATTTATTTATTTATCAATTAATTAATTCGATCATTTTAAGCAGGTCCGGGTAAGAAATGACTTCGACGCCTAATTTAACGGCTTTATCGTATTTAGAGCCTGGCGCCTCGCCGGCGATTACATAAGAGGTTTTTTTCGAAACGCTTGAAACGCTTGTGCCGCCGTGAGATTCGATAAGTTCTTCGACGGCCGCGCGTGGTACGGGAAGTGTGCCGGTAATTACGAACGATTTATTTTTGAGCCGTTCCGAAGTTTTATTTACTGAAGATATTGCCGCTATTTTAAGGCCGGAGGCAAAAATTTTATTTATGATATTTATGTTAGCTTCATCCTTTAAAAAACGGTTTAAAGAAGCCGCTATTTTTTCGCCTATTTCATTGACCATTAAAAGTTCTTCAACGCTTGCCTCGGCGAGGTGGTCGAACGACTTAAAATGCGTCGCGAGGGCTGATGCTGTTGTTTCGCCGACGAAAGGGATTTGAAGTGCGGCAATAAATCTGTTAAGTGTAGTATTTTTTTTAGTTTCGATTTCAAGCGTGAGTTTGGAGGCCAATTTTTCTTTAAAGCGTGGCAATTTCAAAAAATCTTCATATTTTAAGTTAAGAATATCGGCCATATCGCCTACTAATTTATGTTCAACGAGTGTTTCTATTATTTTTTCGCCGAAGCCTTCCAGGTCTAATGCGTGTTTAGAGGCAAAATACGCGGCTTTTCTAATCAACTGGGCCGGGCACGATAAAGACAGGCAGCGATATGCCGCCTCGCCCTCGTTACGCACGGCCGCAGCGCCGCAGGCCGGGCATTTTTCCGGCATTACGAATTCCTTTGAATCGGGGCTTCTGCGAGCGGTTATCACTTCAATCACCTGCGGAATAATTTCTCCGGCTTTTTCTATAATCACGCAATCGCCCTCACGTATGTCTTTAGCTTTTATTTCATCGGCATTATGAAGCGAGGCGCGCGCTATTTTAGTGCCTGAAAGCACTACCGGCCTTAAATTAGCGACGGGCGTAAGCGTACCTTTTTTACCGACCTGTATTTGAATGCTTTCGATAACGGTTTCCGCGCGCTCCGGCGCGTATTTATAAGCCATCGCGAAACGCGGCGAGCGGGCGGTAAAGCCTAAAGCTTGCTGATAAGCGAGATTATCGACCTTAACTACCATGCCGTCGGTATCGTAATCGAGCGAATGCCTTAATTTATCCCATTTTTCGATATGAGCGATAACGGCCGTCATACCGTTTAAAACCGCATAATCGGGCGAAACCCGGAAACCCGATTCGATCAAAAATTCAAGCGACTGCGAGTGCGCCGCGAATTTAATTTCGCGCGCTTCGCCGCCGGTTTCGTGTATCACGGGCGGTTTAGCCACATTGTAGAGAAAAATATTCAATTTCCTCTCCGCCGTAACGCTCGAATCGAGCTGACGGAGCGAACCGGCCGCCGCGTTTCGGGGATTAGCGAAAACCTGTTCGCCTTCTTCTTCACGCACGGCGTTAAGATCGGCAAAAACGTGGCGCGGCATATATATTTCTCCGCGAACGCTAAGATCGCAATCGCTTATAAGGCGCAGCGGAACCTGTTTAATGGTGATAACATTGGCGGTAACGTCTTCGCCCGTACGGCCATCGCCGCGCGTGGCTGCGCTTTTTAAATTACCGCGCTCATAGGTCAGCGAAATCGACGCGCCGTCAATTTTCAATTCGACGCAGTATGGAATATCTTCCGATTTTAATTCTTCGCCGGGCGGCCTGGCTATATTCAATTCTTTTAATATTCTGGTTTCAAAATCGATAAGATCGCCGATCGAGTAGGAATTAGCCAGCGAAAGCATTTGCGTTTCGTGGGTTATCTGGCCAAATTCCTTCGCCGCGACGCCGGAAACCCTTAAGGTAGGCGATTGCAAAAGTTTAAAATTCGGATGCGTTTTTTCGAGCCCGACAAGTTCGGCCATGGCGCGATCATATTCAACATCGCTTACCGACGGCCTGTTAAGCACGTAATATTGATAATCACATTTATTTATAAACTCAGTCAGAAATTTAATACGCTCGCAAGCCTCTGCGGCAGAAGCGCCCGTCGCCTCATTGTCCGCTCCCGAGGCCGAAGCGGCGCCCCGCGTTTTATCCTCGAAATTTAACCCGATAGTATCATCCACCATAAATCTTCTCCAATTATGTTTTAATTTAAAACCGTCATAAATTTTATAAGTTTAATCACCGCCTTATTTTATTATATTTTCAATTTAATTTCAAGACACATTTAAAATATAAAATATATAAAAATATATTGCATTTAGATTTTTATAGTGATATAATTAGGTTGCAATAAAGCTAGTGCTATAACCTAACTTAAGAAGGAGATAATATAAGATGGATTTTGTTCCCAAGGGGATTTATTTAACTAAGGGCGTAGGAAAATCAAAAGAAAAACTACAATCATTCGAAATGGCTTTAAGAAACGCCAAAATCGCTCAGTACAATTTAGTTCGCGTTTCATCGATATTTCCTCCCGGCGCGAAAATATTAACCGAAAAAATGTCTTCAACGAAGTTAAGCCCCGGCCAGATAACTTTCGTCGTTCTCGCCGATATAGCCACTAACGAGCCTAACCGTCTTATAGCAGCCTCCGTAGGCATAGCACAACCCGACGATAAAAAAAGATACGGCTATCTTTCAGAACATCACTGCTTCGGCGCGACCGATAAATCCGTCGGCGACTACGCCGAAGACCTCGCGGCCGCAATGCTCGCCTCCACATACGGTTTCGACATGGACAGCGACGTTAAATACGATGAAAAATCTGAAATATGGAAGATCAACAATATAAAAGTTCGCACCAGAAACATTACGCAATCAGCCATAGGCGATAAAAACGGCCTGTGGACGACCGTTGTAGCTGCGGCAGTGCTTTTGATGTAAAACTATCAAAAGTTAAGCGGGTAATATAATTATGAAATTTGCCGACGCTATACCGCCGTGAAAGCGCCGGCTTTTTCTTTTCGTTTTTTATTTATCCGGCCGGACCCGCGCCTTATTATCGACGGAACGAGGTTTTGATGAATAATATCATCGATTTAATCGAATGCGCTAAAAACTATAGAAAAATATATATACAAACGCACAATTTTCCCGACCACGACGCTCTCGGCGCGGCTTTCGGGTTTCAAAACCTTCTTTTCAAATTCGGCATCGATTCGCAGATCATTTATGGTGGCGACATCACGCGCGCCTCGCTTATCAATATGGTCAATAAATTCGATATGCGGCCTTTAGAAATAAGCGAAGTCGAAGATTCCGAAGACGAGGCCATAATCATGATCGACGGCTGCCGCGGCAATAAAAACATGAAAAATCTTCTTAAAGCCAGGCTGATAGGCGTTATCGACCATCACGACACGAGCCATATCGAAGGCATACCTCATATCGATATCCGCCCTGATTACGGCTCCTGCTCGACTATAATTTTTACTTATTTCGAATTCCTCGGCGTCGAAATTTCAAAAGACGTTGCTACGGCTCTTATGATCGGCCTTTGCGTCGATACGGCTATTTTAATGCGCAATATCGTCGAAAACGACGTGCGGGCTTACTTCAACCTGTTTTCAAAAGCCGACAACGTTTTCGTGCAATGCATGGTTCGAAATTACATCGAAACTAAAGACCTCGTCTATTACAAATACGCCATCGAAAATGTAATAATCGAAAATGAAATAGCATTCTGTTATCTTAAAAACGGATGTTCGCAAAATCTGCTCGGGATAATGGCCGATTTTTTTCTCGCGCTCGAAGAAGTTACTTTTGTAATGCTTTGCGCCTGCAATGAAGGCAAAATAGCGTTTTCACTGCGCAGTGAAAACGAAGAATGGAATGCGGCGAATATTATTCAAACGCTTCTTAACGGCAGAGGCTTCGGCGGCGGCCACCACAATATGGCGGGCGGCATTATGATCAACTGCGGCGATAATTTCGACGAGCGCGCTTTTTTTCTCGAGCTAAAATCTCTTTTAATCTCTTCATCCACGTGTGCCGCGGAGGCCTGCCATGAAAGATAAAATCAAAAACAGGGAAAAAGAAAAAGATCAAAAAAATATAAACGGCGAAGAAAGCGCGAATATTTTCGCCTCCGATATCCCCATAGACGATCCGGCTAAAGACCGTTTCAAAAGATTCAACTTCGCCCGCAGAATAGCGGACACCATCAGCGCGCGACGCGATCCAGGAAGCCTTGTAGTGGCTATTTACGGCGCCTGGGGCGAAGGCAAGACTACGGTTTTGAATTTCATAGAAAAAGATTTAAAAGAAGAAAAAAATATAATATGCGTCCGCTTTAACCCCTGGCGTTTCAGCGACGAAGTTCACCTTTTGCAGAATTTCTTTAAAACCATAGCCGACGCGCTGGGCCGTTCCGCTGTATCTTATAAAGAAAAAATAGGAAAATGGTTCGCGCATTACGCGGGCATACTCGCGCCCATTTCGGTGTCGATGCCCTTTATTTTTGAAATATCGCCCGGCGAGGGAATGAAAAACATAGCTAAAGCTCTATCTTCGGTCGAACTCGAAGACGTGCGCGAACGCATCGAAAATTTTTTGAAAGAAGAAAACAAGCGCATAGTTGTTTTGATGGACGATATAGACCGCCTCGACCGCGGCGAAATACAGAATATTTTCAAATTAGTCAAGCTGTCGGCCGATTTCAAGCATACCGCCTACATTCTCGCCTTCGACGAAGAAATGGTTTCCGCCGCGCTCGGCGAAAAATACGGTTACGGCAATAAAGACGCGGGCCGCAATTTTCTCGAAAAAATAGTGCAGGTGCCTCTTTACCTTCCAACCGCCGATAAGCTGGCTTTAAGAAAGTTTTTTTTCGACTGCCTCGACGAAGTTCTCAGAGAAACGCAGGTGAAATTAAGCGAAGACGAAGCGCAGGCTTTTGTAGTGCATTTCGTTTACGGAATCGAAATAATGCTTCATACACCCCGTATCGCTAAATGCTATCGCAACGTGCTCGGATTTTCAATGCCTATTTTAAAAGAGCACGTTAATTTATCTGATCTTATGCTTATAGAAGGGCTTCGTGTATTTTATCCGTCCCTCTACGATGTAATCCGCGACAACGCCGAAATATTCCTCGGCAGCAAGCTCAGCCTCTATCTTAATTACGAACAGGTGGTGCGCCAGAAAACACTCGAAGTAATTAACCGCGGACTCGAGGGATTGAGCGCCGATGAAAGCGAAGCGGCTAAATATCTTATTAAAATATTATTTCCGAAACTCTGCGGCATTCTGGATAACTTTCATTACGGTATCGAGTGGGAGGAAAAATGGGTCCGCGAGCGGCGTATATGCTCCGAAGAACATTTTGCCCGTTACTTCACATACACGGTTTCGCCGGATGCCATTAACGACGCCGAAATAAATTCCCTGCTCGAGCGCTTCATGCAAAAAGGCGCGGATGAAATTAAAGAAGCTCTGCAGAATCTGCTTTCTAAAAAAAGCGCGGAAAATCTTATACTTAAACTGATGAAAAAAGAAAAAAAAATATCCGGGGCGCTCAATCAAAACCTGGCAATTGCCGTTGGCAGGCTCGGACGCTTTTTCAGCCGGCCGCGGACCGCATTTTCTTTTACCACGGCTTTTTCTCAGGCCGGAATACTTATAGGGCAGTTAGTGCGTAATATTACGGACCTTAAATTAAGAAACCAGACCGCACGCACGATAATAAGCGAAGCCGATCCTCTTTCTTTTTCCCTGGAATGTTTTAAGTGGTTTAAAACCACCGATGAAAAAGGCGAATTAAACCGGATACTTTCAATCGAAGACGAGCATGAACTCGCCGAATTGATGCTTGAAAGAATAAAACGCGAAGCCCTCGAAACGCCGCTTTATATAAGTTTTCCAGAGGACGCCCCGCGCCTGCTTTATTTCTGGGCGCACCGCGAATCCCGCGAACAGACTTCACGATATATACTCGATACTTTTAACGCCGACCAGAAGCGGGTTTTTGATTTCTTGAAATGCTTCTTCGAAGTCTCGTTTTCTTCCGAAGGCACGGACGAAGACGAATGCGCCGATTTGCAGGCGTATCAGCAGGTGGCACGCGCGGTCGATACCACGGCCATTTACGCCGCGCTAAAACACATTTATGGCGTCGCGCTCAAATCCATATCCAACGATTCGACCGACGAAAGGCTCGCCTATTTGTTCTTTAACTCACACAACGCATTTAATAATAAAAAGCGCTTATAACGCGCCTTTAAATTTATCTTTTTTCTGGAGGATTCATGGAGTTTTATCAATCGGTAGTACTCGGCATTATCCAGGGACTCGGGGAGTTTTTACCGATATCGAGTTCCGCGCACCTTATATTAGTGCCTAAAATATTAAACTGGAAAGATTTTGGTCAGGCCTTCGACGTATCGCTTCACATGGGCACGTTAGCCGCCGTGGTAATATATTTTCGCGACGATGTCAAAAAATTGCTGCGCGCCTTTATCGAATCGATCAAAACGCGTTCATTTTCGGCGTCATTCGAATCGCGCCTCTGCTGGTATATAATATTAGCGACTATCCCGGGCGCAATCGCCGGAAAAACATTCGAGGACGCAATCGAAAATTCGGTGCGCGGCTCGTATAATTTAATATCCTTTCTGCTTATTTTTATGGGCATAGTATTGCTTGCCTCCGATAAATACGGCAAAAAAATATTGGATTTTGAAGGCCTCACTCTTAAGAGCTCTTTTTTAATCGGTCTAGCACAGGCCTTCGCGCTCGTGCCAGGTTTTTCAAGGTCGGGAACGACCATCACAGCGGCCCTTTTACTCGGATTAAAAAACGAAGCCGCCGCGCGCTTCTCGTTTTTACTAGCCATCCCCATTACTTTAGGCGCGGGCGTTCTCAAAGGTTATAAAATAGCGAAAACGGGAATAGGAGACGTTTCCGCCGTTAATTTCGGCGCCGGAGTTTTAAGCTCGGCCATAGTCGGATATCTTGCCATAAGTTTCATGCTTAAATTCATTAAGACCAGAGGCTTCAAAGCATTCGCGATATATCGTTTCGCCTTCGGCGCTTTTGTAATTTTATATCTTTTTCTTACGGGAAAAAGTAATTAAGGTATTTAAAACAGTAAATGCAATACAAAAAGTAATTTAGACAATAAATCGTTATTAAACGATTAAAATTAATACAGGCGGTGTTTTATGATCAATTCAACAGGTTCCATTAAAATAAACTTAACTTCACGTACGGCTTCATTAAATCCGGCATCGACGATACTTTTAATAACTATGGCCGCGGCGCTGTTTGCCTTCGGCCTTATCTGCGCATCTCCGGCGGCGGCGGCGATGCATTTCGTTCATCCAGACGGGTTGTTTAATTTTTCACTCAAATCCAACGGCTGGTTCGATAATCCGATCAACGACCAGTTATTCTTTAATTTAACTCCGGCGATGTCTCTTATTTACGAAAACGACAGCCGCAACGTGCTTTTGACTATAAGCCCGCTCGATTCTAAAATGTACGGCGAGGCCCTCGATCGCGCCTACGAGGTTATGATCGAAAAAATAAGTCTCGACAAAGCCAATATGATCTTTTTAAAAAATGATTTCCGCCACAACGATATAATGTTTAAAGATATCATTTACAAAGACAGAAACGATCTTTCAAACGTCCGTATCATACTGATTTCCGATACGAAAAAAACCGCCGCGCACGATAGTAGAATTTATGCCGCAGTTTTTTATTATCCTACAAGTTCGGATTTTGTAAATTCTGAAGGCGACGTTAATTTTTTACTCAAGACTTTCATGTATAAAACACAGCTTGCCGAGCCGCTTGACGATAATTTAGTGAGCCTGGGCAAGGGCGCCGACTGTATCGGCGAATATTTAAGCCTTTACGAAACCAGCGCCGGCATAGTCGGAATCAAAGATTCGAAGGCCAATTCCCCGCTTTTTAAAAATCCTCTCGTTAAATACAGCCAGACTTTAGAAACGAACGACGGCATAACCGCTTTTACATTAAACGACGGCACGCTCGGATTCGTTAACAGCAAAAGTAAATTAGATTTTTTGAATATGGCTACGCTCAAGCTCGAACGCGGAGAATTAATCGTTAAAACACATCAGCAATCGTCTTCAACAACGATATTCTGCGGAAATTTCATAAAATTAATTGTAAAAAGCGGTTTATTTTCATTAACCAGAAAGCCTTCCGACTCAGTCAATCAATCAACTGTTACGCTTAGCGCTTACGAAGGCAGCGCCGAAGTCGGCTTCGAATCAAATATTTCACCCGGCAGAAATCTCAACGCGGGTCAATCGCTTATTATCGAAATCAGCGACGCTGGAAAATTAATTTCACTTAATCAGGCCGAATCGGAAAAAATTAAAATAGATGCTTCCGAACCAGGCTGGTGGTTCGGGCGTTTAATAACTCATAAAGTCGTCGAAGCCACGCAATATCTCGACAAATTAAAAAGCTACGGTAAATAATTAAAATATAACACAGGCGTAGTTAAAGCGGCCCGCTTCTATAGCAGGCCGCTTTTTCGTTTTATCGTTTTGTTGTTTTGTTGTTTTATTGTTTTATTGTATTATTGATTTCTATATTATATTTTTATTATATTTTTGAATTCGAGCGATTAAACGATCAGTTGGGCATTTTTTCGAAATCGACGGCTATTACCGGCGCATACTGGCTGATTGCAGATATTTTGATTTTGCGTTTCATTTTAAATACGAGCACATGACATCCAAACTGTTCGTCGAAGGCGACTTTGATATCTTTTATCAGTTGATGCTGCTGATTTTTAATTCGTTTAATGGCGGCGTTAGCGTTAGATGAAATTCTGTTAAGATGAACGGGAATTCTTACCTCGTTATTTTCGGCGTTATAGCCGACGAAATTTTGGAGGCAGCCGGGAGTTTCAGGAGTGAATGCGAGAACGAGGCGTGAAGTGTAAGCGGAACCCTCGTCATATTCTTCATATAAAACATCGAGCAGCACAAGGTTTTCTATATCGTCGTTTCCGCTGACGGCCTGGATTACCGCTAAATTAGGATAAGCCTTTTTATTTATTTCCGCTATTTTTTCGGCGGCCTCTTCATAGCTCGCGAATTTTCCGACTCTGACCATTAAACGGTTATCTTTTGGCAGTTCCTCCGCGCCGCGCACTAAATGAAAATAGCCCGGAAGGCGCAATTCGCCGGCAAGATTGTATATAACCGGGCGGGCGCTTTCGCGGTTTTTAAACGGGCCGCATTCAATAGTATAACTATAAGCCGAATCAGGCAAAGTTTCAAGCGCGGCATCGCTTATTCCGTTCGACCAGGCATCCGGCGAATTTGACGCATTAGCCAGAACCGCTCCTGCGTGATAATTTAAAACAATAACTATAACGAATAAAAATAAAATTAATTCAAATAACTTCATTGTAACATCTCCTGTGATTTATTTTGCAAGTCAGTTTTTTAAAGCAAATATCATGCCGTAATTTATATATCCAGAACCCGCCTGATAATTTATTCAAAATCTATACTTTATCGTTAAAATTATAAAATAATTTATAGTAAATAAAAATTTTGTGCGTTCTAATAAAACAAAAAACTGAATAATAAAACGGCATTCTTTTATAATTTGTATAAATATTATTTATTTTTCAATTATTTTCGATGTTTTCAATTGATTTTATTTTAAATATATATTATAATATATCGGTATGCTAGAAACACAGACGATAGTAAAGCAGATTACGATATGCTCCGACATATCAAAAATTAAATCAGTCAGGCATCTGATTCTTACCGAAATGGCCGGATGCAATTTCGGCGAGGAATCGAAAATGGCGGTCGCCGTCGCTTTAGACGAATGCCTGACTAACGCTATCAAGCACGGAAACCGCAACAATAAAAAACTTTCGGTTGAAATCAGCTATAAGATAAGCGCCGGAAGCGTCGAAGTGACGATAAAAGACCAGGGAAAAGGATTCGATTGGCGCGCAAACGCCCACCTGAGCGGCGGCGAAAGTTTTACGGGCTACGAACTCGGCGGCCGCGGCTTATTTATGATCAATAACATGATGACCAGCGTCAATTATAACGACGCCGGCAATCAAATAACTATAATCAAATCCAACGTCAATTAAATCAAATATTTAGAATATATAATATATGCCGCCACGGCGGCTGCGGCAATTCCAGCGGCCGTGAGCGCGTATTTTACGGCGTAAGTTCCGTCATTTTTTTCGCCGCGATAAACGGTGCCTCTTTTTTTGGGCTTATCGTCCGCAAGCGTTTTTAACGAAGGTTTTGTATAATTTGCCTGCGATCCGCCCGCCGCGGCTTCCGTTGTCTGTTCGGATTTATTACCGGAATTTTTAGGAACTTTAGGTTTATTATATTTCATCAAAAGGGTTTTCGAAGTTTTTTGCTCTTCGGGCTCAGCTAATATTTTAGTCATTATAGTGCTGTGCTTAATTTTTTTAATCGCGCTTCCCTCACAAGCCGGGAGCGGCGGCGCGGATTTTTCCGACGGGCCGGTATCGCCTTCGTTTTGAGAAACAGCGGCGGGACAGTGATTTTTATCAAAAACTATATCAAGTTTAAAATCGTGACCCGCTTTTTCAATAACGGCTTTGAGTTCTTCGATTGATTTGAATCTGCTGCGCGGCTCTTTTTGCAGGCATCGAATAACGACCAGATCGAGATAATCGACGGTATTGACTACCTCGCGGCTTAAAGCGTCAACATCTAGACTTTCATCGTTGAAATAATTCTGGTCGTCCGAAGATAAAAGGACGTCGCAGAACGCCGACGGCGGTATAAGCTCGCCGTCGGCATCGTATTGCGGACGCACGCCGGTAAGCAGTTCGTAGTATATAACGCCGACCGAATATATATCGCTTGCCGGCGTCAAAGCTTTAACTCCGGCTTCCTGCTCGGGGGACATATAACCGCGAGTTCCGCCTATCATATCTTTATCGAGTATATTTTCCTCGAATTTAAAATGCGACAGACCGAAATCCACCAGCTTGACTTTGAGCGTTTCATCGTTTATCATTATATTCGAAGGTTTCAAATCGCAGTGTATAAGGCCGTGATAATGGAAAAAATGAAGGCCGCAGGCTATCTGGGCTGCGATGACCTTAAACTCGTTTAATTTAAGAGATTTTTTATTTTTAATATATAAATTAAGCTCGACGCCTTCGATAAATTCCATTACTGAATAAGCGTATTCACCATCGACGAAAAAATCCAGCGTAGATACCAGATGCTCTTCGCCTATATTTTTTGAAAACTCACATTCTCTTTTAAACAGGTCTATAAATAATTCATTGCCGAGGCACTCGGATTTAATCAATTTTAATGCGGCTATTTTTTGAAGTTTCACGTCCTGGCAGCGATATACTCTCCCAAAGCTGCCCTCGCCGGCAAAACTTATAAACTTGAACCGCTGACGGTCTTCGGGCCTTAAACCGTCTTCGAGTTTTTCGACGTCTGTCAAGCTCGATGAGCAGTTAACGCAATTAACGACGCTGTTATTATTAAGTTCGTTACATTTAAAACAGTGTTTCAAAAAAGCCCCTTATTTTTTATTTTTTTCGCGAAATTCCAATTTAAAAACTAGATCGCCGAATTTAACTTCACACTCTTCGTGAACCACTTTTTCATTAATTTTATCGCCGTTAACGAAAGTGCCGTTAGTGCTTTGAAGGTCTTTGATTTTAACGGATATATCGCCAGCCTCTATAAGCGCATGACTGGCGGATATAAAAGGCGATTCGCGCAGACAGATATCACAATTTCTCGAACGTCCGAGCGTAGTGGCGCCGCGTTCGATAAGAAATTCCTTTCCAGTATAAGGCTCGCTTAAACATAGTAAATAAAGATTGTAATTTTCAAGCGTCGAAAAATTACGCGCCGCCCTGCGCAGTGATTTTTTTACGGCGCCACGAGCGCCGTCTTCTTTATTTTCTAATTTTGCGGACGCGCCGTCTTCTAAATCTGGAGTTTCAGGTATAACCGGAGTTTTTCCCACGGGTGTGCCCGGCTGCTTTACGGCAGCGGATGGCGCGGCTTCAAAACCGCCTCCATAAAGATTACCCGCGCGTATCGAGCCATCAAGAATGGCCCTGGCGCGTTTATCTGCCGCCCTGAATATAAACTGTGCAATTTTACTCTGAGCGTTTATATAATAATTTTTCAAAAGCCCTATTTCCGCTATAAAAAGAGCGTTATAATACTCGCTTGCCTCGCCAGGTTTATAAAAAAAGGCGCGCGCGCATTCACGGACGGTTTCAATAGCGGCCAGATAAGGCGCAAAACAAGGCCGTTGCCGTTCCGAAAGGCCGTCGAGCGCCTCTTCGAATTCATCGGCCGCCTTCGCCGGAAGATTATTTTTAATCATAAGATTGTAAGCTCCGTTGACCTTAAGATAAGTTTCGAAAAGAGCGAAATCAAATAATATATGCCTGTTCGGCTTAACGTCGTCAAAAGAGGTCATTAATATCTGGCTTTTATCGCTGACATACATTTCTCGCGGATTAAGACCGCCGACTGAAAACGAAGTTTTAAAATTACTTTTTTCATTTTTAATCACTTTTAAGAAATTAATTATATCATTCTTTTTAATTAAGTTAGCTATATCTTTATTTTCTGAAAAAGTTTTATTTAAAAGAGCGGCGTAAAAATCTTCGATCAAAAGCGGGGCCGCGCTTTTAACTTCAAAATCATATTCGACTGAATTAATTAATTTGGCGAGTCTTTCTTTTTTTATAACGGGATTAAAGATGAAATAAGAACGATCGAGAATGCTTCCTGAGCCCTTTACCAGAACTATTATAGAACGGTCATAAGCTTTTTCGACAGTCCCCTTGAATTTATAAGTTTCAAAAATAGTGCTGCGATTTTCGCCCTCGATTTTAATCGGCTTTGTCAGGCCGTCGCCTTCAATTTTAACATGCGGCGGATATGAAAAAAGACCGAATACCTTACCGCCGAAAAATAAAGACTCATATTCGTTTATAAGCGTATCTTTATTTTCTGAAGGCTCGTCATAAAAATTAGACGCGAGGCTTTCAATCAAAAAGTTTTTTACCGCGGCAATTATCTCGATTTTATTTTTACTTTCGATATATTCGACTAAATTAACGCATTCGCTTTTTAAAGTGACGCCGTTAAATTTAAATAAAATAACGCCGAACTCGTCTTTAAAAATAAAATCGGCTACCTCGCTGAACCCCTCGACTTCATGTGAAGTAAGTTTATTCAATCCGATAATTTCTATTTTTAAAAAATGCTTGAACCCTACTTTAATAATGTGATAGCTGAAGCCGGAATTATGAGAAACCGAAGGCTGCGCCTGGCAGAAGAAAAGTTTATATTCGCTGGATTTATTATATAATAACTTTTTAACGCTTACTTTATCGTATAAAAAAAAGACGCCCGCTATAAGTTCCGACTCATCTTTAAAAAGCGCTATTTCAGGGCTTACTTCGACTTTTGTAATGCTGACTATCACTCTTACCGCGCGGGCTTCGGCGAAATCGGGCGTAAGCGATACCCACAGACGATAATCGCCGCTCTGTTCGGGCGCGCGCAGCGTGAGCGACGGAGTGAAAGAAACCGCTATAACGGCGCTGCCGGTGAAGATAAGCTCGTTGCTGCCGTCATCTTTAAAATTACGGCAATCGATAAGTTTATAGTAAATATTAACCTGTTCATTTTTTTCTGAATCGATTTTGACTCGTACGTCTAATTCGGAATACGGCCTTAAAATAAAAACGTCTGAATTAATAATTTCTAAATTCGAACTCATTTTTGTCAATCCCGCATATTAATAAAATTCTCAGAATATTCTACTACTAATCCAAATATTTTTCAAGAATTATTTAATTATTTAATTATTATTTCAAACGCGTAAAAAAAAAGCGGGAGCGCAATTTCTGCGCTCCCGCCATAAAATATATGACTATATTTTAAAAATTAATTATCTGCTTTTTTTGTTCTGATAGCAATCACGGCAGTATACAGGTTTTTCCTGAACTGGTTTAAAAGGAACTTGCGTTTCTTTACCGCAGTCTGAGCAATTAACCGTGAAAAGCTGTCTTTCGCCGCCGCCACCGCCGCCGCCGCGACGATTGTTCATTGAACCGCTTTTGCGCTTAGCGCGGCAGTCCGCACATCTCGTAGGTTCGTTTTCGAAACCTTTTGATTTGTAGAATTCTTGTTCTGAAGCTGTGAAAGTAAATTCTTTCGAGCAATCGCGGCAAACTAAGGACTTGTCTTGTAATTCCATGGATTCCCTCCCAAATATTGTAAAAAATTAGTGAATTCTTTGTGCCTGATTTGAAACCCATTTTGTCATAGATATTTTTCCACAAAAAAATACTAAAATATAACAATAAAAGTGAGTACCAGGACAAGAACGTAATAATATGATAACACATAATTTTTCATTTGTCAACATTTTTATAAATTTTTTTTATTTTTTTTTCGTGGCCTGTAATTATGCATTTGACCGCACTTTTTACTTTTTTTAAAAAGCGCTATGAAGATAGTATATCCAGAGAAAGGAACGAACCGCAGAAACAATCAAATTCCTCTTCGAATTCATTTAGTAAATTCTGGATTTCGTCAATTTCATTTTTTTTAACTTTTTCTTCGATTCGTGCGGCTATCGATGAAAGTTTATCGGCTTTAATGGTGGACGCGCCGCCTTTAATCGCATGAGCCTCATCGGCGAGTAATTTATAATCGCCGGTCTGCGAGGCGCCGCGCATCTTAATGATTTGCTTTTTTACGCTATCCATAAAGTATAATATCAACTTACGAACGCATTGCTCATCGCCGTCAAAATCTTCTATTAATTTCCGGTAATTGAAACCGGCGGAAGAATCGGCCACGGCATGCGAATCGCAGTCCGTATCCGGGAGATTTCTCGGCGCCAGGCCGCCCAGCCATTTACGGCACATCTCATAAAGGTTTTTTCTTTTAACGGGCTTAATAAGACATTCATCCATTCCGGTTTTTATGGCCCGCTCGATGTACTCTCTGACTGCATGAGCCGTCATAGCTATTATCGGAACGGGTTTTAAGGATGGATTTTCTTTTTCACGCCTTAATTTTTCATAAGCCCGCATTGCCGCGGCAGCCTCATAACCGTCCATCACCGGCATTTGAATATCGAGTAAAACTAAATCGTAATCGTTTTGAGTAAAAAGTTCAAGCGCCTCGCCGCCGTCAGAAGCCATATCGACGCTAAAACCTATTTTATTCAAATGTATAAGGGCCGCCTGGCGATTAGGCTCATAATCTTCGACAAGCAATATTTTATATTGACTGCCGTTTATTTCCAGCTTATCTGGCTCAGTGAGAGCGCAATAACCGACGGAGGCAAATCCTCCGGCCGGCCTGTATAAAGCGGATATGCAGCAGTAGAGTTCCTTAAGCCTGACGGGTTTAATAACGCAGCCGGCCGAGCCTTCCAACTTATAATTATCAGCATAATTAGCCATGGCGATCGAAATCAATAACATTATCGGAATCGCTTCGCATTTTTCGCGCGAGCGAACCATGGTTATAATATCGCATAATTGGGTATCGGCGACAGGAAGATCTATTATTATCAAATTAATCGACGGGCCTTCACCGTCTAAAATGGCGGAGGCTTCTTTAATATCCGCGGCAGCGCTGCAACCGGCATTCATAAATTTAAGATATTCACAAACTCCGCTGCTGCAGTTAATTCTCGAAGATATCACAAGCGCATTTATTTTAAAAGAGCTAAGATCATAATTTAAATGCGTCGCCGGCGCCGCCGTATTTTTAACGAGCGGCAGCTCAAACCAGAAAGTGCTTCCGCGCCCCGCGGCGCTCTGAAGCCCAATACTTCCTCCCATCAATTCAACTATCTTTCGCGCGATGGTGGTGCCGAGACCCGTTCCGCCGTACTTACGGGCCGTAGACCCATCCGCCTGAGTAAAACTTTCAAATATAGAAGAATGCTTTTCCGCCGGAATTCCTATGCCTGTGTCGGCAACCAGAAAGCGTATCACGATTTTTGAATCGCTTTCCTCTTTTATATCGACCTTAATGCATACTTCTCCTGAATCGGTGAATTTTACCGCATTGGCCGCCAGATTTGCGAGCACCTGCCGTATCTTGTAAGGATCGCCATAGACCGTAGTTTTGAATTCAGGCGATATATAAGTTAAAAGCTGAATACCTTTACGTTCGGCTTTAAGCGCGAAACTCGCAGCTAAATCTTCGACGATCTCGAAAATATCGAATTCGATATTTTCGATTTCATATTTACGCGCCTCTATTCTGGAAAAATCAAGAATCTGGCTTATAATATTAAGCAGCGACTGAGCTTCTTTATTAATAATATCTACAAAGCACCGCTGGCTTTCATCCATGCCGGTATCCATCAAAATTTCGGTCATACCGGTTATAGCGTTGAGGGGCGTTCTGATCTCATGACTCATATTGGCTAAAAATTCGCTTTTGGCCATATTAGCCGCTTCAGCGGTATCCTTGGCTTTTTTCAACTCTTCATTCAGCCTTTGTTCTATGGCGGCCCCCAGTATCTCGGCCGCAAGTTTTAGCGCGCCTATTTCACCCGGCGACCAGTGGCGCTTGCCTGCGCACTCGATCAAGCCGAAAACTCCCCACAGGCTTTTCATTACGAATACCGGCATTATTATAATCGATTTTACTCCTTGCGATTGAAGCAATTTCTTTTCGGTTTCGTTAAAACTATCGATTTTACCGGCAATTATATGATTATTGTTAAGCGCGTCGAACCAGCGGCTATACACTTCGTCTTTCAAATCGATAGTTCGAAAAAATGAACAGCCGCATTCTGGCGGGCAATGCTGGCTGCGCCACAAATAATGCGAGCAGTTTCCCGCGTCTGCGCCCGGCCCGACTTTTACGATACCCGCGCAATCCGCGGCGGAGGCTTCGCCGATACTACTTAAAACGCCTTCGAACTGACTTTCGATATCGCCGGCTTTAAAAAGTTGCTCTGACACACGACTTACGGTTTCAAGAAGCGCGTCGCGCTGACGAAGGTTCTCTTCAGCCCGCTTTCTTTCGCTTATATCGCGGATTATGCTGACCGTATAATTACGGCCGGCCGCTTTAAAAGTCGTTATAGACATTTCCACCGGAAATTCGACGCGTGCCTTATTTATAACCTTGAGCTCGAACGCCCTTCCGAAATCGATATTAGACGCCGAAGACGCCAGAGAGTCTACTTCGGGAAGAAAAACCGCCGCATATTTAGGCGAAGTAATAAGCTGATAAAAATTTTCTCCGAGCGCTTCATTCGCGCGGTAGCCAAACATATTGACAGCGGAATCGTTCCACAAAACGATGCGGTCCTTTTCATCGCAGGCGATAACCGCGTCGGTAGTTATAGTGCATATTCCGCGGAACTTTTCCTCGCTTTCAATAAGCGCTTCCTCGGTCCGTTTACGTTCGATGGCATTTCCAAAAATATCTACCGCGGCATAAAGTATAGAAAGCTCGATATCGTTCCACACCCGCTCGTTTTTAGTATCCTCAAAACCGATAGCGCCCCAGAAAGACTGTGATATTTTAATCGGCATTATAAGCAAAGATTTTATCCCGCGCTTCTTTAAATATTCGCGTTCTTCGCCTTCGAATTCTTCGGGCAGTCCGCGAACGCAAACGCCGTTGGATAAAAGAGAACGCCAACGCTCAAAGAGCCTTTCTTTTTCAGGCCGCTCCCACCTGCTCCCGTTTATGCCATTATCGTCCGCGGACTTCTTTTTTTCGCCGTCCCGCCCGTTCCAGCAATAACGATACTGAACGAAACGGCCGCATTCCGGCGCATCGACGGAAGCGCCGGGACACTCGAAAATATATATTTTACTTAAATCGAAGGCACCGCCAAGAAATTCGAATATTTTAAAAATAGCGTTATTTATATTTTTTTCGGCTATCAGAAGATTAGAGCATTTCGAGACGATTTCGAGCATTTTGTCCTTGCTTTTTATTTCGTTTTCGATCTGTTTTCTAGCGCTGATATCGCGCGCTATTCCGAGAACCACCATTTGCGAAGATATCTTAACCGGATAAGTCATTATTTCAACGCTTATTTCGGAACCGTCTTTTCTTTTAAGGATAAATTCGTCAGGGCCGGTAGGAAGACCTATCGCATTTTTAGCCAGCAGCCATAAGGCTTTAGGAATCTGATCATTACTTAACAATCCGCTCTCTATGTAATTTTTGCCGATTAATTCGCCGCGCTTATAACCGATAATTTTTTCAGCGGCAAAATTGCCGTTTATGAAAGTTCCCTTTAAATCGCTTATATAATAACCATCGGGGGCGTATTCAAACAGCGTTCTAAAACTCTCTTCGGCTTCGGTAAGCGCTTTTTCAGCCATCATTAATTTTTGCATGACTTCGAAATCATCTTCAGCGCTGTTTTCAGCCTTGCCGCCAATCCCGGTAAAAAGAATTTTTTTATAAAAAGTATAACCGCCGCCGGCGATTAGATTAGAACGAAAAGCTACACCGCATATAATAAGAATAAATGAAGTCATAAAAAGGGCCGAAGAAATATAAACCAATAAAAATCCTGCCGGCGGAAGCGATTCAACAAAATCGCCTTTAAAATAAGCCGAATTGATGACTAAGATAATTTTTACGAATAGATAGGTAAAAAAAAGCGATAATAAACTAACGTAAATTACCGCTTTTTTTTCTATATTATCAAATTTTTTATTTTTAAAAGCATTCATAAAATTCATAAGCCATATAGGCCGTTTTTAAATTCATTGCGCAAATTTGAGAACTTTAAGTTTAACGAGTTTATTAAACATAACCTTCCAGTTGACGGGTTTGATGATATAATCATTGCAGCCGGTAGTGATGCTCGCCATTACGGTTTCTTTATCGGCTTTCGAAGTTACCATTATAACTTTAACCCTGTCGTTTGAATCTATATTCATATGGTCTTCAATTTCACGAATTCTTGTCAAAACCGTAAAGCCGTCTATATCAGGCATTGAAATATCAAGAGCGATAACATCGTACGGCTCGTTTAACTCATAAGCCTGTCTGAAGGTAGTTAAAGCTTCTTCGCCGTTTCGCGCAATATCGCAAAGGCCGAAGTTAAGCATGATAACTTCCATTTTTTTACGGCAGACAAAATCGTCATCGACAACAAGTATACGCATACTATTCTCCTGACTGTTGAGTTAATATAAACAAACAAATATGGCATTAATAATTGCAGTATGATTAGATAAAAAAATCAAGTACAAAAGGACGGTTTTTAAGAATTTATAAGTTATATTATAAATCTATCACAGCTAATTCCCCTATTTAAATTATAACATAAATTTTGTAAAATGTCCCAGCGCTTGAAAAAAAATATATAAATACGACACCGCGATGTCTACGCAATGTTGGCTACGGCAATGAATAAAGAGAACAGAAAGACAAAAGAATGAAAAGAATTTTAGAAAAACTTCGAAGCCGGCAGCAAATACCGCCC
>DIVV01000019.1 GCA_002423385.1 bacterium UBP16_UBA6123
AACAAGGTAGGAAAGTCACGCTAGTTTATATATTTTGATGAGTTGATTATACCATACATAATGAACTATTATCAAGTCATTTTATTGTTGATTAAATTTGTCGAGTAGTTTTTAAGTAGTTAAGTGTTTAAGTGTTAACCAGGTATGTACACAAATTATTAGTTTTAATTTAATAATCGCGCCGCGGCTTTGCGCCCGCCCGCTTTAATGACGTGGATACCGCCGAAATAATCGATGACGGCTGAAAGTGCATAGCCGCTCCGGTCGTTTCGGTTTAATTCATAAATAAGCGATGATATGTTTAGCGGCTCGGCGGCGCTTAAGAAATTGCCGGTTAAGGCCGGCGCGGTTTTGAAATATTCGACGGCGTCGAAATTATATCCCGACTCTTCTAAAAATTTACGCGCCACATCGGTAAAAGCTGATATATTTGAATAATCGAATAAACCGGCCGGCGCCTTATAGGAGTCTATGGCGGCTATATAGCCTTCGGATTCCGCGACGGAGTTTTTTGCGATATTTTCGCGGTAAAATTTGGGCGTGCAGCATAAAAGCGAACCGGCGCCCTCGCAAAGCGGTGCGTTGAAAAAAGCGGGCGTCAAAAAACGAGTGAAAGAATCCATATTAAAATATTCAAACGGCGCCGAAACCGAAGCGGCCGCCGCAGCGGAAAGCGAACCGGCGCCCATACTTAAAAGCATCGAAGTGAGCGCGTCGTGAAATGGAGCGGACGGTCCTGAAAAAATGGAGTTTTCACCCTTCCAGCCGGTGTTTATGGAAAGATTCGACATTATTATATTAGGCAGCAGCTTAATAACGGAACTCGCCATCATCGGCGGATAAAATTCTTCGTTGTCGTCTATTTCCGAAGCCCAGTCGGTAAAATCTTTAAGACGCGCGTTGGCGGGCCCTGTTGCGCAAAATAATCCGATATCCGCTCCGCTGAATGGGCCGAGTATGGCGGCATAATCTTTGATCACGCTAAAAAGCAGCGTGGAAGAGCGCTCGAAGAATTTTTTGTTTTTCGGTTTTATATCGAATGAATCAAGAAGAGATGCAATGACGGCCTCATCTATTTTAGCGTGGCGCTCGAGTGTAAAACCGTTTATAATTAAAGGCGATTCCATATAAAAACTTTCGCCCTGCGCGGCGAGTTCCATATTTTTGATATGGTCGGCCGCGCGGGCGGTTATAGACCTCGAGGCTATAATCAGATTGTTGCTGTAATTCATTTATTTTCTGAAAATCTGTCCCGGTTTGTATTTGCCGCGTCTCGATTTCGTAGAGTCGTTATCGGAAGGGTCCTGTAATTTAGACCTTTCGGAATATTCATATTTTTTCTTTAAATTAAAAAGCTCGTCGTATATCTTGTCGAGTTTTTCTTTGCCTATTTTATTTTTTGAATAGGTGAAGTTTGAAAGGGCGAAGCCGACGTTGGCAAGATTATAAACCGTTTCTTTACAGTCGTATTTAGCCGTGGCTATCGATTGAAGGAGATTGACGATAGAAGTATCGAGCCTTTTGATAATAGAGGTCATAACGATGCCGCGCGCGAGCTCGTCCTGGTCGGCGTCCACGCCTATTATCATTTTTTTATTCAGGCGCGCCGCTTCTATCGAACCGAGGCCGGAAGCGCCGGCGGCGGCAAATATTATGTCGGCGCCGTTTTTATACATGGCGTCGGCTATTTCAAATCCGGCTTTTTGATTTGTATAGCCGTCGTTGCCCTTAGATATGTATTTAACCGTTAATTCAGCTTTTTTATTGTGCTTTTTAATGCCTTCGGCGAAGCCTTTTTCAAAATCGAAGATTATTCCCGTTTCACGGCCGCCTATAAATCCGATCTTATTATTCGAAGTTAAAATTCCAGCCGCCGCGCCTGCAAGAACTCCCGCTTCTTTATTATTGAAAATAACCGATTTAACATTTTTTTTAGATGATTTTCCATCGATTACTATGAAATTTTTATTCGGAAACTCGTCGGCGATTTTATCGAAGGCGCCGGCGTAATAAGAGCCGATGCCGACTATATATTCATGGCCGCGCATTGCGGCGAATTTAATGTATTCGTGAACGTAGTCGTCTGAATAAGGATATACCCTGGCTATTTTGAGGCCCGGAAAGAGCGCCGCCGAAACATGGATGCCTTTTTCACACATCTGGATGAATGGATCGAGCGAATTGCCTATGGGCATGAAAAAAATTACGCTTACCGAGGATTCAGTCATTAACTCAGCCGCGTTGAGTAAAGAAGAAGTTAACGGAATCGTAAATGCCGCGATCAGTAATAAAGATAAAAAAACCTTTTTCATATTATACCCCATCCTTTTAATAAAATGTAAATTAATGTTATCATAATCGCCGGTTAAAAACAATAATATTTATTTTAAAATTAATAATTATATTTTATTTTTTTTGAAGGGAGGGAGAAAAGGTTAGCAACCCTTTCTCCCTCCCCATGCCCCACCCTCAATCCGCAAATTGCCTGACGCTTTATTGTTATTTTATCGATAGCTTTTTATGTCAGAGCTTTAAACTTGGTGAAATTCTTTATGAGGCGTTGGCGGGCTGTCCTTAAGTCCTATCTATCTATCTATCTATCTATCTATCTATCTATATGTCTGTCTTTCTTTCTATTTTGCTTACTGTTTTTTTTATTTATTTTTTTATTTGTTTTCCTGCCAGCTTGCTTGTTTGCAGTCGCGCGCATGCGTGCGCGCGACTGCGTAGCAAAAACGGATCAATATGACTTAAGTAAACGGCTCGCGGTAAAAATCGTCGTGAATCGAGTCTGTTATAATTAAGGTAAATTAAGTCAAACGAATATATTTAATTATATAAAATTATCAAGTTTAGTAATGAATTTCGGGAGTAGATTAAAAAATTGTTATACATTACAGCCTTACCGTGAGCATTATTATTAAATTCCGGTAGTGCGTAAATAGTTCGCCATCGCGCGCGCCGCGCGCGATGGCAAAAATGATAGAAGGCATAAAAAAACTTTATGGCAGGAAAGAAAGAGAAAAGAAAGAGAGAAGATGAGAAGATAAATGGTGGCAGGAGTTTTCTTAAAGAAACTATAAAAAAACTTCGAAGCCGGCAGGAAAGACCGCCCGAAATAAAAAGGCTATGATAATAGCCTTTTTATTTCGAT
>DIVV01000017.1:0-14291 GCA_002423385.1 bacterium UBP16_UBA6123
AGGGTTAAAGGGAGGGAGAGAAAGGGTTGCTAACCCTTTCTCTCCCTCGCTTTTCAAAAAATAATAAACGCTAAATTTTTATAGTTAAAGGTTTAAGTTAAGGCTTTAAATTTTCAAAATATTGTTTTATCTTATTTTTAAAAATTTCGGTATCGAAATTAAGTGCGTGGTCGCGTATTTCTCCGGCTTTGAAGTTCTTTTTAACCGCGATGAATTTTTTAACTGCGTTAATTAACGAGTGCTGGTCGCAGTTATCGAATAAAACTCCGGTTTTGCCTTCGATAACGGTTTCGGAGGCGCCGCCGCAATTAAGCGCTATAACGGGTTTTCCGGCCGCCATGCATTCGACGGGCACGATGCCGAAGTCTTCTTCATTCGGGAATATAAGGGCTTCGCAGTTCTGGTAGAGGTTAAGCAGCCGGTCATCGGCGGCGCGCCCGATGAATTTAATATTTGGCGCGGCTATTTTTTTAAGTTCTTTTTCCATCTGTCCGCATCCGGCGACGATTAGATTAATTCCGAGTTCGTTAAAGGCTTTGACGGCTATATCCGGTTTTTTATAAGGGATAAGCTGGCCTACGAAGAGGTAGAACGGGTCTTGATGTATTTCATCGTTTGAATTATCGGTTACGGTGTATTTAGCGCAGTCAACGGGCGGATAAATAACTTCGGCGTTGCGTCTGTAGTGTTTGGCGATGCGGCCGGCGACGGTTTTAGAATTAGCGATAAAGCCGTCAACTCTGAAGCTCGAGGCCAAGTCGGTAAGGCGCACGTAGTGCATGAAAATTCGCATTGCGGTTTTTTTAATAAAGCCGAGGTTATTTTCGTTGAGGTATTCGAAGTATTTATCCCAGGCGTAGCGCATGGGCGTATGGCAGTAAGTGATATGTTTCTGGGTGGAGTTAGTGAGCGCCATTTTAGAAAACCCGGAATCGGAGCTTATTACCAGATCGAATTTAGAAAGGTCGAATTGTTCGACCGCGAAGGGGAAGAGGGGAAAAAAGTGTTGGTATTTAGACACGCCGAACGGTATTTTCTGGATAAAGGAAGTATGTATTTTTTGTGCGTTAATTTTATCGGATATTTTAGACTTATCGTAAACGAGGGTAAAAATTTCGGCTTGCGGGAAGATGTCCAGGAGGGCTTCTATAACTTTTTCGCCGCCGCGCATATTAACGAGCCAGTAATGCACAATAGCGACTTTAAGGTTGGATACATTCATTTTTTATAATACACTCGCTTTTCGGGTATTTAAGCCGCGCCGCGCGCGTCTATATAACTTCGATTTCGCTCTGGATGGCGCCGGCGGCTTTCATGGCCTGTATAATGGCTATTATATCCCTTGCGAAGGCGCCCATTTCATTAAGGGCGTCAACCATATCGCGCACTGTCGAGCCGGGGTTGAGATAGATCACGTTTTTTTCACCCGGCTTGATACGGGCGGCAGCGGCCTGGGCCGCGATATCGCCGGCGGGCGGCGTCGGGGGCGCGGCTACTTTAAGTTTGATGCCGTTATGTGAAATAGCGACGGGGCTGATTCTAACGTCATCGCCGAGAACTATAGTTCCGGTTTTTTCATTTATGACAATTTTAGATGCGCTGTCGGTTTGAACGCTGAGCGATTCGACGGCGGCGAGGAAGCCGACTACATTATCTTCGAAGCTGGCGGGTATTTGTACGCTGACGATACCGGCATTTTTAGCTTTAGCGAAGCCTTCGCCGAATTTTTCACTGATAGCGCCAGCCACGGCGTTTGCAGTTGAAAAATCTTTTTTATTTAAAACTATTTCGATCTTTTCGTCGGCGACGAAATCACTGGATATTTCGCGTTCGATCAATGCGCCGCCGGGGATTCTGGCGACGAGCGGGTGTAATTTAGCGCCGGCAGCCGACTGCTGTCCCGAGCCGAGCTGTCCCATCGATACGGGCCCCTGGGCGACGGCATACACGCGGCCGTTAGCGCCTTTTAAAGGCGTTTGCAGCAGGACGCCGCCCTGGATGCTTTTAGCGTCGCCTATCGACGATACTACCACATCGAGTTTATCGCCTTCGCTCATAAAGGGGAGCACGTTAGCGGTAACCATGACGGCGGCGGAGTTTTGGGCTTTAAGCGTTTTAGGATCGAGGGTCACATCGAATGATTTAAGCATATTAACGATCGACTGCGCGGTCATGATATTTTTATCGCCGCTGCCTTCGAGGCCGACGACAACGCCATAGCCTACGAGCTGATTTTCGCGTACGCCTCCGATGCGCGCTATGTCTTTAATGCGGTTAATAACGCCGGCATATACAGCCGCGCTCATAAAATTAAATATATAAAGCGCGCACAGCAGGGCTGCAACGGCTTTAAAAAATTTCTTCTGTTTTTTATGAACCATATAGATCGTTCCAACCATACAACATACCGCCTAAATAAAAAATATTGAAGAATAAATTAAGAATTAAGGGCTAAAAAATATACAACCAGGAAATTAAAGGATCAAGATAAATATTTAATTAATTAAAACAGCCAATCGGATACTCTTTTAATAACGCCGGGTCTGTTGACTGTTCCGACGACGCCATTGCCTTTATATTTGATCTGCGCGTCGGCTAAAAATGTGGATAATATGGTGTTTTCAGATGAAATATCGAGCGTGCGCGCGATGCCGTTTATTGTGATATCCTGCACTTCATCGTTAATTCTGATGGAGCGTTTACCTTCGATAGCGAGGTTGCCGTTGGGAAAAATTTTAGTCACCCGCGCCGAAATTTTAGCAGAAATATTGCCGGAGCGCGAAGTTGTGCCGTCACCCGAGAAATCGCCGGAAGCGCCGCTGGAGATATTGGGTATAAAGCTTAGCGGCCCGGTGCCGGCTTTAACGCCGAGATTTGACGATTTTTTATTTTGTGTCGTCGCTTTCTGGACGGCAGTGGAGTTTTCAATGATTAATATCGTGATGATATCGCCTATTTTATGTCCTTTAGTTTCTGAAAATATGGACTGGCCGTTAGCTTCTTCTTCAGCTTCACGCCAGAGCGATTCGGCTTTCAGTTCAGCCGCGCTAAAAATTAATACGGTAAAAACGACCAATGAAACTAATGAAACTAATGAAACTAATGAAAATGATGATAATAACTGAAAAAAAACGTAACCGCTATTATCGCGGCCTTCTTTGATGCTTTCAATGCAACTGTGATCCATTTTTCCTCCGATGATATATAAAATACTACGACTGATAAAAAAATAAATGCTTTGACAGATATTAAGACTAAATACTACGACAGATGTTAAAACTAATACTTAAACATTGAGTATAACTATTATTGCCACGCTCTGAGATTTATTGCCAGATGTTTTTAGATATTTTCAGTTATCGACTGATTCGACTAAACCTTCATCTACTATGACTGCCTGGTATTTTTTACGGGTTTTCAGATTAATTACTTCGATGATATCGCCTGCTCCGCCGCTTTTAGACGCCGAAGCGCTTATTGACATGGATGAGCGGCTGGTTTTGATATATAAATCGACTATCTGTCCCGCTTTTATAAGCAGTTTCTTTTTTAAATATCGTTTTTTAATAATCTCGCCTGCCGCTATGTTTTTAGTATATTCAAGATTGTTTTGGGCAGCTTCGATCAATTCTTCGTTATTTTCGGGTGTGTCATTAATTATAAATAACTCATGATATTTTTCGGCAATAATTTCGATTTCAGAAGTCTTAATTTTATTAATATCGATAATCGAGTTTTTGGATATTTTTTCCGCCGCCGCAGCCACCGTAGTTCTTCTGATAATTTTAGCGTAGAGTTTAGCTATAAGTTCGGCTTCGTATTTAACGGCTATAGTTGCCGCTGATGCTTTATAAGTGAGTATATCGATTTTCACCTGATCATATGATGAAATTTTTTTAACTGCGGCCCGGTTCAGCCCGAAGCTGATAGTCGATATTATGCTGTCATTCGGTCCTAACTTATATTTTTCGGCGTATCGTTCGATAAACAGGGCGCCAATTTTTTTTTCGAGATTAATTTTAAGTTGTTTATTTAAATCTATGCCGGTGTTTTTGTTATGTTTATGATTATGAGCGTCGGAGTGTATTTCGTTTCCGGCGTTAGTTTCGCCTCCGGCGAAAGTTTTAATGACGCAATAATCGCTGCCTGTGATTAAATAACCGTATCCGTCTGGAAACTCTAATTTTTGTCTGATGATATTATCCACTTCGAATTTATGGATGCGTCTTTCGACGAGCGGCGCGGGAGCGAATCCCATTTTAATGCAGCTTACTTTATCTGAATCTATTTTAAATCCGGGTGTTATTTTAATATGGCAGATGTCGTCAAGAGTTATTTCACCCTCATTAGCGCTTAATTCGGGTTTTAATTCGAGAGTAATGGCGACGGCGCCGGACGCGGTTTGCCTGGCGGCGGCGGGAGTTACGGCAGCGATAATGATAATGCAGGCAAATAAAATTAAAGCGCTCAAAGATAATAATAAGTTGGAATACATTGGCAGCGTTATAAATTTATATCCATGAAATGAAAAACCGATATTAATTATTGAATTTATTTTTTTAATAAAATTCATAGTATAATTAATATCGGCTTAATTATAATTTAATCAAATTAGTTAAATATTGACGGGATATCGGTTAAAATGTCGGTTAAGAAACCGATTTAAACAATCAGGTCTATTTTGTTTTGTCCTATCCTATCCTATCCTATCCTATCCTATCTTATCTTACTTATCCTGTCTTATCTTATCTTACCTTACCTTACCTTACCTTACCTTACCTTACCTTACCTTACCTTACCTTACCTTACCTTACCCTGCTCTGCTCTGCTCTGTTCTGTTTTGTTCTGTTCTATTCTATGCTTTCTTCAACTGATTCAACCGGTTCGGCTTTTTTAACGGTTTTAGCTTTTTTAGTTTTTTTGGTCTTTTTAGCTTTGGCCTTTTTAGCCTTAGGTTTTTCAATAACTTTTTCTTCCGTTGCTTCGTCGGCGGATATTTCTTCAGTCGGAATTTCAGCGGGTGTTTCGAGGCTTGCGTCTGAGGCTGTTTCGGTAACGGTTTCTTTTTTGCCGACTTTACCGCGGATCTTAGCTTTACATTCTTCGCAGGAGTTTAATATAGACCATGCTATACATTTATCGCAAAGATCGGCGTAGGATTTACCTTTGCAAAATTCGCAGTTTTCGCTGGCGTTGAGAACTGCTTTAGCTTTGCAGACTTCGCATACGATTTTAGTATCTTTGATAGGACGGCTTCTAACGCCTTCGCCGTTGCCGCCGCCGAACGCGCCGCTTAAAAGGCCGTTATCCATATTTCTGAAATCTTTAGCTTCTTTAACCTGTTCGGAATTCGCGCTGTCTAAATTTCTGGCTTTCATTGAAGGACGGTCCATTTTGAATTTAACGCCCGCGCCTAAAAAAGAGGCTTTAGCTTCCTGCATATCGTCCTGAGCGTAAGCGGCGAATGCCGTTAAAAATATGGCGAAAACCACACTGACAGCGATTATTGATTTTAATATACCCTTGTTCATATAACTCTCCTTATTTATTGAAATGATTCGTATTATACAATAAAACGGTTATAAAGTCAATTTTTTTTGTTTATTAAAAGCGCGTATGTAGGCGTTAAACGCCGGAAGCGCAAAGATTCCGATTAAAAGCGCGAACCAGAGCGTCGCCGCGCGCACCATAAAAGTGGCGGCTACGGCTTTTGACATCGGGATTTTAACGAGTTTAACTAATAAAAACGCCATTCCGCCTTCGGTAACGAACAATCCGCCCGGCAGCATGGCGAGCGCGCCTATAATAGTTGAAAATGCGTAGGCGAAGGAGCATAATAACAGGAGCGTCAGCGATATCGGGGTATCCGGCGATATTATCGTTATGATGTAATAGAGCGAGTAACATTCGAGCGCCCAGGCAAATATGGATAACAGTGTGGCGTAAAAAAGCGGCCAGGGCATTAATATGACGCGCGCCGCCTCGAATAGCGATTCAATATGCACGATATGTTTTTTAATGAAATTAAAGCGCTCCATATATTTTAATATGACGTTCATCAATTTTTGATTGGATAAAACGGCTATAAGAATAAAGGTTAATAGAGTCACCGCCGCGAGCGATAAAAGCTGCGCGCCGTCGAAATTGTGATGTCCGGCCGCTCCTGTTGCCGCCCCGCCGCCGCTGAGGCCGGTTCCGGTTCCGGCTCCGGTTCCCGTGCCGCCGGTCATGGCAAAAACGACGCCGGCCGCGCATATAAATAACAGCGCGACCACGTCGGTAAGCCGTTCCATAAACACTGCGGGCGCGCTTCTTGTAACGGCGACGCCGTGATGCTCGTACATCAGAAGCGATTTTAGGACTTCGCCCATTTTTCCAGGGGTTATCGCCATTATAAATCCTGAGAAAAAAATGAGAACGCTCGATAGCAGGGGTATTTTAATATCGAGCCGCTTTAAGTAAAAATCCCACTTGATAACGCGCAGGGCGTAGTTAGCCAGCGATAAAAACAGGATGAACGGCCACTGGCTAAGCGGAAAGTCCATCAGCGCGGCGGCGACCTTTTCGTAATCGGCTAAAAAAGCGATCACGATAAATACCGCCGCGCCGAGAAGCGAGCCTATTATTATTTTTTTAACTATCGAGCGGCTATTATCCATTCGTTATTATTTTTTACCCTCAGTACCGTTATTATTGCCCGTGTCTTTGCCGGCCGCGCCGCCGCTATTATTATTTACGGTATCTGAGCCCTCTGCCGCCGCTTTTTCAAGTATAAGCCTTTCTTTTTTAAGCACGGCCGCCGATTCGAACAATTCTTTCAGCTTTTTAAAATCGGCCACCGGCACTAATTTTTTAAGTGTTTCGTTACGCCTGATGAATATTACTTCGTTATTTTTTTCATTGTATTTTAATTTAAGCGATATCTTAAAATACTCATTGGCTTTTTCGATGGATTCGGGCATATACCTGACTTTATATCCGTCAGGCAGTTTTATTGAAACGCTAATCGAATCGAGGCTGAAGTTGTCGAAAAATATATCGTATTTACGGTCTTCTTTCGATACGAACCCGGTGTAGATAGACGAAAGTGGCAGCGGCACGAGAATATACATATCGCCTAATTTAGATACATAGTTCGGCGATTCAAAATCGATGGTGCAGCCCTGTTTTTCATTATGGTTTTCAACGTCGGAAAGAGTATAGTTTATTAACTTGCCGCCGTTGGCTATGCCGGAAGCGATCTGTTCGAACGACTGTTTTCTTTTGATCGGTTTTAAATTTTTATAGCTGGCGCGAAATGACGGGTCGTTGCTGCCGTGAGCGAGTTCCTCGAGGTGGAAAACGGTATTGGCGTCGGAAGTGATATTTAATGTAAGCATATCGCTTGAATAGCTTCTTTCGAATTTATCGCGCGTGATATCGAAAAGTTTGCCGCTGAATTTGAATATTTTAAAGTATTTATTGTCTTTATAGCTTTCGGGTATAATGCCGTAAGGGTAATATTCGCCGCTGGCAAAGAGGTAATCGTTTTCGCATTCGACGAGCATATTATCAAAATCGTATATACTTAACATATCTTCGTCGAATTTATATGAATTCTGGTCGGTTCCGAAGCATATATCGCATGAGATCCCGGCTTCTTTTAAAAACGAGTATAAAAGAACGGTGCGGTCGAACAGTGATGCGTATTTTTCGCTGTAAATCTTTTGAATATCGGCCGGGCGGTAATCGTCGAGGGAGGCTTCCACTTCGACGTATTTGATATTTGTGGCTAGAAAGAAATAAATTGCCTTCGCCTTTTCTTTATTGTTTTTGCAGTCTTTTATTATCTCTGCCAGATCGCTTTTCATCTTGTCGCTTAATACGGTTTTAGGCTCGATTCTTTTTTTAAGCTCCGCGACTATATCGTTTAATTTGTATTTTTCAACGAATTTAACGTTGGGGGCGAAGTATGAAAAAGGCGGCATCAGCGGTTCGTCGATATAATCGGGTATATCATTTTTTTCGAATGAAACCAGTACCGTTTCGCCGGTAACTTCGCGGTTGATTTTAACCGCGTCGGTGCCGCTGGCGGCTTTGAAATATTGCTTATATTCAATATTTTTGATATTCTTAGGGTGCGACAGGGTGAATTTTGAATATTTAGCGGGTTCGTAGGATATAAAATACTTTCTGTAGGTAAGCGGATTGAGGCAGTCGGCCTTATAGGATTTAGTGATCATTTTAACGTCGATTATGCTTCCGATTTTAACTTCCGGCACTGAAAATTGGAGTATTTTCACTTTATCGTAGATGGGGTAGGCCAGATATTTATCGGTATATTTAACCGCGTCGTTTCTAAGGTTGGATACGACGCCTTCCGGCGATATCGAGCGCGCGTGAACTATTTCGATGCTTTCTTCTTCTTTTTTTACCGAGCGCACGAAGTTGGCGGCATCGAGGCTGCGTTCCTTGAGCACTTTAATTATCGAGCGCGAATGGATATCGATGGTGTTATCGGCGTTATAGAAGTAATTATCTTCTTTATGCAAATACAGGTGGCCGGCGTTGGGATACATAGTTTCATCGATCTTTTCGGCGCATGCCTTTTGCAGTATATCGTCTTTGACGGCTGAAAGCTCTTCGGTGTCTTTGGTCTGGGTTATATCTATCCTCTCGATTTCTTTGAAGCCGATAAGCAGCTTTTCGGTATATGGCGGTTTTACGGTTACCATGCCGTCTTTGAGCGTAACGTTGCCGCTGATCTTATCGCCGTTTTTTAAATGGATGATATCGGCCGAGGCGAAATTATTGGCTAAAGCAATTATTGCAGCCAGTATTAATAGATATATTCCGATTTTTGCATATTTACCCGCGCTGTTCTTTTTTTTCATTTAATTCCCTCCGGTTTATAATTATAATTATTTATAAATTTATTTTCAACTAGCGACTAATGATTATGACTAACAACTAACGACTGATTAACGACTAATGACTAACAACTAACGACTGATCAGCGACTAACGACTGATAACTACCTTTTCGCCGGCGTATTTAGCGATGTTTTCGAGATCCTTTTTATACCAGTTGTAATCTTTAACATCGGTTATGCGTAATTTTCGCTCGAAATAATCGGTGAACACTACCGTGGAATCGTCTTTGACTTCATAATTAGCGCTGAATTTAATGTATTTATTATCGATTTCGAATTTAGCGGGGGTGTATTTAACTTTATAGCCCTGCGGTATTTTAAATTCGAATGTGTTTTCGGTTTTAGTGAGGTATTGATAGTCGATAGGGTATTTTCTTTCTTTGAGACTCACTTCTTTAAACTCGAAGCTGTAGCCCGGCACCGAGAAAAGTATAAGGTCGTCGGCCACGATTACCGCCTCCGGCGCGTCGTATTCGATGGTTTCGACTACCTGTGTGTTAAGGTCCATCAAATCGGTATATTCTATTTTCTTTAAATTAACGCCGGGCAGGGTTACGTTAAGCCTTTGTTTATAGCTGTCTTTAATTTCGCTTTCTTTGAGGCTTTTATTGCCCATTCTTGCCCAGTATTCGAAAGCGCCTTCGAACGCGCGGCGGCCCGTAACGCTTATGCCGCCGTCTTTATTGATGATAACCTGCCTGTAATTACTTTGAACGCTCAGGGGCATATCTGATTTAATATTTTTTTTAAGCTGCGGCACCATATTATAGCGGTCGTGATCGTCCACCCTGAAGAATGGAAATCTGCTGTCCTGCGAGGTCGTATCTAAGAATATTTCCCTGGAATCGTAAATTACATACGAAATGGAATGATTCAGGTCCAGGTGCGGCACTTCTATAGCCCATTGCGGCCCGCCGGCGTTAATTAGCGTGGGATATGATTCGACGTCCGCTATTTTAAGCATGGCCGTCATAAGTATCGCTTTATCTACGCAGTCGCCGTATTTATTATCGAAGGTGCGTTTGGCCGCATGACCGGTAAGCCCGGCGACCAGGTCGCCTTTTATTGAGATATAACGGTTTTGCTGTTGTATGTAGTGATAAATCGTCGCGATCTTTTCTTCGACGGTTTTGCAGTTTTTAATTATTTCGGCCGTTTTAGTCTTCATTTCATCGGATATTTCGCTTACATGCCTGTTGAAATTTTTATTAAACCACTCATAAATCGGCTCCCAGGTTTCATATGCTGAAAATTGAATATAAGGCAGGGAGTCTTTATAGGAAGGCATACCCGGCTCCGATATGAATTCCGGCAGGTTATCGATTTCAAATAAATATATTTTTTCACTGTCGGTTTCGGTTATGACGGGGTCTTTTACCGATTTTAAGACTTCGAAATTCGGGTCGTATATAGTTTCGAAATTTTTAGCGGCCCAGTATAATTTTTTATTTTTAGGAGTTCTGATTTCTACGCGGCAGTTGAGTTTAGGTTCGTTTGAAACAAAATAGACGGCCGGGCAGAAATAACCTTCTATAATAGGTTTAAATACATTTCTTTCGATAATATATTCGATTATCGAACCTTTTTTAACGTCGGGCAGCGAGGCGGAAATTACCTTGTACGTGTTAGAGTAAAACTGCGCGCCCTCAAACATATCGCCTTCTTTGATATCCGCGTCTTTTAGCAGCGATACTGTTCCGTCCGGCTGGATAGTTCTGCCCATAACTATTTTAGCCGATTCGCGCTCGAAGGCGTAGCTCATTATAACATTGCCGTCAACTGCGCGGTCTTCGAATATTTTAAATATATAATGCGAGCGGGTTTTAGAAGTGCCGTCCGCGTTTAAAACATATTTATCCTCGTCTTTGATAATATAGCCGCCCGCGTTCGGAAATTTAGCCTTATCGGGCACTTTCGATAAAATTTCTTTAATATCGGCGGGTATTTCAACCGCCGCGGTTTCATCCGGCGCCTGCTCCTGCGCTTCCTGCGGATTGATTTCATCTGAAAAGTCTATATTTTTAACTTCGTAAATTGAAATGATTTTATCTTCGCCGTTTTTATTTATCAATAAATGGTTTTGCATGCCTTCCGCCGTTTTAGCTTTATAAACGGCGTCGTCCTCTCTTAAAGTGACGCTCATTGAATATGACGATTCAGCGGCGATTAACGGGCATATAAAGCAAATAATAAGCGCCGCGATAAATTTTACGCCAGAAGATTTACGCGCCGCCTTTCCCGCGGCGGCTTTCTTTCCGATTTTATTCATAACCCTCCTCGATATGTCTTTGTATATTTTATGTTAATTAACGACTGATAACTACTTTTTCGCCGCCGAATTTCTTGATTTTTTCGATATCGTCCTTATAGCTCTGGTAGTCGGCCGGATCGACCATTCTGGTTTTTCTTTCGATTTTATCGTAAAACATTACTTTATCCTCGCCTGTTTTGATAAATTCGGCTGTATAACTCATATATTTATTATTGACTTCGAGCTTAACCGGCAGGTATTTGACTTTATAACCCGCCGGCAGGCTGAAGTTATAAACGGTTTCATTATTGGTTAAGTAAGCGTAATCGATCGGATAATTTCTTTCTTTGAGGCTTACTTCGTTAAATTTCATTTCATGGCCGGGGACTGAAAATAAAATTAAATCGCCCGCGCCGATAACCGCGTCAGGCGCCTGATATTCAAAAGTTTCGACCACCGGTTTATTTAAGTCCATAAGATCGCTATATTCGAGTTTTTTAAGCTCGACGCCCGGCAGCACCTGGTTGAGCGTGCGTTTAAAGTTATCTTTGATCTCGCTTTCTTTAAGGCTTTTATTACGGCCCCTGATTACGGATTCTATATGGCCGTCAAATTCGCGGCGCCCCGTTACGGTTATGCTTTTATCCGTGTTAATAACCGCGTCGCAGCGTAATTTATTGTTGCTAAGCGGCGTGCCTGAACGCACCATGCGCCGCGCCTGCGATACCAGACAGTTTCGGCCGTGGTCGTCCGCGCGGAAGAACGGAAAACGAGTGTTTTGCGAAGTGCTGTCAAGGAATATTTCCTTCGAATCGTAAGACAGGAACGAAATTTTATGGTTGGAGCTTATATGGGCGACTTCGGAATCCCAGTCGCCACCGCCGGCCATTAACGCCGCAGGGTAGCAGGTAATGCCGGCTACGGAGAGCATCGCGCCCATTAAGATCGATTTATCGGTGCAGTCGCCGTATTTATTTTCGAAAACCTCGCGGGCGGGATGTCCGGCGCGGCCAGCCACTACGTCGCCCTTAATCGAGATATAGCGTATTTCCTGCTGGACGTAATGATATATGGCGGCTATTTTCTCATCGTTAGTTTTGCAGTCTTTAATCAGTTCGAGAGTTTTATTTTTTAACTCGTCGGAAACCTGCGACATATTAGCGCCAAGATTATTGATGTCCCATTCATAAATCTTATCCCAGTTTTCATAAGCCGAACATTGAACGCGCGGCACGACGTCTTTAACGGGCGGCATGGAAGGCTCCATAATCATTTCCGGTACATTGCGCGCATGAAATACATAGGAAGTGTAATTGGCGTTTTTCGTAATTTCAGGCGTCGCGGCATTTTTGATCGATTCAAAATTTTTATCGTATATGCGCTCGAAATTTTTAGCTATCCAGTAGAGTTTTTTGTCTTTCGGCATGCGCACTTCAAGCCTTATTTCATAAGCGGGTTCCGACGAGGCGAAGTAGGCGACCGGAGTGAAATAGCCTTCTATAATAGGTTTGAATATATTTCTTTCTATTTTATACTCGATTATCGAGCCTTTTTTTACATTAGGCAGCGTCGCCGATAATATTTTATAGGTATTCGAATAAAATTTGGCACCGCGAAACATATCGCCGCTGGTGATTTCTTTAAGGTCTAAATTACTGACGCTGCCGTCTTCGGCTATGGTGCGGCCCATTAAAATTTGCGCCGATTCGCGCTCGAAGGCGTAATTAACCGTGATTCCGCCGTCGACCGAGCGGTCTTCGAATATCTTGAATATATAATGGGACACTATTTTATGCGTGCCGTCGTCGTTATAAGTGTAAATATCCTCGTCTTTGATTATATAGCCGCCGGCATTTGGAAATTTAGATTTATCGGGCACTTTATTTAATATTTCCATAACGTCCGCGGGCACGTCTTTTTTTATGGAAGGCTTTTCTTCGGCTTTGCCATCCACGCCGCTGCCGGCGCCATCCGAACCGGAAAAATCGATTTTTTTAATATCTGCGATAGTCATAATCTCGATTGTGCCGTTTTTATCGACTTTAAATTTATTGTCCTCGCCGCTGAGACATTCGGCCGAATACACGCCGCCGTCGCCGAGCGTTACGCTCATGGCAAATGCCGAAGTTTTAAAAAACGCGGCGGTAATTATTAAAAAGGCGATAAATAAGGATAATATCAAATAAGATTGATATTTAAATTCTGGCGTTTTCATTTCATTAACACATCCTTTATTTTTTTATGAAAAGACAAAAAAAGAGCCCGGCATCTTATTAGCTTTTTTGCCGGCAGTGCTGAGGTTGCTGGTATTGACTAATTTATCATATTTTAACTAAAAAAGCAACATTTTAACTTAATTTACCTTATTTTAACTTATTATTAAATTTAGATTGCGTTTTCTTTGCGTTTAATTTTTTTAAAAAAGGGAGGGAGAAAGGGTTAGCAACCCTTTCTCCCTCCCTTAAACCCTCCCTCAATCTGCAAATTGCCTGACGCTTTTTCGTTAGTTTGTTGATAGTTTTTTTGTTAGGACTTTAAGTTAGTGAAGTAATAGATTCTTGCTTTTAAGTTTTTTTATGCATGCTGTTTGTTTGTTTGTTTGTTTTGTTTTGTTTTATCTTGCTTTTATGTTAGTTCCTGTCAGTTTGCTTATTTGCATGTGCGCGCACCGCGCGCACATGCGGAACAATAACGGCTTTAATGCGGCTTAATTTAACAGCTCGCGGTATAAATTGAGGCAAATCGACTTTTATCGTTTAATATAAATTAAAACTTGATGTTATTTAAAAACTTTATTTTATTCTTTACTGTAACCTATCTTTATTTTTAGAGTTTAATGAACCTTGTTAGAATAAAATCAATATAGTAATTATCTAATTGGCGCAATAAGAGCTGTGTTTTTATAGAGTGTTACCGTGAGCCGAAATATTAAGTTCCCGCGGCGCGTAAATAGAACGCCTATGCGCGCGATGCGCGCATAGGCAAAACTGATAAACGGCATGAAAAAAGTTTAGGGCAATCAATAACCCGAATAGGAATAGGGATGGGATAGGATAGGGATAGAAGGACAAAAGAAAAACTTCGAAGCCGGCAGGAAAGACCGCTCGAAATAAAAAGGCTATGATAATA
>DIVV01000017.1:14324-15280 GCA_002423385.1 bacterium UBP16_UBA6123
TTTTCCCCCGTCGCGGTCTTAAAATGTCTTAAAACTGTTCTGCCGCGGCTTAAAAACGGCCAGTAAATTTAATGAAAAATATAAAATCTTGAAGATTTCTCGAATAATTGACAATGACCGGATTATTGTGATATAATTCATCGAGTTTTTATGATTTAAATGATCTTTATTGGCTGCGGAGAATTTTATATGTTTAAAAAATATGCTTCTTTTAGTATTTTATCCGTGTTTTCGGTTATAATTATTTTCATATCAGTTATTTTCGGTTATATCATTCCCGCTTTTGAAAATAATTTCATGGATCGTAAAAAAGAAATGATTAAGGAATTAGTCAATTCAGCCTGTGAAATTGTAAATAAATACAGCCGTGATGAAAAAAAGGGGAATTTAACTAAAGAACAGGCGCTTCAGTTATCTATCGAGCAGATCGATCAGCTTCGGTATGGAAATGAAAAAAAAGATTATTTCTGGGCGATAGATATAGACGGAATGTTTGTAATTCATCCTTACAGGCCTGATTTAATCGGAAAGCATTACAATGAAGTTTCCGATCCGGCCGAGAAAAAATTGATTATTGAAATGATCGAAATAGTAAGGAAAAACGGGCACGGTTATGTTGAGTATATGTGGCAAAGGCTCGATAATACATCTCTGATAGTACCAAAAATATCATATATAAAAAAGACTGAACCGCGGGGCTGGCTTATAGGCACCGGCATTTACGTTTATGACGTAAAAGAGGAAGTCGGAAAAATAAAAAAAGATATAGCCATGGTATCGGCTATTATTATCATTTTTATTTCAATCATTCTTTTTCTTTTTTTAAGAAATTATTTAAATAATGAAAAATTGCGTGAAATAGCCGAAAATGAAACAAAACAGGCTAAGGAGGCTGCCGAAAACGCCAATAAGGCTAAAAGCGTCTTTTTAACCAATATGAGCCACGAAATAAGGAC
>DIVV01000018.1 GCA_002423385.1 bacterium UBP16_UBA6123
GGGGGAAAAGAGAGGGCCATTGGTCCTTTCTTTTCCCCCGTCGCGTTCTTCTATACTTTGCAAATACTTTCTATTAACTCGTTAAATTCGGGCGTTTTAATTAAATTGACAATTTTATTAATATCTTCGGATAATATGCGGTCTTCGCTCATGTGGGTGATATGTTTTCTTACCATTGAATGCACCTTCATTAATTTAGCGGAAGATTTGACGGGAAGCCGGAAATCGAGTCCCTGGCAGGCTAAGAGAAGTTCGATAGCGAGCGCGTACTCGGTATTTTCTATTATTTTGATACATTTACGGGCTGAAATAGAACCCATGGAGTTAAAATCTTCTTTATTGGCGGAGGTCGGAATCGAATCGACTACGGCGGGGTGGGCGAGGACTTTATTTTCCGAAACGACGGAAGCTGCGGTATATTGGGCTATCATAAAGCCGGAATTAAGTCCGCCGTTTTTAATTAAAAATGCGGGAAGTGTGCGGTGGCTGTTATTGGGATTGACCAGGCGGTCGGAGCGGCGTTCGGAAATAGAGGCGAGTTCAGCCGCGGCGATGCCGAGAAAATCCATTGCCATCGCAAGCGGTTCGCCGTGAAAATTGCCGCCCGATATTACTTCGTTTTCGTCGGGAAAGATGAGCGGATTATCGGTAGCCGAGTTCATTTCAACGTCTATAACGGTTTCGACGTATTTTACGGCGTCGTAAACCGCGCCGTGTACCTGCGGGATGCAGCGTATTGAATATGCGTCCTGAACTTCTCCGCAGTCGGTGTGGCTTTTAACTATACCCGACCCTTTTATAAGCGAACACATTATTTTAGAAGTAAGTAGCTGTCCTTTGTGCGGCCTTACCATCGAAATGAGCGGGTCGAAGGCTTTAGGAGTGCCCATCAAAGCTTCCGTCGAAAGCGCGGCGGCGGTGTTTGCCAGAAGGTAAAGCTCGCGTGCGCGCCTGACGAGCAGGGCGCCGATGCCGCACATCATCTGGGTGCCGTTTATCAGGGCCAGCCCTTCTTTATATGAAAGCTCGGCGGCGGGTATTTTAGCCTGCCTGAGGGCCGCTTCGGCTTTTATTACTTTGCCTTTATATAAGACTTCGCCCATGCCGAGCATCGCCAGCACTATATGCGAAAGCGGCGCCAGATCGCCGGATGAGCCGACGGAGCCGTGGATGGGGACCATAGGGGTTATATTATGGTTAATCAAATCGATAAGCGTTTGCAGCGTTTTGAGCGTAATGCCGGAATAGCCTTTGGCTAAAGCATTGACGCGAAGCAGCATGGCTGATCTTACGAATTCGGGTCTGTAATTTTCGCCGCAGCCGGCCGCATGGCTCATTATAAGGTTTTTCTGGAGCATAGCGGCGTCCTGTTTTTTAATGCCGACGGAGGCGAATTCGCCGAATCCGGTCGTAACGCCGTAAACGATTTTTTCTTTTTTAACTAAGTCTTCAACGTATCGGCGGGATTTTTCAACTTTAACGACGCTGGCGGCGGAAAGTTTCACCGGCGTGGAATCATAAACTACGCTATAAAGATCGTTTATAGTGAGTGATTCGCCGTTAAGTTTGATTTCAGGGATGGATTTTTTCATGGGGATTTCCTTTCATTTTAAAATTTCTAAATATCTAAAACTCAGGGGTTTCATTTCAATTTTAAGCGCGCCATCCGGCGCTACGGGGAATTTTTCGAAGCTGATCATATCGCAAAAGCATATTCCATTTTTATTTTCTACGTCTTTGCTTTCTATAGCTTTGGCCGCATTTACTTTAATGATGGCTGGTTTATCGCTTTTATTAAATGCGGCTATTATTATTTCGCCGAAGTGTATTTTAGCGAAAACATAATATTGATCGGTGCATAGTAGCGGCAGGCGCATTCCTTCGATGAGCGCAGGGCTCGTTTTTCTGAGAGTGGCTAAACGTTTTACCAGCTTAAGGTTATCTTTTTCGAAAGCGTTAAGTTCATCGCCGAAACGCATCGGACGGCGGTTGTCCGGGTCGCCAGCGCCGCACTCGCCGTATTCGTCGCCGTAGTAAATCAGCGGCATTCCGTTGAGCGCGAATAACAGGCCGAAGGCCATTTTAAGTTTATTATAATTTTTAGGATCTCTGACGCGCGGCGGATCGTTGAATCCGAGCTGTCTGCCGTCGCCGTTTTTGCCTCCGTCGAACCAGCCGTCGGCATAAGCCATGAATCGGGGAAAATCGTGGTTGCCGATAAGATTGGATGTAAGTTTATGTTGATTCCAGAATATTTCTTCGGATTTTTTTATTTCGTGTTCGAGGGCGTCAAAGCCCGCGCCGCCGTTTTTAGCTATGGTTTCGATTATGGCGAAATAAAGCGGAAAGTCAAATTGTGCGCTGATCATTCCGGGAGCTATATATGAAGCTATTTTTTCGCGGCTATCGATAGTTTCGCCGATGGTGAAAAAATCGTCGCGTGAATTTAAAAGCGCGCTCCAGAAAGAATGTGGTATATGTTTAACCGCGTCGAGTCTGAAGCCTTTGACCCCGGAGTTTTTAATCCAGCCTTCGGCTTTGGCTTTCATATAATCGACGGTTTCTTTTTTTGAATAATCGAAGGCCGGCAGAAATTCGTCGAACCAGGTGGTCTCTGGAAATTCGTCGAAGCGTCTTATATTTTTTGTTTTATCTTTTAAATAAAGCCCTAAAAATAAATTTTTATTATTTTTATAAACCGGACTATCCTCCGTGACGTGTCGAAATACGGCGTCAAGGATTATTTCTATCGAAAAATTTCGGCGCAGCTCTTCTACGGCCGACGAAAGTTTTTCAAACGACGCGAAGCGCTCTTCGGCCTCATCCAGAGAGTACGGCCAGTAGCCGTGGTAGTTGGTAAAATATTTATGCGGCGGCAGGGAGTCTTTGAACGCGCCTCGCGGGCCTTTTAAAACGGGCGATATCCAGAGGAGACCGGTGTTTAAAGCGCTGAAATAACCGTCGCGCGCCGCCTGTAAAATGCCTTCGATATCTCCGCCGTGAAAACCGCAGATTTTGTCGAGACCGCGGGCACGGATGGGCTTGTCGTTGGATGGATCGCCGTTTAAGAACCTGTCGGTCATAGCAAAATAAATAACTGCGTCCCTGAAGTTATAAGAGCTTTCCATGCCGCTTGAATTGTAAAAACAGTACTCCGCCGAAAGCGATGCTGGTTTTCCGTCGGATTCGGCGCTAAAAGAGTAAAATAAAATAGAAGGCTTAAAATAGTTTATCGCTTTAAATTTGTTTTTGTCCAGGCGCACGATAAAAGATTTATCGTGTTTGTGATAAGAAATATTTTCAGGCGAAATCGGGTGTCCATTGTAAAAAAAAGCTAATGAAGGATTCAAAGAATGTCCGTCATATTTTATTTTAAGAAAAATGACGCTTTTTTCGCGCCACAGGCGAAGCGGAATAAGCCTGTCTTCAGCGCATTCAGCCCCGGCGGTGAAAATGGAATTAAATGATCCGAATCCGTCGGGTTCTTTTACGGGATTAGAGCTGTCAGCAAGCCATTTTTCGCCGATTACAAGTTTATATTTATAGCGGCCTTTTTCTATATTGTTAAAATCGATGTGATAGATTTTTTGCGCGGGATCGTAATTTAATTTTGTTGCTCCGGCCTTCCAGCCGTTCATATCGCCGGCTATATAAACTTCGTAATTACAGGCTGCAAAAAGTTCGGCTGACGCGGGAATTTTAAGGCTTACGCGGCAGTTTTTTTCGGCCGCTATAATCGAGCCTCTGATTATTTTGAAAACTTGATTCGTTATAATATCGTAAATAATTATTTGATAATCGACGGGGCCGCGGAAGGCTGCCGGCGGCTTATTTAATTTAAAGACGGCTTTAGTTCCTATTATTGCGTAATTGATAAACTCAGTTCCGTCAGAGAGATTTTTGCCGCCGGGCGTAAAAGCGCTCAAATTTATATAGGCTGATTTAAAGTTTAGATCGCGGCCGTAAAACGGCTTAAGGTCCATGAAGTGTTTCTCACCGGGGCTGAGGATGAGTCGCGGCATATAAATTGTTTCGCAGAAGGAGTCTTTGAAGTTGAACGGAAGGCTTTTACGACCCGATATCAGGCTGCGGCCGGTTTGAGAAAAATCGGGCGTCAATTCGGCCGTGAGCGCGGACGTCGCAGGAGAAAGGCTCAAAAAAAATCCGGGTTCAAAAGCGTTAATAAAAATAAACGAAAAGCATATAATACGCAAGAGTGTTAAAATTGAACTACCGCGTTTTTTATTCATAACTACCGCCTTTTATGATAATATGATGATTTTCATTGAAATTAACAGGTCAGCAAATCAATCAATAATAAAAATTAACAATTTTTAAAAAATTATTCAATTCAGGTTGTATAGGTAAAGGTGCAATAAAACGAAATGGTGAATAAAATAAATAAATAAAATCACTTATTTTATAACCGGCGAATCAACCGCCGGAGAGTTTTTTATTAAGAGCGGCGTTTATGGTATTTTCAATCATTGAAATATTGAATGGTTTTCCGATGATAGCATCGACCGAGCCGGGTTCGACTTCCATTTCTTCGAGGCTGTAGCTGTATGCGGTAACTATTATTACAAATACATGCGGATAATTTTTCTTGATATATCTGGCTATGTCGGCACCTGAAGTTTTCGGCATTTTATAATCAGTGAAAACGAAGTCGTATTTATCGTCTTTTTTCAGCAGTTCAAAAGCCTGCGCGCCATCGGGTACAGTGACGGGAATATGGCCGAGAGTTTTGATTATATCGCCAAGCGCCTCCCGGATGACGAGATTATCATCTATGACGATTATTTTGCTTATATAATCCATTTTACGAATATTTTTAAGATGTGAATCGATTTCTTTATTTTCAATGTTTACCGGAAGTTTGATAATTAGTTCGGTGCCCTTGCTTACACCGCTTTTAATAACGATGCTGCCCTGATGTTTTAAAATTACGCCGTAGGTGTATGAAAGACTCAAACCTGTTCCAATCTGGCCTTTTGTAGTAAAAAAAGGCGTGAAAGCTTTTTGCTGGACTTCTTTGCTCATTCCGACGCCGCTATCTTTAATCGATATGCAAATATTCGCGCCTTCCATATACGATTTGAAAGTGATATCGCCGCCGTCGGGCATCGCTTCTATTGAGTTGAATGAAATGTTGAGAAGGGCTTCATGAATTTCGTCGGAATTTAAAAATAAATCGGGCAGTTTGCGCAGGTCGGCCGAAGCGTTTATAGTTATATTTTTCAGGTAATTTTCAGCCTGGATGCGCATTTTAGTTATTTCTATCACTTCATCGATAAGTTTATTTATATTGGTAAGTACATGGCCTGAGCCGGAGGATTTTTTGGGAATGAAAGCCTGCAGGCGTTTTATGATTTCTTCGCCATTTTTTAAAGTGGTTTCTATCACTTTGAGAGAAGCCAGCGCTTTTTCGTCGGTTATAGAGCGCTGGAGGAGTCCGACGCGGCCGAGTATCACTGCCATAAGGTTGTTAAAATTATGCGCTATTCCAGTAGATAATGCCGCGAGCAGCTTCATTTTTTCGTCAGTAACCGCTTCTTCGATTTTTGCGTTGAAATCGGCGTTTTCTTTTTTTAATTTAAAGCAAGTAAGCCCGTTGCAAAGCAGATTTATAACGTATTCATTGACGGAGTCCATAATAATTTCGCTTTCGGCTAAAAATTTTTTATTTTTTTCGGTGAATAAAATAATTATGCCTTTTAACGATTCGTCCTGAATCAGAGGGGCTATCAGGGCTTCGTTTATTTTGTAATCGCCGAAGGAAAAAATTTCGTCGGTTATATCTTTAAGGCGCTTCTGCGGATCGTTTATAACGAAACCGTGCCAGTCTTTTAAACCGGTGCTGATTAATTTAATTAATTTCGAGTGAAGCGGGATTAACCTGTTTATTAAAAGGCTGGAATGAGGGGCTGAAAAGCCGTATGCTTTAATTGCATCGGACTGATCGAACTCGCCGGCGCATATAAAAAGAGCGTACTGCGCGCCGCAGGATGAGCAAAGGGTTTCGAATAATTCGTGAAAGTAATCGTCGATACTTTTAAACGCTTCGTGCGGCATGGCTATTTTTTTAAGAAGATCGAATTTAATGTCGTTAACTATAGTTTCGACTTCACGGACTATCCGTTCGTTAGCGGCGGCGAAAAAATTTGCGGCCAGCTTTAAATATTTGAGCTCGCACGGCGCGGCGGGAGATTTTAATTTAATAATTATAAGCGATGACAAATTTTTATAATCAATTTGTTCGTAATCATATTTTATTTTTATAGCGGCGTAAGAGGTATTTTTAGCCGAAAAGCTGATTACGGTATCATCGGAGTCGAATTTATTGATTATACCCAGCGCGTCAGAAAGATTTATTTTAAAATTCGGGGAAAGATTATTATGCCTGACGGCGTTTTTTTTGTTATCGCAATCCGTTTGAAAAAGAATTTCGTTAATTTCATCGTTGTTAAAATAATCCTTGATGTCTTTTATAAGAGCATCGTTGTTTTCTTCTATTGCGCGGTGATATTTTTCAAATTTATTTTTACGGTTTTCAATGGCGCAGCCGGCCGAATTTTTATCGGAGACATGGCTTTGAAGAAATTTATGAAATAACTCCTCAATTTTAACTCCGATATTTTTAGAAAGAAGAGCGCACATTTTCTGGTCGTAGGCAATGGTTTCATTGATTATCAGGCCGTATTTTTCTTTAAAGTCGTTTGAAACGATGGATAGATACTGGCAAAACTGCATATTATTTTCAGGCTTTAATAAGGCGGGCGGAATGATGTTATCGGTTGTTTCAGTAAGTGCGTCCGTGCTTATATATTGCGAAATAATCGACTGCCAGCCTTTGATTGCGGCATTTATTTCGTTATCGTTATAAGCGTAACAGCCGAGAAACTTATAAGTTCCGGCGAAGTGTTTAACGGCTTCGAATACTCCGCTGAGGGCCTGATCGTTAATAAGAGATATTAAGTTTTGTTTTGGATCGTAAATATTATCCGGCAGTTTAATCACCTTTTTTGTCTTATTCTACTTTATTATTTAATAAAAGTCAAGTAATCAAGTGAGTAGAGGCAAAAAAATATATAATGGAAAATAAATATATGGAATTCTAATTTTACGACAAGAGATAAAAACAAAATTATAAATTTTATAAAATAAAAAAAATAAAAAAAATCAAACAATTGACAAATAAGCTTTATTGTATTATCATATACGATACCATTTCTCGATTATACTAATTAAATATAGATAAAGCAGGGGGTTGTTATGAAGGGAATTATACTTGTCGGCGGGTTCGGCACCAGATTGAGGCCGCTAACGACCAATACGCCCAAACCGATTATACCTATCGTTAATAAGCCTTTTTTAATTTATCAGATAGAACTATTAAAAATGTACGGCGTTAATGAAATTATACTTGCTACCGGCCATTTAAGCCAGACTATCAAAAAAGTTCTCGGCGGCGGAGAGGCATACGGCGTTAAATTAATATACTCTCTTGAAAATCAGCCGCTCGGAACCGGAGGCGCGGTTAAATTAGCCTCTAAATATCTCGACGGCCAGGGTGCTTTTATACTCAACGGCGACGTTTTAACCGATATAAATCTCGATAAATTGCTCGCTTTTCATAAGCAGAAAAAAGCTAAAGTAACGATTTCTTTAGTCGCCGTGGCTGATCCTACCAAATTCGGACTTGTCGAAACCGACGAAAACAGTCAGATTCGCGCGTTTATTGAAAAGCCCGGTCAGAATGAAATTACTACCAATATGATTAATGCAGGCGCTTATTATTTTGAAAATGAAGTATTTGAAATGATCCCTGACGGCGTTAATTATTCTCTGGAGCGCGGCCTCTATCCGATGCTTTTAGATAAAAAGGTCCCTTTTTACGCGTATAATTCAACCGACTACTGGCTGGATATCGGCACGCCTAAAAAATATTTAGAGGCTAATAAAGACGTGCTCGAAGATAAAGTTAACATTCCCGCGCTTTTAGATATGAAAAAAAGCGGAAGCGTTTTCATCGGCGAACACGCCCAGATCAGCAAGAAAGTAAGAATGCTTTCCATGGCGGCCATCGGTGAAAAAACCATAGTCCAGCCCGGCGCGACCATAACCGACCATTCGGTTGTCGGCAATCATTGCATAATTGAAGAAGGCGCCCAGATATTAGGCTCCATTATTTTAGACAATTCTTTTATAGGTAAAAACTCCCGGATCGTCAATGCCATAATAGGACAAAATTGTAAAGTAATGCCTTATACATATATAGAAGGTGGTCTTTTGAAAATTATCGGCGACGGCGCTTACATACCTGAATATTCAATAATATAATATAATATAATAACATAATAATAAAATAAATACATAAAAAACCAGGATTGACTTATGATTATATCAACCAGCCGAAATTCCAAGTTAAGTGCGTCAAATATATTTTATTTATGCTGCTAAAATTTAAATCTATAATTTATAATTTTTATAAAAAAATTAAAAGAAAACTATTTTCTGTTTTGCGTAATGAACCGGCGGACGGGCTTATAATCGAATTTGAATTTTACGATTCCGATTTTAAAAATATATCCGTCGATGTTTATGATTTTTCTTCCAGAAAGTTCGTAAAATGTTCATTCGTGCCTTCAGGCAGAACTTTTAAATGGCGGCGTCATGGAATTTATATCGATTTTAAAGCCTCGGCGATTTCGATCGGCGCTGATTTTATCGTAAAAATAACCAGGCCTGCCATAAGCGGTCTTCAGCCTTTCGTTATGAGCGGAATTTCACTTAAAGTTTACGGTGCGGCCGGATTTGACGATGATGCCGAAGTGATTTCGCGTTTCGATGCTTCGTCGGCCGATTTTATTAAATTCGGTTTTTGCGGGCCTTATATTACTTCGTCGAAAAAGGTTTTTTCTTTAAGTGAATTGCCGGGAAATTCTCCGGCTTATGTAATTTTTGGCGATATAGCCGAAAAACTTGAAACCGCCGGTTTTAAATCTTTTTCAGGCGCCGTGGCCGGCGATTTAAAAATTATAGATTTATTTACGGCGGGCGCTTCGGAAAATATAAAAACCTTCGAGTCTCAATCGGCTATAAAAGAAGCCTGCGCAGGCGAAGAAACTGCCGCTCTGGAATTGAATATGGCAGTGGAGACGGTTGAATCGGAAGCGACGGCGGAAGAAGTAAAGCAGGAAGAAAAAAAAGAAGTTGAACCGGAGCTTGAACCAGAGCTTGAACCAGAGCTTGAACCGGAGATTAAAGATGGGCCTGAGCTTGAAATTATTAATGAAGCCAAACTGCCGGAAATCGCAGTTGAGAAAGAAAAATGTGAAAAAAAAGAGCCTGAAGAAGAAAAATCCGACAGAGAAGAGAGCGTAGCGAAAGAGTCTGTAAAAGAAGAAAATGAATATGAAGAACCTGAGATAGAAGAACAAGAACAAGAAGAAGAACAAGAAGAACAAGAACAAGAACGCGGACAGGAGGAGCTTGAAAAAGAAGACCGGGTCGAATCTTTAGAAAGCCCGAAGCCTTGTAAAAGTTATTTTTTAATTAATTTTTTCTCGAAAGAATCATGGGCGCCGCGGATAAAACAGCTTAATCCGAAATTCGTCAAAAGCGTTATAGCAAAGGCTGACGGTATATTAAGCGGCGAGTATGAAATAAACGGTTTTTATTTTAAATTACCTGATTCAATAGATTGGCACGCTAACTTTAATTATTCAAAATGGCCGGCAGCCGAAGGCTACAAATATTTTGCATCGCTTTTTCAGCAGAGCGTTACCGACGCGCCTTCAAAAGATGAAGGAATATGGCCCTACAGTATTCAGTTCGCTAAAAATAACGAGTGGGTATATCTTGCGTTGGCATATAAACTAAGCGGCGATGATAAATATGCAAATAAGATAGCCGATCTTTTTAAAGAGTTTAAGGCGCAAAATGAAATAGGCTTCGGCATCAACTTCGCCTCCGTATCCGTTTGCGCGGAGCGCTTAGTTTCGTGGCTGATGACGTTTGAGCTTATAGAAGATAAATTTATCGATTTATTTACGACGCTTGGATTTCATGATTATTTTAACAGGCAGTTCGATTACGTATATGAACGAGTCGTCAACCGGCCCCGCGAGTCCGAACGTCACGAGCGTGCCGTCGCCCTTGCCTGCCTGTACGGCGTTCTTCTTCAGGCCGGCGGGCGTATAGCTCCGGCGCTCACAAAAGTATATAAAAAACTGAAAGAAGAAATTTTATATCAAACTGTTTCGGATGGCGCACATATAAGCTCGTCACCGGTGTTTCTGTTTTCGATTTATAAAGCGATGCTTTATTCACTTGTTTTATCCAGAAAAAGTTCGGCGGCCAGGCCTTCGCCGTCCCCGGATTCCGCTTTCAAAGATGCCGTTTTCATAGACGCGTTTAAACGCATAAGCGCGTATCTTACCGCCATGGCCTCGCCAAATGGTTTGCTGCCTAACATCGCGGATTATTACGGCAGTTTTTTTCTTCCATTCGACGAACGCTCGCCGCTGGATTTAAGGCCTTCGCTTCAAAGCGCTTCCTACCTTTTAATGGATAAAAACTTAAAATTTTTAACCGCCGAAAATAAAATATCTGAAATAGTTATGTTATTCGGTGAAGACGGCGCGGCCGAATACAACGCCATGCCGGTAAGCGTGTCGGAAGTTTTTTCATCCAGGCTCGAAGATTGTGGTTATTTCTGCGTTACAACTCCCTGCGATCCTTTCGGCGATAATAACGCGGCGGCCCGTCTGATATTTAACTCCGGCGGCAGAACCCGGCAAAATCAGGATTATAAAAACTTTGAATTTCTTGCGCACAATGATTTGCACAATATAATTATCAGCCATGGCGGGGTAGATTTTATAGGCGATTCCGGCCCGGCGCTTTTTATTAAAAATAAAGAAATCAATTTTTATAAGAGAAACTTATCAGCCCACAACTGCGTCGTTTTAAATAAAATCAATCTCAGTTGCAGTAAAGTCGATGCGTATATGCCGGAAACTTTCAGGCATTACGAAGACGGTGGCGTCTGCCTGGTTTCATCGACGCATAAAGGTTATCTGAGCCTCGATATAGACGCGTTGATAAGACGGACGATCGTTATGATCAACTCCGATTATCTGCTTATAATGGATGATATTTTTAACGGTCGTAAAAAACCCGTATATTTCGATATAGATTTATTTTTTCATTCGCCGCCCGATATTACTATTGAAAGCGTTTCATCGCCTAATAATAAAAACCTGCTTGTATATAACAGCAGGAGCTCCGAAGCCAAAATGATTAATTTGAATCATTGCGCGCAGAAAATATCAGGCGCCGTTTATCGCGCATCTAGTAATCCTGCGGCTGGATGGCATTCAAATGCCGCCGGGCAGACTAACGAATCGAGCACCGTAATTCAATCGGTCCGTTTCGCGAAACTGCCGGTTAGAATTTATAATCTTTTTTATTTAGTTAAAGCGGACGATAATTTAAATTCGATTACAAAAAAGCTCAGGATGAATTTAAATAAAATCAATTCATCCATTGAAATATGCCATCGCGATTACAAGGATTCGATTAAAATTAATGATAAATTCGAAGTCGAATTTAACCGCGCGGCGGTCAGGATATAGCAGCCGGGCTAAACTTTACCGCGGCGCGCGTGAGAAGCGTGAGCGTATATTATTAAACCGTTTCAGGTTCGATAAGTGATATTATAATATAAACCGCGTCTTTAATTTTAAAAGCGCAGTTGATGATTTCCGGTCGATTGAGCGGGTAAGCGGTTTCGGCCGGAAGATTCAATTCGAAGGTTTGATCAGCCGGAGTGATTTTTTTCATTAAAGCCCCGGCGGCCGCGTTTAAAAGTTCTGAAATGGTTTCTTTTTCGTTATCTTCAGTTACTTCATGCAGTTTAAGATCGCATATGATCGAGGTAAGTTTTTTTGATAACACTTTTTTAATAGTTAAAATAAATTTATAGCCTGCCGGTTTTAATGTGGACATGGTTACCTGGCGGCTGTCTTCTAAAAAAGAATCGTCCACGCATGCTTCGACGACCGCGTCGGTTAAACTGATCGAGGCCATGCTGTTAAGCGTTTCGCAGAATATGTCTTTGAATGCGGGTATTTTCGCGTTGATAAAATGCATTTTCGGTCTGATTTTTTCCCATGCTTCGCAAAGCGCTTCTGGAGCTACGGGTTTAGTTAAAACGATATCCGCGCCGGCTTCCATAAGTTCTTCGTTTTTAGCGCAATTACTGGAGCTGGTTGTGACTATTATCGGCGTGGAAGCATATTTGGGATTGCCTTTGACGCTTTTGATAAGTTCGTGACCGTCTAATTCGGGCATTATCAGGTCGGTTATTAAAAGATGAATATTTTCGGATGCGATTTTTTCAAGCGCCTGATTTCCGTCGCCGGCCATAATAAAGTTTAAATTAGTGAATCCGGCTTTTTCGAAATTTTTTTTGATAAATATTCTAGCGGTGGAAGAATCATCAACAACTAATATATTAAAATGTTCGTCGAAATAAATCATTAAATTTCTCCTTTAAAAGGCTGGCTGGACCCGATAATAATAATTCATAAAAACTGCCTGTAATAATTTTTTTTGAATATATTTTACTTTATTATTATATATTTGTCAAGCAATTAATTATAATGAAAAATTGCCGGATTTTTGCGGGATTTTTGTTGACAATTTTAACGCAATCTGTTATAATGTATTTGTAAATTTTGAACGGGGCTGTAGCTCAGCTTGGGAGAGCGCTTGCATGGCATGCAAGAGGTCGTCGGTTCGATCCCGATCAGCTCCATTATAAAAACCTCCGAGAGTCGAAGGCTTTCAGAGGTTATTTTTTTTAGCGGCATTAATTTATAAGTAAGCTGTAAAGTCATTGCCGATAATATTTTAAATAAAAAAATAACTGGAGTTTATTTATGCAGTCAGTTTTTAAAGCGGATTATCATGTGCATCCCGATTATTCTTTTGACGCCGCGCGCGACACGATCGATGAATATTGCGAGCGAGCCGTTACGCTGGGGCTTCGCGAGATCTGCTTTACTCCTCATTATACGGCAGTGCCCGCCGTTGTGGATAAATTCGGCTTCGTGCGTCAAAAGGGCGAAAAAGTGCCGGTAACCTCGGATTGGCTCGGCGATTATATCGGCGAAGTGAGGGCGGCGGACGCTAAATATCGCGCTAAAGGCCTGAGGGTTTTCGCGGGGCTCGAAATAGACTACTGTGAAAGCATTCACGAATTTTTAAAAAAAAGGCTCATCGAAGAATATAAGATCGATTATATGCTCGGATCGGTGCATTTAGTTAACGATAATCTTGATATAATGATACCTTCGGAAGCCGAATATATATTTAAAAACACGACTCCGACGGATTTTTACGACGCCTATTTCGGTGAAATAGACAGATTGATAGAATCGGGCCTTTTCGCTTCTATAGCACATATTGAAGGTTACAGGCGTTACGGCGTTCATCACAACCCCGATTATCTTGACAGCGGCCTTATTCCGTACAAGCATTTCGAAAAAATATTTACAAAATTACACGATAGAAATATGACGCTCGAAATAAATCTTTCTCTTTTTCGAGACGGGCAGAACGTAACCAATCCCGTTGAAGCCGTGCTTAAAACCGCCTATGACTGCGGAATACGCCGCGTCGCCATAGGCTCTGACGCGCATCGCTTAAAAGATCTTGCTATATCGGTTGACTCGGCCGTCGATATTTGCCGTAAAATAGGTTTCGGAGTTTTTTCACTGGCTTAAATTTAAATTGATCCACCGTTTTATTTTTGCAGAAACTCCTCGAGCTTGACCAGATCATGCAGTTGCTCTTCCTTTATGCTGTTAAGCTCGAGTATCATGCTTTTAAGATCGGAAGTCGCTAAAAGATAAACAATCTTCAGCAGCACTACAAGATCGTCGTAATAATCTTCGATTTTCCACAACGGCTTGTTAAAAACGAATTCATTGCTCAAATGAGTTATAAGCTCGCAGGAGACTTCATCAAAAATATTATCATCGCTGCGCTTGCCGGTAAAACTTTTATCCACGAGATAAAATTTTTCTAATTTTTCAAAAAGCGCCGTGACGAAAGATTCCACGTTTTTAGAATAATCCAATTCGAAATCGTTTATAAGTTTTCTGCTTTTATCCAGCAGCAGAAGATATTGGCGTGTAGCCTCATAAGATTCTAGCATTTCGCAAATTTTAGAAGTTTCTTCGTTTATATGGCTTTTAATGTTAAACGCCGAATAAATTAAATCGAAAACTTTTTTGCGCGCTTCCGGGTTTCTATGATTGCCGGTGAGTTTTAATGTTTTAATATCAGCGGCGGCGCCCGCCTGGGATTCGAGCTGAAAGAAAAATTTAGAAAGCACCGGCCACACTTTGAGGTTGAATTCTTTTTTCAGAAGGTTTATGCGTTGGTTAAAAGAAGTTTTATAATCTTTTAATGATTTTATTATAAACGATATTTCCGAATTGCTTCGGTCAACGTCTTTTTGGATTTTGTGAGATATTATGAAATCGGCTATAGTTTTAATATTGTTATAAAGAGTGTATAAATCGTTGATAATAGAATATTCCATTATATTTTGCGAGTTGCGGCGTATGGATTCCAGCTCCGCTTTGATTTTATCGAGCGGCGAAAGCCAGGCCGAATAATCTATAATTTCGCATTCGGCTATTTTATTGCCGTTATCCGTTAGCGCCAGCGTGCAGTTTTTACTATCGTCAAAAGTTTTACTCACTTCGAGTTTATGTCCGTTAGCATCGCGGATAAGATCGGCAATTTTATCGGCTATGGCAGAGGCTTTTTTTAATTCGGTCTTGTGCTCGAATATTTTTTTTGCAGAATAGGCTATGGGCGGTTCTATTTTAAAGTCGAGCCCGCGGGAAAGTTCTTTTTCGAATTCGCGCGCCACGTTATTGACTTGAGCGCTTTGAATGCAGCCTTTTTCATCGACACGGTTCAATATACAGAAAAATTTAAGGTTTTTTTTCTGCCGGCAGTCCAATTCGCCGTTGATTTCGTCCTCTGAGGCGGAGTTGAATACTTTTTCAAAGAGGCTTTTTAAAATCTGCATTTCCGAATTTTTTACCGTACCGTTATTGGCGTTAAAAACCCACATTAAAACGTCGGCGTTGTGCAGGATGGCGTCTTTCGTTTTTTTATCGTCGCCAGCTTCCGTGGCTGTGCTGAAGCCCGGAGTATCGATGATATTGACTTTGTTGAGATAGGCTTCAGGATAATAAAAATGGATATATTTTATTTTAGACGCATCTATATCGATTTTGTCTTTTGAAGTATGCTTCAATTGCTCAAACTCTTCGGGCGATATTTCGCGGAAAGAGCCGTCGTCGAATTCAATTAATACTTTCTGCCTTTCGCCGAACTTAAAGATCGAAACGGCCAGAGTCATGGGTTCTGAACCTACCGGAATGATCTTTTCGCCGAGTATCGAGTTTATCACGGATGATTTTCCAGAATTGTATTCGCCGGCGACTACGAGGTTTACGAAAATTTCATCTTTTTGAAAGCGGGAAATTTTATCTTCGAGATCGTATATCTTGCGCCTGATCTTTAGATCCATTTCTTTTGAAACGTATAACTTGACGTATTCGCTGAGCTTTGTGTTGTAAAATTCCGAAAACTTTTTAACGTCGATATATTCTTTTAACATGATATTTCTTCTCCAATATTAAAGCTCTTAAATATATAAAATGGTACTAATGATAAATAATTAATGATAAATAATTAATGATAAATAAAAATGAATAAATAAAAATGAATAAATAAACCAACCAACCAACAATTAATTAATTAAGGCTCATATTTTTTAATAAATCATCGCGCCGGGAGGCTGTCGAAGTTATATCCGCCTCGATTTTAGACGCATCGGCATTCGTTTTTTTAATGGAAATTTCCGCGCGCTCGAGCGCTTCGACGTTTTCGGTTTCTTCTTTTTTCAACGCCGCGATGCCGTTATCCAGACGGAATAAAAATTGTCCCAGTGATGTTTTTATCGAAGTCACCGACTCGGAGAAAGCGTTGATCATTACGCGCTGAAGGCTGAGGTCTGTAATAAATATCTGATTGATGCGGTCGTTAAAGTTTTTTTTCGTTTTTTTAGTATCGGTCCAGAAAAAAAAACAATTAGCTTTAAGTTTTTTTAAAGCGTCAGGCCCCGAGGAAGAACTGATTATATTTTTCAGATCAATTAATACTTTAACCGAGTCAATTTTATTGAAAACCTGGTTGATCGTATTTTTATATAAAACAGAAGTTTCAGCCGCGGCCGCCGAATCCGGCGAGTAATTTTCCAGGTTGAATTTCGTCGCCAGGCAAAAGGCTTTTGATTTAAAAGAGCCTATATATTCGCTGAATTTAAGGTTCAGCTCTATAAAATTACTTTCGATTAACGAATACGACTCGAAACTTAAGTTTACGTCGAGATCTTCTATGGCGCGGGAAGAGATGATAGTTTTAATAATTTTATCGGCCGCGGATGAACAAATTTCTTCAACTCTTTGATTAAAAAAACCTGATAATTTATTCAGTTCGGTATTTAAAGAATTTTTAAAGTCTTCCGCATTGGATTTTTTATCGGCGATTTCATTTAAGGCCGCTTTGCGCTTTGAGGCATCCGCGTTAAATGATTTTATTTCGGCTTCTAATTGAGCTTTTTCATTTTCATTATTTTTTAAATGATAATTAAAAACGGCTTCGATTTTTTTTATGTGGCTTTCTAAAATAGCGTTTTTAGAATTTATGAGTTTAGCTTCCAGCGCTGATAAAAAATCGGGAATATAACCGTCTTTATTAACGATTTCTTTTAAAAACTCAGAAGATTTAATTCTTTGCGTGAGCTGATAATCGATTTCATGGGAGCGTTCGGCGCTGAGTTTTATTTTGCCTTCCGCCGCATCCGCTTTTAATTTTTTAAAAAGAGAGAACATCGGCGCTATAGCGGATAAACCGCCGTTTGCAACGATTTGTTCCCCGGCTTTTCCGAGAGTTTTTATAAGCGAATCGCCGACGAATTTTTTCACCTGAGTTATATCTTCAGCCAGATCGATCTTTGAAACGGCCGTTAAAATTTTACCGACGGGTACCGAAGATAAATAACGCTCAAAAAAATCGCGGTCTTCGGCCGTAAACGGCTGGGCCGCGCTCAATAAAAAAATTATTGCGTCGGAGCGGTTGATCCATTTTTCCGTGATTCGCGAACGCATTACGTTAGGATCGTTAATGCCTGGAGTATCGACTATAGATATATTTTTAAGAATCGCGGCCGGATATTTAATTCTGACCGCTTTGACCATAGGCGTGAAGGCGCCTTTTACCGATATATAATCGGCGAGTTTACTTAAATCTGAACCGCTGACCTTTTGTCGTTCGAGCGCTTCGGCTTCGTTTAATTCTTTTCCGCTGACAAGTTTTACTTCGGCCAGGGCGGGTTTTATGAATGTTTCGTAATAAGAGACCTGCGCGCCGTTGATATTTACATTCGATTTCTTTAAATATTCCCACTCTTCGGGCGAATAAAAGTAAACGATATAGCCGGGTTCTTCGGCGTATGAAATTTCAGTTATTTTGGCGGTTTCAGGCGTATCGGCGGCCGGAAGCACCTCGCCGCCGAATATGATGTCGTTTAAAAGCATCGACTTACCGGCTTTTATCTGGCCGCAGACGCTCACTACGAATTTATCGTCCGCTAAATTCGCGGCGGCTTCGTCGATTGCGTCTTCGTCGATAAGCGCCTCAAATACCTTAACCGGAAGAAGTCCGCTGTTTTTAACTGTTTCGTAGCCTTTAATTATTTTTTCTTTTAGTAGTAAGTATTGATTTATATCTTTCATTGCTCGATTAATTTTTTGTAATGGGTTATTATCTCATCGGTAAATTCTTTTTTTATCAATCCATAAGGCGACGGCGTTTCAAAATATCGTGACGCAAGCGGAAAATTATCGATGCAAAAGCCCATTTTTTTTCGTATTTCGAGTTTATTTTTGAGTATTTTAGATGAAACCGATTTTAACGAATCGGGCGAGGCGTTAATCTCTATTACTTTAAGCGCGCGGCAGACGGTTTCAAGGTCGTAAACTTCGCGGGCGAAAAGGCAGATAACCAGGGAAGTGTAAACCGAACGGATGACTTCTTCCTCTATAATCTTTTCCGCGACGGTTTTCGCGCTGAGCGTAGATGCGTCTTTTAAAAGTTTTTGATCGATGGAGTAACCGGCGTTATCTAAGTGCGAGTGCCGGATGCCCGTGAGGCCGCCGATTAAGTGCGCGGGCCCGGTGAAATAACCGGAAATTTCAAGGCCGCCGAGCTGCAGAGCGTACTGGTAAGAGTCGCCGCCTTTTCTGGCGGTGAAATTATAAAGTCCCCGGCCTATATCGCGGTAAAAATCATTCGGCGGATTGGCTATATAATTTATCGCTTTGAGGTAATTGTCTATTTCGCCGAATTTAACCTCTACGATGGTTTCTGAAAGTGTAATATCGCCTTTTTCGAGAGCTTCACTCATGTAGCCCAGGATAACTCCGCAGGATATCGCGTCGAGGCCCATTTCTTCGGTTTCGTTGATGAGGTTAAGCACTCCAGTGGTGTTTTTTATTCCGAGCTGACTGCCGAGTGAAAACACTAATTCGTGATCGTATGAAACTCCGCACGATTCGTATTCGTAACCGGCGTCGAAGAGCTTGCGAAGCCATCCGATGTGAATGCAGCCGATAGGACAGCCCGAACAGGAAACTTTTCTGTGAAGCACTTCTTCGGCGAAAGCCTCGCCTGATATATTGGCGGCGTATTCGTAATTGGACTGCTTTAAGTTATAAGAGGGCAGTGCGTTTATTTTATTAAGCGGCAGAACGTTTTTCGGCGTGCCGAGTTCGTGATATTTAGCCATCAGTCCTGTTTTAGTGGCTTTGTCGTAAATTTCTGAGTATAATTTATTATATTCAGCCGGATTTTTAATCGCGAAATCTTTTTCGCCGCATATAACCAATCCTTTAAGGTTTTTAGAACCGAAAACTGCGCCCGCGCCAAGCCGGCCGAAGTGCCTGTATGTATCGACGTTGATGCCGGCGGTCGGCACGCAATTGGCGCCCGCGGGCCCTATGCGTATAATGCTTCGGTTTCCGGGCGCGCCGGCCATCGAGCGCATATACTGTCCCGATTCGCTTACTCCGAGCCGCCACAGGGGTTCGGCGTCATGAAAAATGATATCGTCGGGTTTTATGGTTATATAAACCGGTGATTGAGCACGGCCGGTTATAACTATGGCGTCTATGTTAGCCAGTCTTATAGCCATCGCCAGGCGCCCGCCAGCGTGAGATTCGCCATACTCGCCGGTTTGCGGCGAGAAGAAGGAGCAGACGGCTTTAGTGCAGATCGGAAAAATAGTCGACATCGGGCCGATGGCAAAAACTATGGGCTGCGAAGGGGCAAGCGGCTCGGAGCCATAATCGGCGAGCTCTGAAAAAATTTTGGACGCTACGCCCGAACCGCCGATATATTCGCATAAATCTTCGCGATTTTCGAATTTTATTTTTTTAGTGAATAAATCGATATAAAGGACTCTGATATAATTTTGATAAAGCATTACTGACCGCCTTCTTTATTTTCGGTTAATATTTCAAGACAGCCGTGAGGGCAGAATTTAACGCATATTCCGCAATGGGTGCACATTAGCGGCAGTTTTAATTCTTCGTCGAAGTCAAGATAATTTAATTTGCAGGCTTCGACGCATTTGCGGCAGCCTATGCATTTACTCTTAGTCAATCGCGCGCCGCCGCCTTCTTTAACGCTCATCGCCCCGGTGGGGCATACGTGCGCGCATGTTGGATCTATGCAACTGCGGCAGATATCGGCGACGTATTTACCGGATATGCCGCCGGCGGTTTTAATTTTTAAAGCGCAGCGCGTTACCGAATGCGCGCGGTAATTGAGGCGGGCGCATGCGAGCATGCACGAATAGCATAAAATACATTTACTCATGGCCGGCGCGTTTAATTTTCGTATTACAGTCATTTTAAAAGGTCCTCTCGTTCATTAAATTTTAACCAATTCTTTTGAGCGTTCGGTGCCTTTAACGACGGCTTTGATTAAAGTAACCCTGAATTTTCCTTCTTCGAGCTCCATAATGCCGTCTATAGTCACTCCGGCGGGAGTCGTAACCATGTCTTTAAGCAGAGCCGGGTGCGAGTGCGTCTTAAGGACCATCTGCGCGGCGCCAAAAGCGGTTTGCGCGGCAAGAAGAGTCGCGACTTCGCGTGGAAGGCCGACTTTAACTCCGCCTTCGGCCAGGGCTTCGATGGCTATGTAAATATAAGCCGGTCCCGAGCCGGACAGGCCGGTAACTGAATCTAAATATTTTTCTTCAAGCACGATTACTTTAGAAACGGGTTCGAATAATTTAAGCGCGGTATCGGCGTCGGAGTCTTCTGCGTGAGCGCCTTTTGAAAGGACCGTCATTCCGGCGTTGACCTGGCAGCATAAATTAGGCATGGCGCGTATGACGGGGTTTTTAGAGCTAAGATACGATTCAATAAAAAAAGTCGTAACGCCGGCCGCAACCGATATTATAAGCTGGCCTTCCTTTATGTGCGGCGCTATTTCGGTTAATACCGACGATATTATTTGAGGCTTTACCGCGAGTATTATAATGCCGCACCGGCTTACAAGTTCTGTATTATCCGTAGCGCAGCGTATTTTAAAATTTTTATGAATATAATCGGCGCGGCCTGTCGAACGCGCCGTCGCTATAATTTGCGTGCGTGTTTTAACTTTTTGAGACAGAAGGCCCGATATTATAGCTTCGCCGATCTTTCCGGCGCCGATTATCCCGATTACGGACCTGTCGCATTCGCTTGATTTCTTCGATTCGCTTGATTTCTTCGATTTGTTTAATTTGTCCGGTTTATATTCTTTAGTTGATTTAACGGCTTTGCTTATTTTGTTTTTTTTAATTTTTGTCGTTCCGGTCATTTTTCATCTACTTTCATTTTATTAATTTATATTGTTTTTAATAACTTTTTATCCGAAAATTATTTCCCATATCTTGCCGAAAAATTTAAATGTAAACGACACGAATAAAGTCACCGCTAGAAATCCGGCCTGCATGTAAAAAATAAAATAAAAAAGGGGTTCGTCCTGCCTCATAAAACTCACTCCGAGCAGAACGAAAAAACCGGTAAAAAAAAACGCTATAATCGCATTGGAAATGCGCGCGATAAACAGCGTGTCGTTTATGCGGCCGCTGCGTATTTCGTTGAGCGACACGCCGGCCAGCGCCGCCTGGGACGATTCGGGATATCTTTCGTTGAGATGATCGAAAACTTCCTTGGCGCGCTGAAGATAATTTTTTGATGCGGCGCTGTTGGGAGCGGCAAGAGAAAGTTCACGGTAGCAGCTTCCTTCTAAATAAGCGGCCTCGGCCATAACGCCTTCATCGAATTTCGCCGCGCGCATATCGCCTAAGAGGGTAAGGGCTTCGTTATATTTTTTAACATTGTAATAAGTTTTGCAAATTTCGAGCGCGGAATTGGCGGCTTCTTTAGACCATATCGATTCGCCTGCCGCCAGGGCTTTTTTAAAAAATGAAATGGCTTCGGTAAGCCTGCCCTGCATTTGAAAGGTTTTGCCCGTCATAAAGACCGCCTGAGCCGTTTCACGGCCTTTTTCGTAGTCGGTAAGATAATTGTTGAAAAACTGCAGCGCCAGTTGATAATTTTCGTTTCTGAAATAATACATGCCTATTTCAAAATGCGCTTTAGCGCCGTCCGGGTATTGGTTAAAATTATTATTTACGTGAGAGAGCACTCGTAAAACGTCTCGCTGGCTGCCGCTTTCTTCATAAATATAAGAAAGTTTGAAAAAAGGCTCTCTGGCTATTTTAAAATTTTTATAACGTTGGGCGAGGTTGATTACGCTTTCTTCGAATTCGGCCGTGCCTTCCTTTACGCGGACTTCAAGAGATAATTTTTCGTCGATGTCGGCCTGCGTTTGCAGAGCGCCGCTGTTTTTTTTGAAAGCCATAACACGGTTTAATTCTTTTAGTCGTTTAATACCGCCGATAACATCGTTATATTCGATATCGAGCCGGCGCGCACGGGCCTTTGCGTCCCACCATGATTGAGGGTAACTCGACGTTATAAATTCGATAACTTTTAGGCTCATCGCCTCATCTTCGTTAAGGTAAAAATATTCGAGAAGCTCTATAAATCCGAACGGCGCCCATTTTTCGGAAGCGCGCGTCTTTAATATTGCCATATAATCAAGCATGGCTTTATCGTCCCACTTGCGACGGTTTTTTCTGTCGAATATTACCTGCGCTATTTGTTCATAGGAACGGTATTCTATGTGAGGCCGGTTCGAATCCTCGAAACATGAATACAGGTTAAGAGTAAAATTCGCGTATTCGCCGTAGTCGGAATTCAACGCATCGCGCGCGAGTTCGCGCAGTAATGAAAGCGCCTTCTGCAGCTCGTCTTTAATAAAACAGCAATTGGCGAGCATTACGCGTAAAGCGTAATCATTCCTGGATTCAAATGAGCATTTTTCAAGGTAGGTTATCAAATATTGAGACATTATCGAAAATATTTTCCTGTCGCTATTCCGATTGTGAAATTTCAGAAATTTCTATTTCTTTTTCTTCTCTCTGCCTGTCCAGATCTTTTATGGTTAAAAGAACGTCGTTGACTGCTTCGTTTTTAACTATTACGGCTTCACATTCGGCGAGTTTATCATAAATAGTCTGCCCCAGGGCTGAAAGTTTGCTTTCGCGATTGCTCTGGAGTATGGAAATATCAAGTTTTATTTTAGTGTATCCGGCGAACTTGGATATCGAAGATTTAACTACATTCCAGAATCCGCCTTCAGCGCGACTTTCTTCTATTTCTTTTTCATCTTCCTGCTTGCGGGATATTTTCTTTTCTATTTCGTTAATATTAGCGATTCCCTCATCTATAAAAACGACGCCGGACTGGGTTTCTAAAAAGCATCTGTAGACCGTTTCGCCCAGATGTTTGAGCTGGACTATTTTATCGTTTTTAATCGTGTTAAGCTGTGATTTTAATTTAATAAAAGTGGCGTTTTTAATGGCGGCGCTTTTGCCTTTTTCCCAGATGTCTTTTACTTTGTCAAGATATTCGTTTTGAGGGAAATCGTTGTTTTTTCCGTTTACGCCGTTGCCGTTTGTACCGCCGTTATTTTCGGAGCCAGTTTCAGGCGCGGCTTCAATCGCGGAGGGCGCGTCCGCTTTTGACGGCGAATCGGAGCCGCAGCAGGGCGTATTACTTTCATTAGTTGCGCCGTTTTCGGGTTTTAAGCAACATGAATCGCAGGTAACTGAAACCGTCCCGGCATCGCTGACGGCAGGTTGAGTTTCTTTCAAACTGCGCAGGGTAATGCTTTCTATTGCTGAATCGATAGATTCGAGAAGAACGGTTTCATGAACAGGTAATTTAAGTTTAGCGTTTTTCAGGAGTTCAATATGCTCCGGTTTGCCTTCGTTTTTTAATAAATCAACGCATGGCTTCATCTGAGCTAAATCGCCGGATTCGATATTGGTTACTGCCGTTAGGATATCCACCTGATACCACTTCCTTATTATTATATTTTATAATATTATTCCAGACCTTTAATATGACTGAATATAACATAAAAAATTTTTTTTGTCAAAGAATATGTGAGAATATATATAGGCAAGGATAAGAAAATTAAATGGAGCTGATTAATCTTTACAATTTTTGAATCCCATTTTTTTTAATATGATTTCAAGTGGACAAAAACCGGTTATGGAAGACTGAAGAAGATTAAGTCCTACAAAAGCCGTAAAATATAAAAATAGCGGCGAATAATAATGCGCCAGAATTAAACTCAATAAAATAAAAGAACCGGCGAACATTCTGATTACATTTTCTCTGCTCATAATATACCTCCTGTTTTTAATGAAGTTAATATTACTTTTTTGATTATAAAAAAGCAATTTTTATGCCAGATTTAAAAATAATATTTGAATGGCGTTAAATGTTGAAACATTTGCCTGAAGGCTTTTTAAAAGTTTTTTTGTTTTTTTAAATTTTAATAAAGAAAAAATTTAACCGCGCATTATTTTCATATGAAATAAATGCGCGGTTATTTATAATTGTTTTTTATTTTTTTTGTAGATCGGTTTGAGGTGTCAGTCGTTAGTCGTTAGTCATTAGTCGCTAGTCATTAGTCGCTAGTCGTTAGTCGCTAGTCGTTAGTCGCTAGTCGTCAGTCATTAGCCGTTAGCCGACGGTATTTTTAAAAATTAAAACAAGGAAATGCCGTCTTAGACGATTATTTCAAAAGCGCTCATAGCCTGGACTTTTTTTGATGCGTCCGTTTCGATCAACTGTTTATCGAGTTTCAAGGTGCGCTGAAAATTAAAGTGTTTGTGTATTTTAAGGATGGTATTAGTAGATACCAGCGCGCGGGCGAGTGTTTTTACGCCCGTTTTAATTTCAGCTTTTTTTTGCAGATAACCTGCAAGATCTATAACTTTGGAAGTCATCTTGCCTATTTCGCTTTTTTCGTCAAAATAATCTTCGCCGGTCGAAATGCCTATTCTGATGCGAAAATTTTTAGCTAAAGGGTTTTGCGTAAGGTTGAAGACCGTCATCGAGGTTATAAGGGCAATCGAAGCTATTATGGAGTTTTCAGCCGTGTCGAAATAAGCTATGAAACCGTCGCCTGCCCAACTGTATTTTTTAACGCTGTTATCACGCATTATTTTTTCGACGAGCGAAAAGTAATTTGAAAAAGCTTTACTTACCTTAGCTGCATCTTCGCCCTGTTTCAGATCTTCAGACCCCTGAACGTCGATGGAAACAAAGGTGAGCTCTTTGGGTATGGCTATTACTCTTTCGGCTTTAGCCGGTTCGGCTTTCGAATTTCTGCTTACCTGAGGCGAAATATAATTATCGCAATCGTCGAGTATTTTTTGCAGTCTCGCGGAAGCCGCCTGTACAGTTTGAATTAAAGTTTGATTTTCCCGGTTCTGGCTTAATTCGGTTGAAAGTTTTATAACCTCAGATTGTGAGTTTTTTAATTTAGCTATAAGCTGCATGGTATTATTGAACAGTGGGTCGCCCATTTCGCGGGTTTTCATGAAGCTGATCAGTTTTTCTTTCACTGAATTCGCTTTTTCATTTATATCGGTCATTGATTTGGACCTGTCAGCCTTTCTATAATATAATTCGACAAGTGAAAGCGGATTATATAAGTTAATTATTTTTTTGTGATTATAACATCATTTACATTTTTTTTCAAGCGTTTTTATTATATTGTTTTTTTGACATACTTTTTGACATACTTTCTGTCAAGTTAAAGTTAAAATGTCCGGTTTTTATTTAAGTAGAAATGTCCGGTTTTGGTTTGCGGCCTTCCCCGGTCCCCCGGGTTGCGGGCCTCCGGTTCTCCCGCACAATGGCCACGAAGCGTAGCGAGTGGCCATTGTGACCCTTGTCCGTAGTTTCTTGAACTGGTTAATTCATTAAATTTTGTATTCTTGCTTTTGTGCTTTCGTCTTTGGTATTCAAGATTAATTGTCCGATCTTCCAGGGATGTTCCAATGAAGGTACAACTGGAATTCTTGTGTTAAAGCGTGGTTTGGGGATTAATCTTGTTTTCTCAGGTTTAGTGGGAAGCCTCTCAAAACGTAAATCTTGACCGCCTTTTGTTATATATATGTTGTTTTTCAATGTTTTTTCAACCATGACCGTTGAACATGTAATTTTGCTTTTTATCTGGTAATAAGTTTTTTCGTAATAAACCGTGTTGTCCTTCATTATTCGCTTTTCCGCCTTCATACAAAATAATCGATCCAAATTCATATCCGGCAAAACAGGCGTGTGAAAATTTTTTTCTTTTTTAGCCATTACTCTAAAACGCTCATTATGCTTTATAAAATACTCTGGTAAATATTCATTCGCTTCTTCCATTGTCTTTATGCCTTTTAGTTCCATTTCTTTTATTAGCCTGTCTTGAAGCGTTTCAAACATTCTTTCAACCCGTCCTTTAGCTTGTGGCGATCTGGCGTGAATAACCTCTATGCCAAGACTTTCCATCACTTTTTCAAACTGGCTTAAAGACTTTTCGCTAAACGCTTTATACGTTGAATGCCGGTCAACATAAACCGAATAAGGCAGGCCTTTTAGCTCTACGTATTTTTTAAAACTGTCTAAAATCGGTATTGTTCCTTCATAATCATAAAATCGCCCGTATATTTCGCTTGTCGCATCGTCTATGAAGCCCATCAACACAAACTTTTGTCCGTCTTTTCCAAGCCAACAGTGTTTGCTGCCGTCTATTTGTATCATCTCTCCATAATGTTCTTTGCGTTCACGGCACTTTCGATGAATTCTTTGCTTTTTGCGCTTTTTTAATAAACCTTTCTCGGTAAGCCACTTCCATAATGTCGTTACGCTAATTTTAGTATTATCTATTTCATGAAGTTTTTCGCTTGCAAAGGTAGGACCATATCCGTTATATTTTTGTTGGTAAAGATCAAGTATTTTGCTTCTGTCAGAGCTCGGTATTTTATTGTTTGATTCCCTGCCACGCGATCTATGCACCACTCCAATATCGCCATTTTTCCTCACTTCTTTAACGATCCTTCTAATTTGTCTGTCTGATATTCCCAATGTTTTAGCCGCTTCTTCTTGAGTTATGTCTTTTTCTATAACCCGATTAATGACTTTTAGCCGCTTTCTTTCCTTTTCTCCCATATAAATGCCCCTTTCCGACATAAACTCAACTCCATATCTTTGATGAATTTTATGTCTTTATTATAGGACATTTCTACTTTAATACAACAGGACATTATCACAAAAATTTGACATTTTTGACATACTTTCTTGACATTCTTTTTATGATATGTTATCTTTAAAACAAAAAAAACGGGAGGATAACTTGAATAGTGTTCAAAAGCCAAAAATTCTTGTAGCCGACGACGAAAACACGATCAGGCTTGCGTTCGAAAATTTATTGACTACTAATAATTATGAACCGATTTTAGCGCGCGACGGTATTGAAGCGCTTGAGCTGTTCAAAAAGCACAAGCCGCCTGTATGTGTTATAGACATTAAGATGCCGGGGATGAACGGCCTCGAATTATTGAAAGAGATAAAAAAAGTTAAGCAAAACGCTTTTGTAATAGTAGTTACAGCTTTTGCCGATATGGAAAAAACCATTGAAGCGATGAAATTCGGAGCCTACGATTTTTTAAAGAAACCTTTCGATAACGATAATATATTGATGCTCATTAAAAAAGCCTATTCGGCTTACGATTTAATTACTTCGAACGTACCGGCGGTTCAAAGCGAAAACATTTTACCGCGCGGCGCGTCTGAATTTCGTATTATCGGTAATTCGCCAAAGATGCAGGAAGTTTATAAATTGATCGGTAAAATCTCCGATAGCCACGTAGCAGTTATGATCACCGGCGAGAGCGGCTCCGGAAAGGAAATAATCGCGCGCGTTATACACGCTAACAGCCCGCGCGCCGAGAAATCGTTTATAGCGATCAACTGTTCTGCGATACCCGAAACACTCATTGAATCCGAACTTTTTGGACATGAAAAGGGTTCTTTCACCGGGGCTATAAGTAAAAAAATCGGAAAATTCGAATTAGCAAGCAGCGGCACTTTATTTTTAGACGAAGTCGCCGAAATGGGACTGGAAATGCAGACTAAATTTCTTCGCGTGCTCCAGGAAAAAGAAATAGTAAGAGTCGGCGGAAATGAAGTCGTAAAAGTCGATCCGCGAATAATAGCCGCGACTAATATAGATCTTGAAAAAGCACTTTCAGATGGCAAACTTCGTGAAGATCTCTACCACAGGCTTAAAGTTATTTCCATACACATACCGCCGCTGCGCGAAAGACGCGAAGATATCAAAAGCCTCGTTGATTATTTTATTGAAACTTATAACAAAGAATTAAATAAAAAAATATTGAGCGTATCGCCGGAAGTGATGGAGTTTTTATATAAATACGATTGGCCCGGCAATATCAGAGAGCTTAAAAACGTCGTTGAAAGCGCTGTGGCAATATGCCGCGATAATACGATTCTATTCGAACATCTTCCGGTTGAGATAGTCGCTAAATTCGAAGGCCGTAAAGTAGCGACTGCTCTTTTGGCGGCAGACCATTCGGCGGCGGCACCTTTAAAAGCAGGACACACTGAGTCTTTCATTCCGGTTTCTACGGGTGCGGCTTCTGAACAGGGAGAGCAAAACGAAGGCGGCGGCGATGCTTCTAAAAATGATCCGGGTTCGGAGTTACTGTCTAAAATAGAGGAACTTACGGCCCGCCTGGTTTCTTATAAATTGTCGGTGATGGGCAATATCGAAAAAACCGATTTTTACGAAGAGGTAATTAACGAAATCGAAAAAATATTAATTTCCAACGTTCTTAAGAAATTCAAGGGTAATCAAGTAAAAACTTCTAAATTTCTCGGAATTAACCGTAATACTTTAAGAACAAAAATTGAAAAGTTAAATATAACCCACTAATTTAATTTTATTCGCTTTGAACAAAAAAAAACCAGTGAAGTGTTCACAAACTAATCACAGTAAAAATGAAGTGCTCTTTTTTTGAACATGAAGATATGTGGCAAGTATATAAAATCGATATTTTAATACGGCATAAAAATTGCTCAAATATATTTGCAATAAATATTTAGTGGAGGTTTTTTATGGAAACATTAATTGGTGCGTTAGCGGGTAAAGTATGGCGTCAGCTCGATGAAAACGGCGCGGCCGGATTCAAACAGCTTAAATCGGTTATTTTTGAAGACGATCCCATGGCTATGGAAGCTGAAAAACTCGGAATGGCCATAGGCTGGCTTCTTAAAGAAGGAAAACTTAACGCTATTGAAAGCGGCACCGGCAAAGGCTATCGTGTAACTTTCGAATTGAAAAAATAAGCGCGGCAATAAAATTAAAATAATTAATACCGTAACTTAAGTGTTTTACGGTATTTTTTTATATAAAAAAATAATTTACATCAAACTTAAACCTTTATTTAATCTGGCAATGAGTTTTTATCGAATTAATAAGAAGATTGAAGTTGATCGGTTTTGTTAAGTAATCATTCATTCCAGCGTTAATGCAAAGCATTTTATCGTTTGCCGACGTGTAGGCGGTAACGGCGATTATAGGAATTTTACACCCGAACTCTCTTATTTTTTTTGTGGTTTCTATTCCGCTTATTTCCGGCAAATTAATATCCATTAAAATCGTGTCGAAAGTTTCGCCGTTTTTAATTAATTCTAAGGCTTTCAAGCCATTATCGACAGCTTTAAATTCACATTCGCATATTTTCAAAAGTCGGCAGATAACCTCTACGTTCAGATGGTTGTCTTCGACTATTAAAATTTTTCGACCTATTTTGTAATCCTGCTTTGCGGTTTCGCTCTGAAGCGGATCATCCGTTTTTTTCTGCCGTGAGGCTTTCGCTAAATAAATTGAAAAACCAAAAACGCTCCCGCTTTCGGTCGAACTTTTAACGAATATTTTTTCGCCGCCCATTATTTTTACATAATGGTTCGAGATAGTCAACCCTAACCCCATGCCGTGATGCTTACGCGCAAAACCTTCGTCGATCTGGTAAAATGGCAAAAAGATATTGTCGATATGATCTTTTGATATGCCGATTCCCTGATCCGCCACTTCGATATTTACAAGAATGTTTTCATCCGTTTCAGAGCTTACTGAAAGTTTTATCTTTACTTCGCCTTTATTGGAAAATTTAACGGCGTTATCGATTAAATTCATTACGATTAATTTAATTTTGGATTCATCGCCGATAAGGTTATTTTTAAGGTTGAAATCGATTGAATAAAAAATTTTTATCGATTTTTGTTCGGCTTTTTCCATCATTAAATTTATCGCTTCGTAAATAAGTTGTTTAAAACTGAATTCATTTGATTCTAAAATAGTTTCGCCGGCTTCGAGACTTGAATACTCGAGCAGCGACGATATAGTAGAAAAAAGAGATGAACTGCTGGTTTTAATATGGGTTATAAGTTTTTGCTGTTCGGGAGTAGTTTGAGTCTGGCTGAGCATATCAGCGAAGCCCATTATATTTGTCATGGGTGTTCTGAACTCATAGCCTAAATTCGAAACGAAGTGACTTTTGATTAAATTAACTTCCTCTAATTTAGAAGCCATTTGCCTTAATTCGTTATTCATTTTTATCTGCTCGGTTATATTTTGCATCACCGAAACGCATATTGTGCCCGATTTTGTTTCTATAACCGAACACATGAGTAAAAGATCTATCCGTTTTTTATTTTTGGTAATAAATTTATAATTGACGCCGCTTATATTCCCGGTCTTCCATAATTGCGGCAGTATGACTTCGCGGGCAAACTTCCTGCTGTCTTCGCACATATAATTTTCGATATGCGTGCCAATAACCTCATCTTTGCTATAACCCATTTCGCTAAGCCATCTATCGTTGACTTCGCAGATAAGATTGTCGCAGTCAAGCGAATGAGCCATAACTGGAGAGTTTTTATACATAAGGTAATAACTTTGAAGATCTAATAACGCTAGATTTTTAGAGCCGGTTGAGCCGGAATTCGAGTTATTGCCCGGATTAATTAAAGCGTTTGAATCGTTTGAATCAGTCATAAAAAACCCTGAACTTTATCAATATTTTCTGTCATTTATTCTGGCAACCATACATGAGTCCGCTCCAGAAAGTCAAAAAACGGCAAAAATGTGTCTGAAAACCCTTGAAAATTCGTTGTCAAAATTCGAAAAATCGACTATTTGGACAGGACTTATGCATTAACTATTTTAGCATATTAATCTAAATTAGTCAAGAATTATTATTGTCTTTTTACTGTCTTTTTATCATTTTTATCAGGGCTTTTACCCGTCGCGTATCAAAAATATAGGTCAATTAAATCTTAATTAAATCTCAAATGTGTTGCATTTTATTCATATATTTGATAAAATCCATTGATTTTTTTAATTATCATGTATAGAGGAGTGTTTGGCATTAATAAGGATTATTCATTAAAAGGCCTCGATTGCGCGGTGTGCGCGGCTAAAATTGAAGAAGCGCTCAACGCTCATTCATTCATTCAAGCCGCCTCGTTAAATTTTATCAATAAATCTCTGCATCTGGATTTTAAAGATAATTGTTCTTTATCACTCGGTGAAATTCAGGATATCATATCGGCTGTCGAAGACGGCGTTACCGTCGCTGAGACTGACGGCGGCGGGCACGCTCATGCTCATGCGCATGACGGCGAAGATGACGACGATGAGGATGAAGGCGGCGCTTATGCTCAGATAAAAAAATTGATTTATCGCATAGCGGCCGGGTTAATTTTTCTTTCAGCCGCTATTTATTCAAAAAATCCAGCCGCGGCTTTTGCTTTATATTCACTTTCATACATCTGCGGGGCTTATCCTTTGATAATAAGCGCCGTTAAAAATTTATTCACTAAAAATTTATTCGATGAAAATTTTTTGATGTCGGTAGCTACCATAGGCGCTTTCGCGCTCGGCGATTATCACGAGGCCATAGGCGTCACGATTTTTTTTCAGATAGGCGAGGTTTTTGAGCATTATTCGGTCGCGCGTTCCCGTAAATCGATTAAATCGCTTATGGGACTGCGGCCTGATTATATTAATATTTTCGACGGCTCTTCATTCGTTAAGACGCCGCCTGAATCGGCAAAAACCGGCGATATCATAAGGATCAAGCCGGGCGAAAAAGTCGCGCTGGATTGTCTCATAACCGAAGGTGAAGCCTCGATAGATATGAGCGCGCTCACCGGCGAGTCCCTTGCGCGCCGCGTCTCGGCCGGCAGCGAAATTCCCGGCGGATCGCTTAATATCGACGGCCTTATTTCCGCCCGCGTTTTAAGGCCGTATGCCGAATCGAGCGTTTCTAAAATACTGTCGCTGATAGAAGGCGCGGCCGCGAAAAAAGCTAAAACGGAAAAATTTATTACTAAATTCGCCAGATATTATACGCCAACTGTGGTTTTTGCCGCTATGGCGCTTTGTATCGTGCCCTGGCTTTTTATGGGACATGATTTTACCGTCTGGTTCAAACGCGCCCTGATTTTTTTAGTCATAAGCTGTCCGTGCGCATTGGTTATCTCGATACCACTCGGTTTTTTCGGCGGTATCGGCGCCGCGTCGAAACGCGGTATTCTCATTAAAGGCGCTAATCACCTCGAAGCGTTAAATAATATTAAAACTTTTATATTCGATAAAACCGGCACCATCACGCGCGGTAATTTCGAAGTTGTCGATGTTGTCGTCGAAACCGGTACGCGCGAAGAAATACTTAAATACGCAGCCATAGCCGAAGCACATTCAAGCCATCCAATCGCACGCGCGATTAAAAAAGCATACGGCGCCGAAATCGACGAGTCGGAGATTAGCGCCTATGAAGAAATCAGAGGCCTGGGTATAAAAGCTAAAATAAACGGCGCCGACGTTTTTGTAGGACATGATAGATTTCTGCACGATGAAAAAATCGAACACAGTGTATGCATCGGCGCCGCCACCACCGTGCACGTGGCGGTCAATAAAAAATATTCCGGCTATATAGTTATAGCCGATGAGCTAAAGCCTGAATCGGCCGGCGCAGTTGAATGGCTCGAACGTCAGAACATACACACCGTCATGCTTACCGGCGATAATCATATAACCGCCGAGAATGTAGCTAAAATTGCCGGAATACCCGAATTTTACGCCGACCTGCTTCCACATCAAAAAGTGGAAAAACTCAAATTTTATAAGCATAAATATCCCGGTTCAGGCCATACAGCCTTCGTCGGCGATGGCATTAACGACGCGCCCGTTATCGCACTCGCCGATATAGGCTTCGCTATGGGCGGCCTCGGCTCCGACGCGGCGATCGAATCCGCCGATATAGTCCTGATGAACGATTCACCCGCTAAAATAGTCGAGGCCATTCAAATAGCTCGGCGTACTCGAATTATCGTATATCAAAATATCGCCCTCGCCCTCGGAGTCAAAGGCGTTCTTTTAGTTTTCGGCGCCTTCGGCATGGCCGGAATGTGGGACGCCGTTTTTGCCGATGTCGGCGTCGCCGTTCTGGCTATACTCAATTCCATGCGCACTATGAGCGTCAGCAGATTCAAGTAAGTTGCCGGGATGGGGGAAAAGAAAGGACCAATGGCCCTCTCTTTTCCCCCATGGCCCCCATAAGCGCTAACTTAACAAAAAAAATATTGATCATATTGCAAAAGCCTTTTTCGGGTAGATTCGGCCAAATTTTTAGAAATTTCATTCCAATTATCCAAACATTTTTTTAAACTTAACACGGGGTTTATTGCCTGTTTTAATAAATGAAAAGCAAAGGATGTTTCTCGCCAGATACTTCTTATCATCGAATTATCTTTATTGATTTCAACTGATTGGATATCCCCATGGGGAAAAAAAACGCCCCTTATCAACTATAAGGTTCACTAACATAGAAACTGCCATTTTACCATGCAACCACGCCATTGCGCTTTGAGGATCGAACTTGGGCAGATGCCCCAGTTCTAATATTGATTTAAGTCGTTTAAAAGCCAATTCTATTTGCCAGCGTAATTTATACAACAGTAGAACTCGCTCAACGCTTAAATATTTTCTTTTTACCGAAGTAATTACAAAAAAATATTTATGCAATTCAAGCGTTTCTTCGCTTATCTTATGTTGTTTTTTTAGCATTTCTTGTTTAACTTTTTTGATTGAATACATCGCATCTTCGGGCGTTTTTTTTATTGCGCACAATCGTATTTTTTTCCATTTTTCCCCGTTATAATTAAATTTAACATCAAAATCGCCTTTCTCGCCAATTTCAAGTTTTTTAAAGGTTTCAAGCAAGTTAAATTCTTGCCCATTGATGTTTTTGAGCTTCATAGCTTTATTTTTTATTCTAACTAAAAAATCCCCTTTATTTTCCAAAATGTAAGAAATCCCAATGGCGCTTCCATACCCGCGATCACCAATAATTAAATCGCCTTTTTTAATTTTAAAATTCTTAAAGGACTCGCCTTTTTTATTGGATGTTACTTCAATGTGATCACATTTTAAACCAAATAATTCTATGCTGTAGTGAAGTCGCCAATCTGAGCCAGTGCTGCCTGGTTCAGATATCACGCTTGCGTCTACAGCTCTAACATTAAATTTACTCAACCATTCAGGTTTTTCAGATTCTAAACCAAGTTTATCAAGCAGGCTGACTGCAAACCATCTCAGCCACTCCGAACTTGCACTTAATTTTTTTAGTAGCGCGACATCTGACACGTCGGCAATTTTAGCTTCTTTGGCTCTCGCACAAGTTTCTCGCAGGGAACTTCCTTCGACAAGATGCATAAAAAACATTCTGACTAAGCTGTCGGGCGATAATTTACGTTCTCGAATTATAACTCCGAATTCTCTTAATTTTTCCTCCCAACCATCAGGAAAAAATTGTTTTACAGTATTCCAATTTTCATCATTATACATATACGTACACACTCCATTGGCCTTGATTTATATGTATAATAATATACCATATATTTAATAATTTGTCAAGCGCTTAAGTTAGCGCTTATG
>DIVV01000067.1 GCA_002423385.1 bacterium UBP16_UBA6123
TCTTTTCCCCCGTCGCGGTCCTATACGGTCTTATAAAGTTTCTAAAGTCTTATAATTGACGGTATTAGCCATTCAGTCAACACTGATTAAAAATTAATGTTCATTTATTCATTTAGTATTGAAAGAAATCTAAATATATGATAAAATAAGGCAATTAGCATAAGCATAAATAACTAATAAATTATCAGGCGGTAGTTTTTGTGGACGCTATTAACATTAAAAACTCGTTTTTAGATTTTGACTTTTTAAAAGTAATGCTCGCAGCGAGTCCTGATATAGTTTTAATAACGACCGTTGATGCAGGAATAATCGTCGATGCCAACGATCTTTTTTTTGAAACTTTCGGCTACGATAGAAATGAAATAATCGGAAAAACGACCATTGAAACAGGTCTGTGGCTGACGCCCGAGCACAGGGCTGAATTAGTTTCTCTTATTCTCGAAAAAAATATCGTACGTAACGCCGAATTTGTAATGAAAACCAAAGCCGGCAGCCTGAAAAATCTATTAATTTCAAGCGTTCTTGTTGAAATTAACGATGAACGGCATTTTTTTTTAATGGCGCGCGATATGACGGAAAAAGTCGAAAGCGAATTAGCCATTCAGACTATTCTTAAAAATACATCCGCCGTTTTTGGCAAAGATTTTTTTGACGCTTTAGTTAAAGAGCTTTCCAGAGTATTAAATATGCGCTACGTTATAGCCGCTCAGATAATTTCAGAAGACAATGGCGGACGCGTACGCACCATTGCCGCCTGCGACCGCGATAAAATAATCGATAATTTCGAATACGATATCCCGGGAACTCCCTGTGAGAAAGCAAAAACACTTTCGATATGCATTTTTCCATCGGATGTACGTAATCTTTTTCCAAAAGCGCAAATGCTCGCTAAAATTAACGCTGAAAGTTTTGCCGCCGTGCCTCTGCTATCATCTTCATCAAAACTTCTCGGAGTAATTTCAGCCATAGACGAAAATCCTATAAAAGACTCTCACCTCTTAAAAACCGTCATGGCCGTTTTTTCCTCGCGCGCCTCGGCTGAACTCGAAAGGCTGCAATATGAAGTTGAAACGCTTAAGGCAAAAGAGCTCGCGGAAGCCGCTAATATCGCTAAAAGCCATTTTTTAGCCAATATGAGCCACGAGCTGCGAACTCCGTTAAACGGCATAATCGGTTTTTCTAATTTACTGCTGTCAACCGCGCTTAACGACACACAAAAAAAATTTCTTGAAATGATCAGCGTATCGTCAAAAAATCTTTTAGAACTCATAAGCGACGTTCTTGATTTTTCAAAAATCGAGGCCGGAAAATTAAGGCTCGACTTGAAACCGCTCAAAATCAAAAACGTTATAATTAATACGGTAAACGCGATTTCAGCGTCAATTAAAAGTAAGGATATACAATTAAAATATTCATTTTTAAACGATTTTAATTACAATTTAATCGGCGATAGCGTACGACTTAATCAAATAATAGCCAATCTTCTTATAAACGCTCAAAAATTCACTGTTAAAGGCGTTATCGAAATCACGGTCTCGGAAGTTGAAAAGAATGAATCCACGGCCATAATCAGAGTTTCCGTTTCAGACACCGGAATAGGCATCGCCGAAAATAAAATAGAAGAAATTTTTGAAATGTTCCACCAGCTTGACGAATCTTATAATAGAAGGCAGGGCGGCGCGGGCCTCGGCCTTGCTATCGTCAAAAGCCTTCTTAACTTAATGAACGGCACGCTGTCGGTTAAAAGCCGGGAAGGTTGCGGAAGCACATTTACATTCGAAATACCATTTAAATTAACAAACGAGCCTATTACAACTGAAAATACCGAAGAAATTAATAAAAACGGTAACATAATGAGCGGCATCAATATACTTCTTGCCGAAGACGATAGAATCAGTCAGCTTTTAATATTAACGATAGCCGGACAAAACGGATGGAATGTCGATGTAGCGCCAAACGGTTCCGCCGCTCTCGATAAATACGACAAAAAAAAATATGATATAATTTTTATGGACGGCCAGATGCCGGATATGGACGGCTTTGAAGCCACGCGCATAATTCGCGAAAAAGAAAAAGAAAACGGCGCAGGTCATACTCCTATAATAGCTATCACAGCCTACGCGCTTAAAGACGACCGTGATAAATTTATTATGGCCGGTATAGATGATTACATTTCAAAACCGATCGACGATCAGGAACTCATAAATAAAATGAGCGCGCTAATAAACTCTGAAAATTAATCTGGAATAATAATAATAACTGAATCGAATAATTTATAACAAACCGCGAAACACTGCATTATTTTTGCACGTTTCGCGGTTTTAATTTTATATATAATTTTTTTTACTATTTTTTATTATTTTTATTTAGCCACTTCAGGATGCGCTTCGAGATAATCGCGGTACTCGGTTTGTGCATTTTTGAGCTGCTGGAAAGCGTTCATAATCTCAGCCGAAGTTCCATTCGATGAATCGCTTTCTAATAATCTTACATAGTTTTGATAAGCCGCGGTGTATCTATCTTTAACAGCCTTCGAAGAATCGTCCTGGTATGTTTGCTGAGGCTTTGCCTGTTCAGAGGCGCTGGCTATATTTTTATTAGCGGCCGGCTGGCTGTCAGGCAGCGTGGGATTGACTGCAGGAGCTGGTTCAGCCGAATTTTTGCCGGCAGGCTCGCTGGTATCGGTTATACGGCCGCTAGTTTTACTGACTGAAGGGCCGAACGGAGAAACCGATTCTTTAGCCTTTTTATCTTTGAAATGCTTATATATAAATACACCCGCAATAGCTACACCCGCTATTATAAGCGCTGGCAAAAACAACGGAGAAGCCGTAATTGCAGCTACCGCGCCGCCTACCGCGCCAAAACCGGCAGTAACCGCGCCGCCTACCGCTGCGCCTACACCCGCTACCGCGCCACCCACAGCGGCGCCACCAACGGCTACCGCACCTGCCGCAGCAGTGCCCATAGCTACGGCGCCGCCAGCGAGAGCTGAAACGCCGCCTACTATAGTCGGCCATGCTATTACCGCGCCGGCGCCTATAAGGCCGCCTACGATAAGATGCTTCGTGGACGCTCTGGCCGTATCATAAAACATCGAAACTAAAGCAAAAGATACCATACACATCACTAATATAAAATTATTAAGTCTGCTTTTTTTAGATAAAGTCATTTCCAACATCGCAGATCACCCCTTTTATTATAATAAATTATTAATATTACTAAGCATTTACAATTAGTTTCAAGCAATTTTTTTAATAGTTAAGATATTTTTAAATGTAATTTATGCTTGTATTAATATTATACTATAAAATTTTAATTTTGGGGCTTTTATTTTTAAAATTTTTAAAATAAATAAATCTTTCATGTTTATACATATAAATAAAATTTTAAAGTTACTATAAATCGAGTCTTATTGGTCTAATCAGATTAAACCGAAAAATACAATTGTAGATAAGTTATCAGTGTAATCAAAGAAGTTGAGAGTCAAGATGGGAGAGTTGAGATGGAAGAGTTAAGATGGGAGAGTTAAGATGGGAGAGTTAAGATGGGAGAGTTAAGATGGGAGAGTTAAGATGGGAGAGTTAAGATGGGAGAGTTAAGATGGGAGAGTTGAGAGTTAATGATTTTTTTACAAATTAAAAGAGCTTTTATCTGTTAAATAATTTTTTTAAATTATCAAAAATCCTTTAGCTCTCCACTCTCCACTTTCCACTCTCCACTTTCCACTCTCCACTTTCCACTTTCCACTCTCCACTTGCACTACCCCCCCGCGGGTCTTGTCGTGTATATATAAAAAAAGCAGGGAGGCCTATTAAAAGCCTCCCTGTTAATTTATTAGATATTTAATTTTTCAGTTTTTTATTCTTTATTCTTACAGGCTTTTCCGATTACATCGGGATATTAGTTAGCCTGGCCTGCGGCTGATTTCGTAAGTTTCTGATATTCGTCGAAAGCTGATTTGTATTCGGTTAATGCTTTCTGAACTTCAGGATCGTCTGATGCTTTGCCGCCGGAAAGAAGGTTGATGTAGTTTTTGTAAGAGTTTACATATTTTTCGTGAGCCGCTGCTACTGTGTTATTTCCGGTGCTTTCAGGAGCCGCGGTAACGTTTTCGGCTACGCCGGCCATATTAGGTTTTCTTTCAGCCGAAGCGCCTTCATTTAAGCTCATGCTGGTAGGAGTAGAATTAGCTGTAGGAGCCGAACCTGCGTTTACCTGAGCTGCCCCCATGTTAGGATTAATTGAAGTAGGTATCGAAGGATTCGGAGCCGTAGCTACGGTTGTACCGGTATTAGCTACTACCGTAGGAGCGCTTGTTGAAGTAACGCCGGTTGCGAACGGATTGATATTTTTCGAAAGTTTGGTGCCCGCGAATTTTTTCTTGTAGATTATGTAACCGATTATAACCGCGCCGGCTATTAAGAGAGCGGGAATGAATAACGGTGAAGCTGTGATAGCTGCAACCGCGCCGCCTATAGCGCCAAAACCAGCGGTAACGGCCGAACCTGCAGCCGCGCCAACACCGGCGATAGCTCCGCCGACAGCCGCGCCGCCCGTAGCGACAGCAGCGCCCGCAGCGCCTACAGCACCGACAACGGCGCTACCTACACCGGCAGCCACTGAACCAACCGCACCAGCAGCGCAACCGAGAGCCGCTGAAATCGTAGGCCATGCAATTACCGCACCGGCGCCGACAAGGCCACCGACGAGTAAATGTTTGACGTTAGCTTGCGCTTCGCCTAAAAATAAGCTTGTTGCCGAAAAAGTCACCAATAAAATAACCGATAAAATCTGAACTGATAATCTTTTTGAAGTCATGCTAAACATAAGAATTCCTCCTTTAAATTTTTTTTTTGAGTTTAGCCCCGCGCGGCTCGCTTGCCGCCTGAATCACTCCTTCTGTTAAATTTTCAAATACACGCTGGAGTCGTTTGATTTAGAATCATTGTGTGTTTATCAAGTTACCTTAATTATACAAAATAACTTTACCCCTGTCAAGGATAGTAGAATTAATTTTTAAATATTTTTTAATTCAGTCAAAAGCCTTAATTAAGCTCGTCTATTAAGAATTTATAAAATTGAATTTTATTAGTTTTTTCATTTTTTTTCATATAAAACATCGAACCGCTTAAATCAACGGTCACAAAATGGTTGGTAAGCATTTCCGGCGAGTGGAATATTTCGGTGCGGCCTTTAAAACGACCGTTACTATTGAATTTATAAACGAAAGTTTTCTGAATCCGGTCTTCGCCGAAGCCGTAATGCGCTTCTACATAAGAGTTTCCGGCGGAATCGCCGCCTATTATCCTTAAATTACGACAGTTGAATCCGGGTTTTCCCAGGGTAAGCTCTTTTAACAATACATGCCAGTCGGTTTCTCCGCCGGCCAATTTTTCGCGTATAAGGCGGGTTTCGCGGGTATCGGCCATAAGCGCCATTATTGAGGCATCCAAAACCGAAGCTAAGGCGTAATCTTCTATTTTAAATTCAGTTTTAGCCCCGGCGAGCGAGCCGTTGTTATAAGTTAATATAATATTCTTATAATCAGAGAAAAAAGCGTTCAAAAGGAATGTGTTTTTATCTTTATCTGATACGTTGCACGGCCATATATTTTGTATATTGATTTCTTCGATTTTTTCGAGGCCTTTAACTTCTTTTACGCTTAATAATTTATGCGCGGTTATCTGTGCGCCCGAAGCGTTTTCTTTTATATCGACAACGCCCGTGGCCGCCGCCTGCTGAAATACGATAAAAAACCTTTTAAAATCTTTAAAATATGCCATATCGATCGGGTGATGTTCAAATGGAAGTTTAATTACATAAACGAGTTTACCGTCAAGGCTATAAGCACAAATACGGTTTTTAATGGAATCTAAGACGAATATTTTATTTTCCTGCTCGCATGTTACCATAGCCGCCGGATAATAAAATTTATCGTAATTTAATATTTTAGATTCATCGGTATCTTCGCCGAGCATATCAGGCGTTCTATCGCCAATTTCAACTTCGAATAAAGGTTTCGGGCTGAAAGCGGCGCCTGCCGCCCGCGATATTTCAAATGAAGCGCAAAGCGCAACCGCGGCTATAAATATCATAAACACAATTAAGATATAAGGTTTCGAATTAGAATTTTTTTTAACATTATTACAAATCATTAATGAGCGGCTCCTTTTATATTAAAAAATTAAAATCAAAAAGAATTGCTATATTGATTAAATTACTAAGGCTGAATTACGATTCCACGGTTCCAGCGAGTTGACCACTGCGCCGAAAATTGCGCGAAAGTATATGAACGGGTAGTGCCGGCCCACGGATCGTTTAAATAAACCTTGCCATCCGAAACGCCAACGGCCGTCATATAATGGCCGCCGCCCCAGTATCCCTGAGTATTAACATTGACCACTACCGGTTTTCCGCTCTGAAGAATTTCTTTAAGCGAATCGATGCTCATTCCTTCTTTCATATAACTGCCGCTCATTCCAGCTCTTTTAGCCGCCGCAAGCAAATTGCCGGCTGAAGTGCCGTCAGGCGTCGTCGAGCAACTTTTGGCAAGGTCTTTAGTGGTGCGGTTAACGCCGTAGTAATCTAACGCCATTCCAAGCGATGTAGGGCCGCAATAATAATTGCCGGGCGCACCGTTTTCCGGGGCGCGCTGAGAGCGTTCCGGCACGTTTAAATGGCCGTTTTCATCGAATTTAGCGTTAGAAGATACTTTCGGCTCTTCTTTTACCGCGGCGGCATCCGACTGTGGCTGAGACTGGCCGACTGACCGGTTGGCCGATTCAGCGGCCGCGGCAGGCTTAGCTGCATCCGACGCGCTTTCTTTTTTAGAGCCGGCTTCTATATAGGCCTTGTAAACGTAACCGACGCGGCCTTCGAATTCGATTTTATACCAATCGCCGTCCTCGCCTATAATAGTTACGGCGCTGTCATTAGCGAGCCATCCTATCTTTTCGCCCCACGCGCCGCCACGGACGTTAAGCCCGAGCGTCGAACAGTTTGTTACTTTAGCATTTAAAGCCGAAAGCTGTTTATAATTGGATTTAACGCCCTTATTGGTATTAAGGGCTGATTTAAGTATATATCCCTTCTGACCGTTATAATCGATTATATACCAATCGCCTTCTTCACCGGTAATATGCACGAACTTGCCGCCGTAAAGTTTGCCGATAACATCGCCCCAGGGACCCGAACGAATATTGACGTTATCGAGATCGGGCGATATAACTCCGCGCAGAGCGTCTGAAGAATCAGCCGCGGGAGCGGCCGGAGGATCGGCCGGCGAAGATTCGGCGGCGGGCGGCGCTGGATTGCTGGTATTATCGTTATTTATGGCATCCTGGGCTTTTTGAACGTCGGCGTCTGATACCGCGCGGTTTTCAGCCGCTGCGGCAGGCTGGGCCGTATTAATTTGATCGGCCCCTATCGCTTTTTGAAGGTCGGTTATTGAAGCGGCGGCCCCGTAAGGAATATAAAAATTAAAAATTAAAGCAGCCGAGGCAATAGTTAATATGCCGGCCCTGGCCGCGCCGTTAAAAAAAGCCATAAAACCAGCATTATTCGATTTCATTTTCATTTTCATTTTCATAATACCGCCTCCAGTTTTATTTTAAATATAAAATCTACTTAATATACCCCGGCATGTTTGGATATGTTTCAATATTTTTCGATATTTTTCGATTTATCTTAGTTTATTTGCAGATAATTTTTAGCGAATTTCAATAGATTTTCAACTTTATTTTCATCTTTTTTATTTTTGACCGGCGCCTCCGCATAAATTCTTAAAACAGGCTCAGTGCCCGAAAATCTGAATAATATCCAGGAACCATCAGTTAAAAAATATTTATGGCCGTCGGTTTTATTATAACCGGCGACTTTAAAGCCGCAAATTTCATCGAATTTTTCATTGCCGAGCTTTTTCTTAATTTCATTAAATTTATTATCATCGAATTTAAAATCTATTCTGTCGTACATATAACGGCCGTATTCATCGAATAAATCTTCAATTATTTGGTCCAGCGGCTTCTTTTCGAACGCGATAACTTCAAGAAGGCAGAGTGCCAGAAACAGGCCGTCACGCTCAGGCAGATATGAATCCAACCCGATGCCGCCGCTTTCCTCACCGCCTATCATAATATTTTTCGATTTATCCAGGATCAATTCCGCTATATATTTAAACCCAATCGGCGTTTCATATAATTCCAGCCCATGTTTTTCAGCGATTCTCGAAACTAAAGCGGTCACAGAAACTGTTTTAGCAACGGCGCCGCGCCGGTTTTTATTTTTAATTAAATTTCTTAATAAAATAGCGAATATTATCTGGGGCGACACAAATTGGCCGCCAGAACTCATTGCGCCGATCCTGTCGCCGTCGCCGTCGAAACAAAAACCGGCTTCGTATTTTTTGGATGCGCTTCCAACTGACATTATTTCAGACATTTCAGTTAAATTCGAAGCTATCGGTTCAGGATTAAAGCCTGGAAATAAAGGATTATGAACTCCAAAAATTTCATCGCTCTTTATTTTAAGTCCAAATTTTTCCGTAAATATTTTAAAAAACCCGGCCTGAGAGCCATACATAGGGTTAATTAAAAACCTTCCAGACGCTTTTTTTAAAACTTTGATATCAAGCGCGGCCGCGATATTATCAAGATAAGCCGCCACGGGATCTATCCGTTTAATCACGCCCGCTTTTTTTATTGAATAAGTTTCAATAAATTTTTGCTCATCGAATTCGTCATTAATAATAGCGTCGGTTCTTTTTTGAATTTCTTCGATAACCGCGGCAGGCGCCGAAGAGCCTTCAGGCGTCTTGATTTTAATTCCGTTATATTCATATGAATTATGCGAGGCGGTTATCATTACGCCGAGGGCCGCGCCGCTGCTTTTAACGTAATAAGAAAGCGCGGGAGTAGGAAGCGCGGTATCTGAAATATCGACGGAAATTGAATATCGCGAAAATATCTTTGAGATATAATCGGCGTATTTATCGGATAAAAAACGACGGTCATAAAAAACGGCCGTTTTTAATTTTAATTTTTTGGAGTATATGTAATCGACGATTGCCGTCGTTATAATTTTTACGGCCTGATAGGTAAAATCTTTCGAGATTATACCCCTGAAACCGTCGGTGCCGAACTTAATATTAATTTGATCGTTTTTATTCATGTATTCAGCCATCAGCGGCCGTTACACCCCTTTAAATTTAAATCGCCCGGTCAAATCGATTCTTATTAAAAATTTAACGCGTATCTAAACGATTTCAGATTTCATTTTATTCAACTCGACTCAATTAAACTCGACTCATAACATAAATCTCTTATATTTTATCATAATAATTTATAAATATCAATAAATTCGTTCCATTCGTTTCATTGACCCCATATCAAAATGTATGGTTAAAATTTAAATGTCAAATTAAATTGATTTTATTTAATAATTATGATATCATAGTTTATGTTATGGATGAAAAGGCTTTATTAATAGGTTTTCGCGACAGCATAAAATTAAACATTTACCTCGATTATAAAAACAACGAAGATATATATCTTCAATTCGGCACGGAAGTCAAATTCGCCCGCGCCGAATTTCAGGCGTTCATCGCTTTTATGCGCACAGTCGGGCAGGTAGTTACGCCGGAAAAAGTCGAACGCAGCAAACCCGGCGTTATTTCTCCTAAGAGTATGGCGCAGACCGGCTTTGTAATGCTTCAGGATAACAATTATTTAAAAATAGAATATAAAGATTTTAAAAGAACTCTTGCCCAGCCAACATATTTTGAATTCGCGCAGGAAATTGAAATAGCTTCGCAGGGCCTCGACCGCTACGATAAAATAAGAGATATGACGCCGGAAGCCCGCGCAGCTTTAGGAATCGACGAAGCCGGAAGACCGCTCGTAGTTAAAGACACGCTTTATACCATAAGGCTTTTAGGTTACGCCTTCGCGGTAATGCTCATGGTGCTTGATATGGTGCTTCTTGTCGCAGCCATATTCAATCCGATGATGCTGTATCTGGTGGCTATTATCGCGCTTTCAATAATTCTGGCCTACCTGCTTTTACCGGTATCCGAAAAAAAAGCGCTTTCAATGTTCGTATTCAATTTCAAGCAATTTATGGAAAAAGATTTCTGGTCTATCGCCGATTCGCTCCCTATTTCCAGAAAGACGGTCGAAATGTTCATTGTCCTGTTAATAGTCATGACGATTATGACCGCCTACTTTTCAAAATCCATACCTTTAATATTGAAATGGGGAAAGGGATTATATGCGGAAATGCCCGCCGAAGCCATCGATAATCAAGATATATTAAAAGGATTGACTATAACCGGAGGACTCGGAGCTTATTTTGATCCCGAAAAAAAATGTACGGCTATAGCCAGTTTTTACAGATCTTTTTTTGACGCGGTAATGTCGAGCCGGGTCACGCTTAAAAAATTAACTGCCGTCACTTCGATCAATCCGAATAAAGCCGCTTTAACTTACGATATAGAAGGCGAAATATTAACCAGCGGAAGCGTTGCCAGCGTGCAGGAATTTACGGCTCGCGCGCAGCGCCATAAAGCCGTCACCGAAATTAAAACCGATCCTACGGTAAACGGCGTAGTATTTAAAATGCAATGCGAATTCCATCAAAGCACGCCCGCTTATTTTAAAAGAATGAAATTAACCAAAGCCAATAAGACTATTTTTGAAGATATGACGCGTAAAAATCTTTATATGATCGCCGGAAGCGTACCGCTGTCAAGAACGCGCGGCGTCACCTCCGCAAAAAGAGGCCGCAGTATATTAGAGGTTTCTTATAATACGATCGTTAACAAATTAGAGCATATCAACCTTTTTTTAACCGCCATGGAATCCGAACAGGCATGCCTTCAAATTCTAATAGACGAAATGTCTAGAAACAATGCCGGCGATTATGAAATGAAATTAAGGGTCGTATTTGTCGGCTCTAAATAACGCGATTCAAACACGGCCCTTAATCGATAAAATTACTGTCTTTTAATATTCTAATTTTAATTCTAATTCTAATTCTAATTCTAATTTTACAGTTTTTGTTCAAGGCCCTGACAACCCATTATAACCTCGAGTTTCCTGCCTTCGTTTTGCGCCAGCGCAAGCTGAGCGTCGCGATATTCAAGCGCGCGCTCCATAAGTTTTTCAATTTGAAAATCATCGCGCATCGGTTCGTGATGGCCCAGAACGAGAGTTTTAACTCCAGCCGCCAGCGCGTTTTTAATACCCCATTCATAAGTGCTGTGACCCCAATCGAATTTAGTCAACGCCCCGGTGAGTGTTCCGGGCGTACCGACGTACTCTTCAGGCGTATACTGACAATCGTAATATAAAATATCCGCGTCTCTGGCGAGTTTAATTAAACGAGGATCAGGCGTGTCTTTATGTTCGGTATCCGTAGCGCAGACGAATTTTTTACCGCCGGTTTCGACTTTATAAGCAAAAACCGAATCAGGGTGAGTTAATTCCTGATAGGTAATTTTAGCCCCGCCGACCTGTATAAAATTAGGTTCCAACCGCCCTAATTCAATACAATTTTTATTGCAGGGCATATCTTCCCATACAACCGGAAAGTTTGGATATTCCTGCTGGCCCGCCAGAACGTCCGATAACCGCTGGCGCGTATTGCTCTTGCCGTAAAAATGGAGATTTATGCGAAAATCGCCCGGAAGAAAGCCGGGAGCAAAAAAAGGAAAGCCCTGAAGATGGTCCCAGTGATAGTGGGTGAAAAACAAATAAATATCTTTATTATGAGCGGCGATCGTATTAAGAGGATTTAAATTTTTAGCGGCAAAAAGCCTTCCAAGAAGCACCTTGCCAAGATTGCGAGCGCCCGTACCCGCGTCTATCATTATAAGCGGAGAATCTTTAACCTGAATTTCAAAACAGGTGGTATCGCCGCCGTAAGTTCCAGCAAGAGATAAGGGAAGCGATTCAAGATAAGAATTAATTTTAGCGCTATCGCAATCGACGCCGAATAATTTTTCGATTCCGCCGTCAGCGGCTATTCTTTTAATAAGCGCGGTTTCTTTTTCATGAAGCTGTTCAATAGTTAAAGGAGAAGGGATACTTCCACGCACGCCCCAGTATTTAATGACCATAGTATTATTACCATTACTAATATTATCACTCATGGCTATTACCCGCCTTTTTTTAAAATTAAAATCGCTGAATTTTATTATTTAATGTAACATTGATAAAAGATTGAATAATCAACTTAATTATTTTATTAACGGTAATATTTCATTTTTAATATATTCGCCGAAACTTTCTTTTAAATCATCGCGCGTCAGAGCCATTTCTACTATCGCCTTCAAATATCCCAGCCTGTCGCCGACATCGTAGCGCCGGCCGGTGAACTGGCAGCCGTAAATTGCCTGCCGCATATTCAATTTAGCCAGAGCGTCAGTCAGTTGAATTTCTCCGCCCTTACCCGGCGTGGTATTTTCAAGAATTTCAAATATTTCAGGAGTGATAATATAACGCCCTATTATAGCAAGATCTGAAGGAGCTTTTTCAATTTCAGGCTTTTCGACAAGCTCTTCTATTAAATATATCGCTTCTTCTATTTTTTTAGGCTTGATACAACCGTATGAGCTTATATTTTCCATCGGCACTTTCAAAAGCGCTATAACCGAAGACCTGAATTTGTTATGTACGTCAATCAACTGCTTCAGACAGGGCTCTTCGGAAACTATAATATCGTCGCCGAGCATTACTGCGAAAGGCTCGCTGCCGACAAAAGCCCTGGCACATAAAATCGCGTGGCCAAGGCCTTTCGGTTCTTTCTGACGAACATAATGAATATTTACCATCGATGAAATGTCTTGCAGCTCAGCGAGCTCTTTATCCATTTTTTTTTGCATCAGATAATACTCGAGTTCGAATGATTTATCAAAATGATCTTCTATAGCACGCTTGCCGCGGCCGGTAACTATAAGTATTTCTTCTATACCCGATTTAACGGCTTCTTCTATTACATACTGAATGGTCGGCTTATCGACTATCGGAAGCATTTCTTTCGGCTGAGCCTTGGTGGCTGGAAGAAATCGCGTTCCAAGACCGGCAGCAGGCAGTACTGCTTTTTTTATCATTGGTTAAACACCCCTTTTATGATATTTATCATGTATATACCACTAAACATTATACCAGATATAATTAAGTTTATCAAATCGTATTTTTTATGCATTTTTTATGATCACAATTTTTTTATTTTTTTATAAGAATCAATTGTAGTCTATCGTTTATAGAGCTAAAAGTCCAAAAGTCCAAAAGAACGAAATAACGAAGGAACGAGAACCCGAAAGAATGCGACGGGGGAAAAGAAAGGACTAATAGCCCTCTCTTTTCCCCCGTACCCCCTTTACTCTCCCTGAACATAAAACTGCGCGCGGCGCGCGCGCAGTTTTGCGGCAGCGAAATAAAAAGGCTATTATCATAGCCTTTTTATTTCGNNCTGCCGGCTTCGAAGTTTTTTTATTTTCACATTACAAAAATCCTGCCATAAAGTTTTTTCATACCTATAGTGAGTTTTGACTTCACGCACGCGTTGCGTGCGCGAAGTCGTACTATTTACGCACCACCGGAACTTAATAATAACGCTCACGGTAATGCTCTAAAAAATCACAACTTTTACTATACAAAAGTATTATAAAAATAATTTATTTTAATTTAACTTAATCGATTAAATTTCCAAAAACTATTGTAGCATGTCATTTCGTTAATTATTAGCAGTGTGATTATTAGTGCCGATTTACATTAATTTTTCCCGTGAGCCATAAAACAAATTTGCGGCAGTGCCATTATTGCTACGCAGACGCGAGCGCAAGCACGCGGCTGCAAACAAGCGAGCCGGCAGATAAATAAGTTAAAGGCAAAAAACAAAAAACAAGAAAGAAAACGAAATTAAAGCCAGAAAAGAAAAAGCTATCGATAAACCAACAAAAAAGCGTCAGGCAATTTGCGGATTGAGGGTGGGTTTAAGGGAGGGAGAAAGGGTT
>DIVV01000091.1 GCA_002423385.1 bacterium UBP16_UBA6123
AAAGGGTTGCTAACCCTTTCTCTCCTTCCCTTGTAAAAGTATCCTCTTGATAAAACTTGACAAATTGATGCCGATATAGTATAATATACAAAATAAAATTTTGAAAATCTTTTTAAACGCGCCGGCATAAATATATAAGGCGTAATTTTTATAAACATTAGTAAAGTGCCTTAAAAATATAGTTTTTATCGTTAACTTTACTTTAACGGGGGGAATCTTAATAATGCAAATATCCAGAAAAGCCGTTTGCTTTTTTTCCATTGCAATTTTACCGATTTGTTATATATTGTTTACCTCATTTATTAATCCGGTTATCGCTACTCAATCCATTAATTTGCTGCTTGAAAAAAAATTCGATAATTCCATGTTTATTCTTTCCGCCGATCATTTTAAAATAGAACGTAAGTTTAAAAATAAATTTTTGCTTAATCATAATGCTTCCGATCTTGAAAATATCGAAGGCAGTTTTCAAAACTCGAATATTTTAATAGTCGATAAGGTTTTGTCCGCTCCGCCCGATTATATAAGCGTTAATTCAAATATTTATGTCCAGAATATCGCCGGCGATCTAACGGAATCTTCTACGGCGCAGAGGGCCGAGGGTAAAAACGCGGCGGAAAGCGATCTGTCTTCGTTGATATTAATCGACGATAAATTCGAAAGTTTTTCAAGTTTAACCGCCAATAAATTATATGTCGGTAAGGTTCAGAGTGAAACTTACGTACCAGCTTATCTGCGCGGCGTCGATTTCGCCAATTACGCGAGCCTTCATTTAGAACGCGGCGGCGATGAAGAAGAAAACCAGTTTAGCGGCAGTTATAATTTTGACGGCGAAATGGCGTACGGGCTTACCACTCTTTTAAACGTTAATTTCGATAATCCTTCCATAACCGAGTCCGAAACATCTTTAGATATGAGCGAACTCGATCAGAGCGCGGATAAACTTCCTACTAAAGATATTTTCAAAAGATTTTCAAGTTTTAAAGACTTAAATATAGTATCAGCTAATGAACTCGAACCTTTCGAACTCGACTGCTCTTTTCTTCCCGAAAAATCGGTTGCGAAGGAATTTAATAAATTTCACGTAGTAGAAGCTAAAGATAGCGTAATTTCAATCGCTAAAGAATATAACGTTACGGTTTCAGAACTTATGGCCGCTAATAGTCTTGGATCAACCACCCTGAGCCAGGGCTCGACTCTTTTAGTTCCCGAAAAACAAAATAATGCAAATGAAGCCGTTCTTGTTTTGAATGATAAACCCGTTAACGGCGGTTCCGATAGTAAAATCGATCAAAGAACTTCAAATAAAGACATAAAAATTAAAACTGAAAATATGACAGCCGATGCCGATTCGCTTAAGCGCATGCTCTGGCCGTCTTCGAGCCGCAGGATAACTTCCCGTTACGGCGTGCGGGTTCATCCAATTTACCGCGTTAAAAAATTCCATAACGGAATCGATATAGGAGCGAGTTATGGCTCGACTATAAAAGCTTCCGCGGCGGGCACGGTTGTTTATTCAGGCTGGAAGTCTTTTTACGGCCGGACCGTTATTATAAGACATTCGAACGATCTTTACACTTTATACGCGCATTGCTCGAAACTGACGGTAAAAAAAGGCGAACGCATCAGCCGCGGAACTCAAATAGCCAGGGTCGGTTCTTCAGGCCTGTCCACCGGGCCGCATATTCATTTTTCCGTTCAAAAAGGCGGCCGGTTCGTTAATCCTATGAAATATTTTTAAAATTCTTATTAAGCGATAATATAAGCAAAAGCGGTGCTGGCGGGGCAGGCGATATTCGGCCTGCTCCTGCTTTTTATGTGAAACAGGGCGCGAATATCAGGATTTATGGATTATAGCGACGGGTATTAATTTAATCATAAAATAGCCGATAAAAAACATAAGATATCAGGTATAGGCAATTTGCATTATATAATATGCCGTATGCCGCCTATAAAATCAAGCCGGTTGTAACTAAAGAATTTAAAACAGGAATTGCAACGATTATGCGCTTTAAAATCAGCTTCGATATTCATAAAACTAAATATAATGCGGGCCTTGTTTTATCAAAAGGTAAAACCGGTTTATCGTTGTTACTATTATCTATATTTGGGGCCGTGCTCGTGCAATTTTTACTTATGCCCGTTCTTTGCCGCGCACAGGTAGTTAAAAATCCCGATAAAATTCAGCGTGACGATATTTCAAAGATAAGCCCCGATCGCTATTTTAACGAAGCATATCAGCGTTATAAAGAAAAAGATCTCGACGCCGCTGTTGAATTATTTAAAATGGCTATAGTTGATAATCCGGATAACTTCATGGCTTATTTTTATTTATCCAATATTTATCTTGAGCGAAAAATGTTTGAACAGGCCGAATCTATTATGAGCGTGGCTTCGCATATAAAATTAAACGCCTCCGACGCGGAAAAAGCATTCGCCGAAAACGGCGTTTCGATGAGTGAAACCGAAATAATTAGATATAAGCAAAGCGCCCGTTTTAATTATAAAGAGGCGCTCAAACTTCTTTCCGACGGGCAGTGGCATGAGGCCGTTAAATTGCTCCAGAACGCTTCAAATATGGAGCCGGATAATGAATTATATATCGTTAAAATAGCCGAAGTTTTTCATGATATGCAAAATATAAGCAAGGCGCGCTCTTATTTTAAAAAAGTGCTGGCTATAAATCCTGATAATCAGACGGCTTTAAAGAAATTAGCTAAAATTTACCACAATAATAAAGAATACGCCGGGGCTAACGAATTATATACCAGGCTTTATAAATTGAGCGGCGAACAGAAATATCTGTCTTTGATGAATGAATGCAGCGAAAAAGAGAATAGAAGCGTTCGAGAATCTATCAGCGTAGTTCTTAAAAGGCGCGGGCGTAGTATTTTTGTGGATATGGGCTATAACGACGGGCTGCAAATGGGCGATACGATAACTAAAAGGCTTTTGGTATATCGTTCGAAAAATAATTCCGAGATAAAAGATCCGCGCAGCACGAAAGTAATAGGCTATGAAAGGCCCGTCATAGTGGGCGAGCTTCTTGTTACTCGAATAGAAAATGATTATTGCGAGGCGCTTATTTCGAATGAAACGAACGGCGGAATAATGATAGGTGATGAGGTAAGATGGAAGGAATAAAAATAGTAACTACAAATAGAAAAGCTCATTTTAACTATGAAGTGATAGAGGCTTATGAGGCCGGAGTCGTTTTAATGGGCACCGAAATTAAATCCGTGCGTGACGGTAAAATGAGCATAGGCGACAGTTATTGCATTGCCCGTAACGGCGAAGTTATGATGATTAATTCCCATATCGAGGAATATATTTTTGGAAATAGATTCAATCACGAACCTAAAAGAACGCGTAAACTTCTTCTGCATAAGAAAGAAATACAGAGGTTGATAGGTAAAACGAGCGAGCGCGGTTTTTCGATAATACCTCTCAAGGCTTATTTCAGGCGCGGCAAATTAAAAGTTGAAATCGCTTTGTGCAGAGGTAAAAAGGCATTTGATAAAAAAGAAACTTTAAAAGAACGCGATTTGAAAAAACAATTCCAGAAAGAGGTAAAGGGTAATTATTAAGACGGGATTAATAAAATAACTATAAAACAGGAGGCGGAATTTGGTGGCTGGTTTTAAAAAATATTTGTTTAAAAGAAATGTTTATATTGCCTTTATTTTAATTGGCGCGGTTATACTCTGGCCCTGCGCGGGTTTTTGCCAGGCGCAGATGAGCGTCGAGGGCCGCGATATCGAAGTGAAATCGATCGAGGGAGTCGATTACGTTTCGCTTAATTCGCTGTCTAAAAAACTGGGATTATCGGTTAAATATTTTCCAGAATCGAAAATGTATAAAGTCGTCGGCAAAGATAAACGCGAAATCAGATTCGTTGTTGATAAGCGCGCCGTCGTAGTCGGCGATACCTTTATCCGTTCGACTAACCCCGTTATTGAATCGGGTAACGACGTTAAAATTCCTGTGGAAATAATATCCGGTTTATACGGAGTTTCTGCGCCTGTAAAAACGGAGAAAAAACCGGAGGCTGCGGTCCAACCTGATGCCGCGGCTTCGGTTCCGGCAGACGGAAATAAGCCGAATCCGCTGCCTGTCGAGTCGGAAACCGGCGCAGACGAAGATGAATTAGCTTTTGAAGAAGAGGAAGAAGACGGGAGTGAAGGCACGGCCGAAACCGCTGAAGCTTCCGTGGGGATCGAGACTTCTGAAACAGTGATAACCGATGCGGGTGAAAAAACCGAATCGCATGATGCCACGATTGAAAATATCAAATATAGAAGAAATCCCGATTCGTTCGAGCTGGATATAGCTTTTGACAGCGCGGCGCCGAAAGGCGTTAAATATTCGAGCGGGATGGACGGTAAAAATGTCGATATTATAATAAATAAAGTCGATTCAAAACTTGGCGAACAGCTTATTAAAATTACCGAAAATGTAGTCGAAAGCGTTAAACTTACCATGGTAAATCAGGAAAATTCGAACCGCGTTATATTGTCGCTGGCATCGAATGCAAAAGTCAATATAGAGCTTAAAGAAAATGGAAATATGATAACGTTTTTCGTTAAAAAAGCAGGTTCTCCCACGGGGGAATTAAAGCCTTTAATCGCAGAAACCGCCGTTGACAATAAAAGTATCGATATCAGTCTGACGCCGGCCGCAAAGAACGAGGCCGCCGAGCCTAAAAAAACTCCGGGAGCCGATGTGCTGAAAACTACGGATAAAATCGAGGTTAAAGTTTCTAATCTTGAACAATTAATATCGGGACTCGATTCGTTAGATCATATTATCGCAATCGACGCCGGCCACGGCGGCGAAGAATTCGGCGTGGTGTCGGAAAACAGGCTTAAAGAAAAAGACGCGGCTTTCGATATCGCCCGCCGGTTGAAATCTTTGATGGATAAGACTAAATTAAGGGCGATCCTGGTCAGAAACGGCGATTATTTTATGCCGCTTGAAAACAGGCTTAAAGTCACCAATACCTACGACACTAAACTTCTGGTTTCAATTCACGCCGGCGGCGCAAGCTCTCCAGATGCTTCAGGGATTGGTCTTTATTATTTTGACGTTGGCGCGCGGATGCCCGCGGGCGCCCCGCTGATAGCATCGAGCGCTAACGCTATAGACTCTGAAGTGAGTGAAATAATGGCGTCTTTTAATTCATCTAAAAAGATAAAGGATTCTAAAAGACTCGCTGAATCCATAAGTGAAGCCGTAAGAAAAAATCGTGATCTTAAGGCCCGTAATTTAAAAGGCGCTAACTTTTTAATGCTTTCTGAGTGCATGATGCCGGCCGTGATGATCGAGGCAGGATTTATTACCAATCGCGAAGATGAAAAATCTCTTATGAACGATGATTATAAAGATAAGGTAGCGGCGGCGATTTTCGAAGGCATTAAAAACTATTTGTTAAGCGCTAAAAATAATTGATAGGGAGTTGAAACGCGGATGATAGAAAAAAAACAGCAAACGACTTCCAGTGGAAGTTTTTTATCGGTGTTAATGTTATTGATCATTTTAGGGATTTTAGTCACGCTCGGTTATTACGTTTTTATGGAACCCGAAGCGCTTGGATTCCAAAATATCGATTCGGCCCAGAAAAAGATATTAGTGCAGGGCAGGGACGCTGATTTGAAATCAGTCGCCCCGGAGCAGGCCAATATCAGGCTTTATTTTGCCAACGCGGCATTCGACGCTCTAAACGCCGAGGATCGCGGCGTCGCTAAATGCCCGAGCATACTCGCTTATTCAAAAGCGGTAATCGCCCAGCTTATTAAAGGTCCGAATCAAAAAGGACTTTATAGAACTATTCCGCCGGCGGTAAGCCTTCGCGCGGTTTTTTTATACGGCGAAACGCTTGTCGTAGATTTTTCAAAAGACCTTATCAATCAGCACTCAGGCGGTATTGGCGCCGAATTGCTCACGGTATATTCCATAGTTAATACCCTCATGGAATTGCCTCCCGTCGATGGTAAATCGATTAAAAACGTGCAGATATTAATAAACGGTTATCCCATGAAAACGCTTATAGGCCATGTTAATATAGAAAGACCGCTTACCGGCGAACCCGGGCTTGTATCTTCGATTTAATGTGTATTTTATTTAACGACACGCGATTAATTGAAATGGGGTGTTTGTGATTTTAAAAAATTTAAACTCCGCTATAGACGAGATATTAAATTATATTCCGGCCGCGCGGGAATCGGAAGAAGTTTTTATATTAGACGCCCTCGATAGAATAGTTTCGCGCGATACGGCCGCGCGCTTTTCAGTGCCGCCTTTCGATACATCGGCGATGGACGGATTCGCGGTTTCAAGCGCCGATTTATCCCTGGATAAAATTGAAAGCGGCCCCGTTAAACTTACAGTCATCGGCGAGGCCACGGCCGGTTCGCCGGAGGCTATGAGCGTTAAAAGCGGCGAGGCCGTTAAAATAATGACTGGCGCGCCGCTTCCGCTGGGCGCGGACGCGATACTGATCAAAGAAAACGCCGTCGAAGAAAAGCGCGACGGCGCATGGAGCGTTACCGGCCGCGAAGCGGTAAAACCGGGCCTGCACGTTCGTAAAATAGGCGCCGATTTCTCTAAAAACGATATTATAATTCCGCGCGGGACGCTTATTAATCCAGCCGCGCTCGGAATACTTACTTCTTCGGGATACAGCCGCGTCGATGTTTTCGTTAAAAGGGCCGTTGCCGTGGTTTCTACGGGAGACGAGCTTATAGATCCGCTCGGTGAAGCGGTCGCGCGGGCCGGATTTACTCCCGGGGCGGGCCGCATCATGAACTCTAATTTATTTCTTCTATACGGACTTTTAGTTAAAAGTTTTTTAAAGCCTGAACTTTGCGGCATCGCCATAGATACGCCCGAGGATATCGCAAAAAAAATAGCCTCGGGCTTAGCTAAGGCCGATATCGTTATTACCACCGGCGGCGCTTCGGTCGGAAGTTACGATTATATACCGGCCGCGCTTGAATTGCTGGGCTTTAAAGTCAATATATGGAAAATGGCTATAAAGCCGGGCCGCCCTTTTATATTCGCGTCTAAAAAAGACGGCGCCTCAGATAAGATCGTATTCGGCCTGCCCGGAAATCCGGCGTCTTCGCTCGTGTCGTTTATCAAGCTGCTGCGCCCCGCCTTCGATAAATACAGCGGATTAAATTCGCCGGCAAAGGGTTTTACCGTTTACGGCGCGCTGAGTGAAAGCGTTAAAAAAGATCGCGAGCGCACCACTTATTTAAGGGCCTGTATTTATAACCCTGAAGGTTCGCAAGGAAACGCTGCCTCGCTTATTATAAAAGTGCCGTCTAAACAGGATTCGAATATATTGACCACGGCGCTTTACGCCAACTGCCTCGCCGAGATTCCGCCGGGCGAAGGTATAGCCGCAAAAGGCGATATAGTGGCGGCTCAGATGATATGAACGCGCACTCGATCGTTTTTTATTCAAATTTTTACCCGGAAAGCCGCGAAATGGTATTAATTATCTTCGCGGTTTTTTCCTTTATTGTTATGGCCTTTTTTTTGTTGTCTAAATACGGCTTCAGGGCGCGCGTCAGAAAAATTCCGGCTATCGCCGCCATAGAAGAAGCGCTCGGGCGCGCAGTCGAAACCGGACGGCCCGCGTTGTATTTAAGCGGAATGTATGATATGAACTCGATAGCCACCATGGCTTCGATCAATATACTTTCACACGTGGCCGAAAAAGCCGCGCTTTACGAGGCCGATCTTAAAATGGCCTGCTGCCGGTCGCTTGTGATGAACGCCGCGCGCGAAGCCGTGAGCGCGGCATATGCGCAAACGGGGCGCGCGGATCTTTATGAACCCGAAAATATAATGTATATAACCGATGATCAGTGGGGCTTCGCCTGCGCGGTCGATTCGATAATAACCCGCCAGAAGCCGGCCGCGATTTTTATGTTCGGGCATTTCGTATCTGAATCGCTTATCTACGCCGAAACCGGACATGCGGCGGGAGCGGTTCAAATAGCGGCTACTAACGATTTTAACCAGATCCCCTTTTTCGTGGTCGCCTGCGATTACTGCATGATCGGCGAGGAACTTTACGCCGCGGCCGGTTATCTTTCTAAAAAGCCTGCCGCCGCCAATCATCTCATGGCAATCGATATATGTAAATTAATTATAATTTTAATGATAATTTACGGAGTGGCCGCGCTCAGTTTTAAAAATTTGCGAAATTATTAAGACCTTTAAATTATTGACATCCGTTCATTTTTTTCATTTTTTTTTTGCAAAAATAAAATAAATATGGTAAAATATTCTGATTTGAAATCAGGGTAGTACTAAGGAGATAGATTAATGTCAAAATTTTCACTTATTTATAAATGCCGCCTGATAGAAGCTCTTGGCTCTTTAAAAGCGGCCGGCCTTTTTAACTCGGCAACAGGCTCGCTCAGGGCGGCGCTTATCAATTCGTTCGCTTTCATATATAATATCGAGCCGATAGATCTGCATAATTATTTAATGCAGGAAGCTTCTTTTTTAGATACGCCCCTTTATCCCTCCGGTTGTTCGGTAGGCGGCGGCATTACTAAGATTTTTTTTCCGCTTAAAGATTATAAAAAATATAAAAATGAAATAATAGAGCATAATTTAAGGCTTATATGGTCGGTTTTCGACATTACCGCCGAAGGCTCGGCCGCAGGATACGATTCTCACGGGATGACGCTCGCGGTGCTCGATTTAAAATCGGGCGCCACTTTTCTTGTCGGCGATAAAACTTCAGGCGATATCGACGAGCGCGGCCACATAACTATAAGCAATATTTTAAAGAAATGTCCCGGCATCGAAACCGGCGAGGCGCTCGTTTTAGTGACCGGCGCACAGACGCGAGCGGCCACTCAGGGCGATAATATGTATTCGCGCGCTAACGCCCATCTTCATACCGAGCAGATGACCCGCGAGATTTTTAGCGAAGTGATGAGCCAGCAGGAGCTCGAAAAGTTCCGCGGCGCTTATCCGCTTGTAATTAACCGCGACGGCCCGTTTTCGGTCGGACATAACGGCGACGTCAATTCCAAGATTAAATGGGAAAAATTCTTTTTGAATATGGGCTTTGAATCTAAAGCCGATTCCGATTCAAAAGAAATACCGCGTATTATCAGAATGGCTTATGAATGCCTGGCCGCCGAAGAAATTTTAAAGGCGGACGGCCGTTTTTTAGCATGGTTCGCCGATATATTATTTTATAACCAGGTCCTTTGCGAGCGCGCGAAGCTCGATGTCAACGGGGTTTCCGTAATGCTCGATTTTGAAGAGCAGAAGCGGGTTATAATCGAAACCGCGCGTAAATTGCTGGAAGCTGGCGCCTCGAAAGTGACGGCGGCCTGCGCCGTTGCCGCAAAACTTATTTACCTTGTGGACCCGACTTCTATCTTCGTCTTCGAGACGCTCACCAATATAATCGATCAAAAAGGCGCGGTGATACCCGTTACGCTTATAACGCGCGGACCTAAATCGGGAGGAATGTTTTTATACCGCGACGCCGCCGATCCCAGTATTCCCGTTAAATTCGCGTCGTCTCTTTCTAATATGCGCAATCAGATTAAAAAGTACGACGATGAAAGGCGTGAGGAAATCGCCGTCGATTATATAACCAGCGGCGCTAAAATCGTGGTTCGCGAAGGAAACGTCAATTATTACTCGCTCGCCGACTGGCAGGCCGCCGAGATTTATCAGCCGGCCGATTCGAAAGAACCGGTCATTAAAATCTACGATATTTCAAAATCGGAGGCCATAAATAAAAAAACCGAAAAATCACCGATTATCGATTACCAGCTCAAAGGCCTTGAAAAGAGCGCTATTTTAAAAGAAGAAGGCTGCTTTAAAAATAAAAGCCGCGTTGAGCGCACCGTTATTTACGAAACGATCCTCGGTAAAATAATAAGCGGCCCTAATTTTATAAAGGGCAAGCAGATTAAAAGTTTCGCCGTCGAAGAGCCGGTAAGCTACGCTATAGATAATCAATACGGCGTTGAAATCTATTTGAGCTACGTTACCCTGCTTAGAAATACCAGGCATATATTTAAATGCGAATATGATTCGAACGGCGAGATCGCAGGCCGTATCAAGCTGAATATTGACGCTTTTTTTAATACTTCGAATCCGGCGCTTAAAGAAGGCGGCATCGAAAAAATCATCAAAAAAATCGATAAAATATACGGATTCGCCGAGGGAACCTCGCGTAACGTTCTCGGAATGTGCTTTTCCATAGCTAATCTCGAAGGGCTCAACGGCTGCTTTATGAACGCGCTCGAATCGAATCTGGCAAGAATTGAACGGCCGCGCATAGACGAAACGAGCCTTGCGCTTTTCGTTTCGAATTCCGGCGGCACCAAGCCGGTCGTAGCCCTCGCCGAAGAAGTGATATCGAAGGCCGATCCGTCCTTTAACCAGGGACCTTTCGTAATGTCGGTGACCAATCTTATCACCTCGGAACTCGCGCTTTTAACCAGCAGGAGCCTCGGGGCTTCTGTGACTAATATGCCCTGGGAAAAGTCCGTAGGTTCGACTTTTGCCGCTTTTACCGCAATGCAGAACATTCTCGCGCTTATAGTCTATATACACGAAGTTAAAGGAATTATCAAGCCCGAACGCGCGCAGTATTTATACCGCGCCCTGGCTAATTTTCCCTGTGTCGCTAAAAAAATTCTGGCCTCGGCGAGCGTTAAAGAAAAAACTCTGGCGCTGGCAAAGTATATAGCCGGCAATAATATCGATATTTCCTATGTGGGCGCGTTTAACGGTTACGACGGCTTCGAGGGCGCGCTTAAATTCGCCGAGATGATGCAGCATCCCCGCGTGAAATTCTTTTCCGGCGCCTATGAGCAGCACGGCCAGCGCGCGACTTATCTGCGTTCGCATAAAAGCGCCCACGGCTCGCTGGTTATACTGCATATCCCTAATCTTGAAACCTCGATCGGTTCCTGGATGGCGCAGCTTATAAAAGAAGACAAGCCGCGCGTGGGTAAAATAGCCGTCATAGCCTCCGAAGAAGACCTTTTAAAATTGTCCGAAAATGGCGCTGATTACGTCATTGCGGCCCCCGGCTCGACTACGGATAATCTTTTTACCGACGCATTGTCTAAATTAATACTTGATAACATTCTTACGCTGTCTACGATTCTGGAATCCAATAAGATAGCCGACGAGATGATCGGCTGGGGCGAGCGTCTGCTGGAGCTCACTTCCGACCCGCAGCGGCCGGCAAAAGCTGTAGCGGCTATTATTAAGGAGCTTAAAATAATATGGAAAAAATATAAACGACTCGAAGTGGGCGGTATTTCCGCTGAAGATAGGGTTAAAACCCTTTATGAATTAGAATCGCAGCGCATCGACGCGATCATATCCGAAGAAGAGCGCGACGACGCGATAGCTAAAATATATAAAGACTCCCGCTCTATTTCGATAATAAACGCCGAAACCCGCTCCTATATTGACGATTTGTTTTCGATACTTCTCGGATGGGACGCAAAAAACGTAGACGAGGCGCATATATTTTATAATCTGATCAACGATCTGATACTCGAATTTTCAAATCGCGGCCTGGCGATGAATCTTGCGGACGGCCGCTTCGAAGACTCCCCTTATATGTCGAAATCCGCCATACATTATCAGGGCATGGCTAAAATAATCGGGGCGAATCCCATAAAACCCGATAATATCGCTAAATTTCAACAGGGCTGGGGCATTTCCAGCTTTATTCTCGACGCCGGACGGCGTTTTTCCGATCCGCATGTTGACGCCGGGCTTTTATTCGATAATACAAACAGGCTCGATGGCGGCGGAATCGAGCGTTTCGCAGGCGATCTCGAAAAGGTTAAGATGCCTAAAGAATCGGTATCGAAGCTGGTTTCGGTTTTAAAACTCGTTAAGGTTAAAAAAATAAATAAATTCAGCGCCTGTTTCGGCGAAAAGAAAAATTATAAGTTCAGCGCCTGCGGGCCCGCTAAAACCGCCGAATATTCTCCCGCGCGTGAATTCGTCGAATCGGCCGTGCGAGGCGGAGCGTCAGGATTTAATCTCTGCCGCACGAACGGCTGCAAATATAATATAGAATGCCTTTTTCTCGATAAATACGGCGACGCTCACAATTTGATCGTGCTTGAAACCGAGAGTAGAAAAATCGGCGAAGAACAGTTGAAAAAACTTTTACTCGAAGATGCGTTTTTAAGAAAACAGGTCGATTTTATAAATGAATGGTTTAGCGGCGAGACCGTTACTTCCATAATTAAATTGCTCCTGAAAATATGCCCCATACAGCTTATTATTTACGATAAAAAAGAACTGGTCCGCCAGTTTGAAATGCTAAAAGACAGGCGGAACTTGATCGAATCGCTCGCGAAATTCGAGCCGGTCTTCGAACGGATGAATATCGACGCTTACGGTTTTAATATAAACGACCTTAAGACGATGAAAAATATATCCAATGCCATTGTTTCATTTAACGGCGGCGCGCCTTACTTCGTTGAAAAAAAGAACGAGTCCGCTAAAATCGAATACTACGGAATGCGCGAGAAGGAAATGGCTTTCGGGTTGGCCGCCGCTAAGGCGTCTTCGTTCGATAAACCAGGCAGGCTCAGAGGTAATAAAAAGATAACCTGCGTCGGTGGACGACTTAAAATGGGCTATGGTAAAGACGGAGCTTCGATAGTTATAATTCCGTGGCATAATATAAACGGCGAGCTTGAAAAAATAATACTGCTGCATATAGACATAGACGAAACCCTCACTATAGGCAGAAAAATCGAAACGCTCGGCGATAAATATAATTTAATCGTTAATAACGTCTCCGAACATTACGAGTGGGACGATAATTTCCTTAATTTAGTCTCCATGAAAGATTTGATGATGCTCTCCGACGAAGAAATCGCCGATAATAAAATAATCGAAACTCTTAAAAAAGAAAAGCGTTCGGGCATTAACGGCAGCGGCGCGGTTAAATTAAAAATGTAAATAAATATAATCATAAAGAAGGGATTATCGAATGAAAATAGCTATGCTCGGCTTCGGCAATATAGGCGCCGGTTTTTATAACGAAATTAAATCAGGCTATAAAGATATAGAAATAGTGAAAGCTCTCGTGCGCGACATTAAAAAAACGCGCGCGATAGAAGCCGATAAACTTACCCTCGATTATAATGATATATTAAATAATCCCGAAATTACGGCGGTAGTGGATGTTACCGCGGGAGAGGCGAGCGTTAAATTAATAATAGACGCGCTTAACGCTTCAAAAAGTGTTATCACGGCTAATAAAATGGCGGTCGCTCTCGCCGGCGCAGAATTTATCGATATAGCCCGCGAAAAAGGCGTTAATTTTTACTTCGAAGCAGCCGTCGGCGGCGGAATCCCCGTTATTAACCTTTTTAACGAAAACGTAAGGCCGCACCGCATCGATAAAGTTATTGGCATTTTAAACGGTACCACTAATTATATCCTGACTAAAATGTCCGACGGCGGCCTGGAATTCGATCAGGCTTTGAAACTGGCTCAGGATAAAGGTTTCGCCGAACCCGACCCGTCCTTCGATTTGACCGGACGCGATAGCGCCTATAAAATAACTATTTTAAAAGACCTTTTATTCGATTATAAATGCGGGGCCGAAGATATATTCTGCCAGGGTATCGATAGAATCAGCAAAACCGACCTCGACTACGCCGCCTCCATTAATTACCGCATTAAACTCGTCGGTTATATCCAGAATTTTTCTTCCGGCATAGATATCGGCGTCCGGCCCGTTTTTTTGCCCGCCGCTCATCCTCTCGCCCAGGTTAATAACGAATATAACGCCGTTTATATCGAAGGTGCGCCCATTGGCGAAATCATGCTCTACGGAAGAGGCGCGGGAGCCGGTCCTACGGCCGCTTCCCTTATAGGCGATCTTTTGAGGATCAAAAGAGACGGTTCGCGCGGCTTTAACGTGGCATACGCCCGCGGCGTGGTTAAAAAGAGCTCGATGCCGCCTGAAATGAAGACGCAGAGTAATTATTTCCGTTTTAACGTGCTCGACGTTCCCGGCGTTATATCGAAGATAACGACTATATTCGAAAAATATAATATTTCAATTTCTTCGATGAAGCAGGATATCTCAAATGCTAACGAACCCGCCGCCGTTATATTTACGACCCACGAATCAAAATCGTCGAAAATACCTTCTATGATAGAAGAAATTAAAAGAAATAAGTTCATAATTAACGAACCCGTATGGTATAAAATAGGAATATAAACGCATGTGAAAAACAATAAGCGGATATCGTCCGCTAATAAAATTTTAGTATGAGGAGATTTAATTGAAAACAGGCCTTATTGAAAAATACGCACGGTTTTTGCCGGCCATAGATAAAAAATTCATAATCAGCCTTAACGAAGGCGATACGCCCCTTGTGCGCGCCGATAAATTAAGCCGTGTCCTCGGAATGGATGCCTGCCTTTATTTTAAATACGAAGGCGCCAATCCAAGCGGCTCTTTTAAAGACCGCGGCATGACTATGGCCATATCTAAAGCCGTCGAGGACGGTACGCGCGGAGTTATATGCGCTTCTACCGGCAATACTTCAGCCTCCGCCGCAGCCTACGCGGCAAGAGCCGGAGTGGCCTGCACCGTTCTTATTCCCGACGGAAAGATCGCGCTGGGCAAGCTGTCGCAGGCGATACAGTTCGGCGCTACCGTTCTTCCGGTTAATGGCAATTTCGATACGGCGCTCGAATTCGTAAAAAAGATAGCCGCCGAAAATAATATAACGCTCGTTAATAGCCTCAATCCCTTTAGAATCGAAGGTCAGACGACCGGCGCGTTTGAAATTTGCGACGATCTCGGCGCGGCACCCGATTATCAATTTATGCCGGTCGGAAACGCCGGTAATATCACGGCATATTGGCTCGGCTATAACCGCTACAAACAGGCCGGCATTATCGGCCGCCTGCCGAAAATGATGGGATATCAGGCAGAAGGCGCGGCGCCGATAGTTCTTGGACGCCCCGTCGAAAAACCCGAAACGATAGCTACGGCCATCCGTATCGGCAACCCCGCTTCATGGAAGGCGGCGGTAGCGGCTAAAAACGAATCGGGCGGCCTTATCGATATGGTTAGCGACGCCGAAATTATACATGCCTATAAAACTCTTTCGCAAACCGAGGGGATTTTTGCGGAACCGTCGTCGTGCGCCTCTCTGGCCGGACTTATCAAATACTTAAAAACCGCTAAGATCGAACGCGGCGCTAATGTCGTGTGTATATTAACCGGTAATGGCCTTAAAGACCCCGATTCGGCCATTAAATACAATCCGTGCGAATTAAAACCGGTTGGCGGCGAAGAAGAAATCCTCGAAAGGATGGGACTTAAATGATATACGAAATCTGCGCTCCGGCGACACTTTCTAATTTCGGGCCCGGCTTCGATANNAACGGTTTATGGCCATAAACCGTTATCTTAAAGTCAAATTCGAATGCGGCGGCGATATAAAAGAATATAGCCTCGTTCGCGACGGCGAATTTCCCGTTCCCGCTGAAGCGGATAACCTTATTTTTAAAATGCTGCGGCAGTACTTTAAAAAGCCTTTTAAACTGAGCGTTAAAAACGATATACCGCTTAAGCGCGGACTCGGCTCTTCTTCAGCCGCCTTAGTATGCGCGCTCGGCCTTATAAAGATTCTGGAAATGGAGGCCGCTGGAGAGATAAACCCGGAAATGGACAGTGCCTCATTATCCGAAATCGTGAAGCATTCCATCTATAACGAAGCTGTCGCGCTCGAAGGACATCCCGATAACGTTACGCCCTGCCTATTCGGCGGCTTCGTCACCGCGCGCGTCGATAAGAAAGAAGGCAGTTTTCTTAATATTCCATTTCCGCCCTTTATTAAACTGCATGTAATAATTCCCGCGCTCGAAACCGAAACTAAAATGGCGCGCGAAATTCTTCCCGCTAATTACAGACTCGCCGACGCCGTTAAAAATCTTCAAAATTTATCCTTTATGGTGGCTGATTTTTGCCTTAATTCTAATAACTCCGAAAAAAAACCGATTTTTTACGGACTTAAAAATCTTTTCGCCGATTACCTCCATCAAGACTACCGCCTCAAGTTATGCCCCTCCTGCGGCGATGCGATTTTAGTTCTCAACGAATCCGATAAAATAATGGGCGCTTTTCTGTCGGGCAGCGGCACCAGCGTTTGCGCCCTCGCCGACGCCGAAGGCGATGCGGATAAATTTAAAAACGCGCTTCATATATTTAAAGCCCAGAATATAGAGGCGCGATACAGTATTCACGATATTGAATATAACGGACTCAGGATTTTATAAATTTCGCGGTTGAATCGTTGATAAAATAATAATTTATATTTTAACTATATTTGTTGAAAGGAAGAAAAACGTTATATGGCCTTTATTGTACAAAAATACGGGGGGACCTCGGTCGGAAATCCCGAAAGAATATTGAGCGTGGCCGAGCGTATCGTCAGATTGAAAAAAGCCGGTCATAGCGTTCTTGTCGTTGTTTCCGCCATGGGCGATACTACCGACGATTTACTTACTCTCGCGCGCGAAGTGGCCTCCGACCCGCCGAAGCGCGAGCTGGACATGCTTTTAAGCTCGGGTGAGCGCATATCGATGGCGCTTTTATCCATGGCGATTAACGATATGGGAGTTTCGGCCGTCTCGTTTACCGGCTCACAGTCCGGCATATTGACCGATACCTCCCATACCGAAGCCAGAATACTTTCTATTTCGGGAACGCGTCTCAAAGAAGCCATCGAAAAAGATAAAGTGGTTATAGTGGCCGGTTTTCAGGGCTGCTCGCATGAACGCGAAGTCACCACTTTAGGCCGGGGCGGCTCGGATACAACGGCCGTCGCGCTGGCTATCGCACTAAAAGCCGACCGCTGCGAAATATTGACCGACGTTGACGGCGTTTATTCCGCCGATCCGCGCATCGTTAAAAACGCTAAAAAACTCGATTATTGTTCCTATGATGAAATGCTCGAGATGGCCTGGCTGGGCGCGAAAGTGCTCCATCCGCGCTCGGTCGAGATAGCTAAAAAATTCGATATGCCGATAATCGTAGCCTCGAGTTTCAATGATAATAAAGGTACGCTTGTAAAAGGAGAAGATATGGAAAAAGCTGAAGTAAGAGCTATAACTTTTAATCGTGAAATCGCAAAAGTATCTATAACGGAGGTTCCTGATGTTCCGGGCACGGCCGCTTCGGTGTTCGAACTTTTAAGCAACGCCCATATAAGCTGCTCTTTTATAGTGCAGTCCCAAAGCCATCACGGTAAAAACGATATAACTTTTACGGTGAACGAAAAAGACTTTAAAGCTACAATGAACCTGCTGGAAAGTAATTTAAAGAAAATAGGCGGAAAAGAAATAATTTCAGATATCAATATAGCCACGATTTCAGTCGTAGGCACGGGCGTAGTCCGTGACCCGCGCGTGGCCAGCCGCGTTTTTAAAACCCTCGCGGCCTGCGAAACAAATATCGACCTTATATCGTCTTCTAATATAACGCTTACATGCGTGATAAAAGAACGCGATGTCGAAAAAGCCGTGCAGCAGCTTCATAAAGAATTCATAATCAATGAAAACTCCGAAAGACTCGAATAATAATATTTTATAAGACCCCCAGGACCGCGACGGGGGAAAAGAAANNCCCCATGGCCCCCTATTCTCTCCCGAAATATTTTTTTGGGTAATCGCCATTCGCTTATCATGCCCGAAAACTTCTTTCAAAGTTCATTTCATTCTTTCTTTATTTTTCCGATTCCGATTCCTTCTCTATTCTCTATTCTCTATTC
>DIVV01000049.1 GCA_002423385.1 bacterium UBP16_UBA6123
TTCTTTTCCCCCGTCGCGGTCTTACGGTCTAATGCGTTCTATACGGTCTAATGCGTTCTTACACAAATTATAACTAAAAATTAAAGTTATGATTTACAAGATATGACTAATAAATGATAAATTATAAATAAAAAGTTAAAAGTTATTCATTTAATTTGATAATTTCGTAGATATTAACGGGATTAGATTTGCCTTTAAGTTTGACTGTTTCCTGTTTTTTAACTTCGACTTTATCCGCGAGCAGTTTATATGTATTTTCGGAAATAAGCACCTGATTAACGAGCGCAATCGAGACAATGCGCGCCGTCAGGTTGACGTTATCGCCTATGATAGTGTATTCTTTATGTTTTTGCGATCCGATATTACCGACGACAACTTCTCCGGTATTAAGGCCGATGCCGATACCGTCTATGGTGGCCTGGTTATTAAGGCGGCGCGCGCGTGAAAAATCGATGGAAGCTTTCTGCATTTCAAGGGCGCAGCGCAGGGCGTTTATGGTGCTGTTTTTATCTTCGACGGGCGCGCCGAAAATTACCATCATGCCGTCGCCGAGGTATTTATCGAGTATACCGCCGTAGCGGTAAACTATTTCCAGCATTATATCAAAATATGAATTCAACAGCTCGACGACGGTTTCAGGCGGTATTTGTTCAGATAACCTTGTAAAATTTCTGATATCGGTGAATAAAATCGTAACGCTTCTTTTTTCGCCGCCGAGCGTGAGTTTATCGGGATCGCGCAGAAGTTCATCGACGATTTCAGGCGTAACGTACTGCTTGAATATGCCTTTGATCAGTTGCTTTTCATGCTCTTCACGAAGGTATTTATATGAACTCATTAAAACATAAGTCAGAAAAAATGCGATCTGCGGCGTAACGCTGTGCATATTAAAGCCGGCGTAAAACATAAAAGTAGTAAATGCCAGATGCGCCGCGGCGATGATAATCGAAATAATAAAAGCTTTCAGCGGCGCGCGTTCGAATATTATCAACGCGAGGGTTATACACAAAACAAGCGTGATAATAAAATTGACCATCATACCGATATCGCCGATAAAGGCGTTTTCAATAAAAGTAGCCTGTGCGTAAGCGTGTATAAAAACGCCTGGCGTGGTGGTTCTATCTTTAAGCATAAGCGGCGTGGCGAAATCGTCATGCAGCGAACGCACAGTGGCGCCTATAAGCACTATCTTTCCTTCGAACCAGCGCGGATCGTAATCGCCGGTAATAATTTGATAAAAAGAAACCGGTCTGATATAACTTGAATTGATTCCGTAATTGATAAGATAATCTCCGCCGCCGGACAGATTAACGTTTAAGCGGCGCTGGCGGATCGTAGTAACCCCGCCGTCCCTGACGCTCGAATCAAAATCGAGTTTAAAATTATTTTCATTTATTTTAATATCGTTTAATGAAAAGCCGAGATAACTTTTAAGTGTGATTAAATTCCATGACGGCTCAAAGCGCCCGTCAGAAAAAGATAATGATTTCAAATCGGTCTCATGCGTACCGGCTGTCGGCCTGGCATAAGAATCACCGAAATATAAAAGGCGTGAGCGCCGAACTATCGAATCGGCGTCGAATACATTTTCGATAAAGCCTTTTTGCGCGCGGCTGCGGGCCAATATATCGATGAGCGGATCGCTTTTTGAATAAGCCAGAACGACCGCCGAAGTGGAATTATTTATTGCCGTCGCCAGAATCTCGTCCTGCATGCCGTCTTCGCTATTTAGCGAGCTTTCCGAAAAGAAGATATCAAAAGCTATTACTTTAGCTCCTGAGCGCGATAAAATATCGATGAGCCGCGCGTAGATACGTCGGTTCCAGGGCCATTTCATATCCAGATTCGCGAAAGAATCGTCGTCGATTTTAATGACCGCTATATTCTTAGCGGCCTGAGAAAAACTTTTAACCGCGCCTATATTAATTTTAAAGTCGTAAAATCTGTGTTCAAGAAGGGTGAGCAGCGTGGCGAAAAAGGGCAGGTGAAAAGCGATATAAATAATAATAGGCGCCGCCACGCCTATTATCAAGCCATAATTAGTTTTTTTACGATTATCGTTAATTATTTTTTTTTCTTCACTCATCAATTTAATGCCGCCCGTATTTTCCGCTGAAATTATAATAACGCCCGGCTATTGAGCCGTTTGAGATTTTTTACGCGCTATTATTACATTGGCTATAAACCGTATAACCGAATAAGTATCTTCGAGCTGACCGGCCTTTATATTTTTGAGGCGCGATGCGAAATCGGCTTCCAGGCGCGATATATCGATCTGAAGATCGTTTTTGACGTAATCATCGCCGCTTCGAGCCTGATGGCGCGATGCTATAATGCTGCGCTGCTGGTAAAAATGTGTGGCCGTATGAATGACTTTTCCTTTTTTATAATTAAATTCGGAAGCGACCGATTCGAGGTTAAACTGTTTTTTAAGCTGCGCGCTTTTAACTAAAAGTTTGACTTTATCGCTTCGTATTTCATACGGATGCGACGAAAAAACCCACCATGACGGAGTGCCCCCTGGTAAAAAGACATTTTTAAGCAGTTCCGACTCGCCGGTATCTTCACGCTGGATCGAAATAACGCTGTTTCCGGTTCTAATCAGCGACGATTTCAAAAACCCTGGAATTGCTTGTTCAAGAGTATTTATAAGCGCCCAGTCGGTCGTGAAAAGATGGCCGCCGTCCGCGACGAATTTTTCTATTTTAGCGAAAGTATCGGGCATAAGCTTGCCGGGGCAGTTAATCATGAGTATCTGTTTCGGGTTAAGCTCGAACCGATTTACTTTCATGGGCGATATCAGCGTATATGGAATTTTAGCCAGATCGAGGACCACTTCGACGCGGTCGTAATTACCCGTTACAATAACCACGTCATCTTTAGTAACCGAGTTAAGCACTTTGAGGTCGTCGGGCGCATCCTTTTCGATTTTAAGCCGTAAAAGCTGTCCTATCGAAGCTATCGCGTCGCGGTTTGAATCTTCTGATATAAGCTGCTGGTAGCGGAGCGGCTCTTCGTAATGCCACATTAAAGGCAGCAGCAATAAAAGCAGTATCAGGCTGAATGTAAGTGCGCGGCGCCAGATGGAAGGCCGGATATCGCGCACTCCCATAAGCCCGTCCACATTCTGCTCGATCACTCCGCGGTCCATAACGGTATTCATGGACTCTTCGCCGCCCCGTCCGGTTTCGGACTTAACTGCCGCGCCGATAAGGACCAGATTTCCGCGCTTATCCCTGTAAGTATTCATGAGTACGAAAATAAAGTAATAGCCGACGGTAAAGCATACGTATAAAACGGCGGCGGTCAGATATAAGTTGCCGGACATATTAAAAAACAACTGATACCACAGCGGCGCCACGAAAAATACGGCGACTAAAAATATAAAATACAGTAATTGTCCGGCGGCCTGCATAAAACTACCTCGTTATTAGAAATTATGAAGTTTATCTTCCGACTCATCCTGCGAGCGTTTCATATTTAATTCTTTAAGCACTTCGTTAAGCGCGCGTGTTTCTTCTTTAATAAGTTCCTGCAATTCAAAATGCTCGATTTTTTCGAGGAAGGTTTTTAAATTCTGCATGATAGCGGCTATAAATTCCATCTGCGACTTATACGAACCTTTCTTATCCAGCTCGCGTTCGATTAAATGTTTCAGCTTTCTGACATGCTGATTTTTAATGAAATTTTCGAATGCGTCGAGACGGTTATTGCCGATCCATGTATCGAGCTTATCTTCGGGATCGACCGAAACGCCGGCGTCGAAAGTGCAATAGTATTGGGTTTTACCTTCAACCTTGACCGCCTGTATGAATTTAAGAGCGTTTCCGAGCGTAAAGTAACGCACGCCTTCTTTTTTATCTATGGAAATCGGCCTGAAAGGATAATTTTCCCATTCGAGTTTATATTCTTCAGCGGTTATGGCGTGCAAAAATTCGGTGGATTTATATTTATTATACTTGTTTTCCCAGTCTTCGATCTTTGAAAGCGCGAACAGCGGCGCGCCGTGTTCACTCTGTATAAGGGAAATGCGATGCGGGTCTTTAGTTGAAACGACCTGCGAGTCTTTTTTAAGTATTGATTGAACGTGCTCGTGTATCTGCGTGGATTCTTTATCGTAAACGCCGAGCAGGTTGAGCGGCACCAAATGACCGGTGTACAGGCCGCGGTTAAGCTGCCAGAGCGGACGGCCTTTCTGCGCGAGGGATTCGCCGGCTTTTCTTATTTCGTCTTCGCCGGTTATCTTGCTCTTTTCGGTCAAAAAGCCTTCGATTGAAAGGTCTTTAAGTTTTTCTTCGAGCAGTTTCCACGAATAAGACTTAACGTCTTCTTCGAAGAGGACATCGTTTTCAGTGTAAAAAGTCCACTTTTCACTCATATTAAGGCCGGTTTTACCAATGAATAAAGATTCGTACACGCCGGGATTACCGATATAGTTTTTATAAAGCCTTTCAAGGTCTTCACCGGCGATTATCGAATTATTAAGCAGCCAATCGCTTTCGAGTTCATCGAGTGATGTGCCGGTAAACGTCGAATTTTTATGGAATTTATTTTCGAGCGACTCGACAATTTTATTAAAAGCCTGTAGTTTTTTAATATTGGCGTTTATATTTCCCATAAACTGGTCGAGCACTTCAACGGCATTTTCGCGCCTGTCGATCTGAAGTTGTGCGATAAAAGCGTTATTGTTATTATTCGCCCATTCCTCAGCGGCTTCGCGCATCGCGCGTTTGCTTCTCATAAACCAGCTTTTCTGGACTTCGTCTTCGATAAACTGCTTCTTCTCACGCACTAACTGGATAAATCTTTGCATTTCCTTACGTTTGATATCGCGTTCTTTAATGAGCTGGCTTCTGAATTGCTCGAACATATTCATCAAGTGCTCTGATGTTTTAACTATGAAACGCACTCCGCGATCGGCGTCGCCCATCGATTCGGTAACCAGGCCGACGTAATTTTTAACTAATTCCGTAACTAATTTACTTTTAATTTCTTCGACTGTTTTCTTTAATTCGGCGTATGATTTTTCGGCCGCGCTCTGGTCCTGCAGGAGTATATCGCCCATATTATTAACGGTAAGCTCGCTGTATTTTGACGCCGCGAGTTTAACGGCCTTATTAACTTCCATTATTTTATCGAGTATTTTAAGCTCGCCTTTCATATCCACTTCAAAACCGTTATTGCGCGCGAATAGTAAAACATCGCGCTGCCATGGATTTTCGGTTTTTTCATCCTTGGGATTGGCATATTCTAATATCGCATCCATGAGGCCTGATGAAAATTTATTAGAAAAAATCTCTATAATTTTACGCACGGGTATTACACATGATGAAACGCCGATAGTGCTGTAATTGGTTTTTTTGCCGACAAACTCTCCGCTGGGAATTGCTTTAAAAGCATTGGTAGGAACATTGGCTAGATAACTTTTAGAGTCTTTGGTGAGATCGGTGCCGAAGCCGTGAAAAACCTGCTCGGATACTACTTTTTCGATAGTATGCTGATCGGTTATATCGACGCCGGAAATCAGGTAACAAAAATCATAAGGTTTCATCATTCCGACATTTTCAGCTATATGGAAATCGTCTGAATAGCGGGTGGAAAATTTTTCCATATTTTCCATGAAAAGATCGATTTCTTTGAGAGCGGCCGCGCCGTTAGCCTTGATGCGCTCGAGTTCTGAATCGGCGATATCGACGAGAGCGTCGGGCATGAATAAATAACCGTGAATTTCAGGCGAAAGCATGGCCTCGCCGGCGACGATCTGCCTTATGATGTAGGGAAGGTCGGTGACCATTCCAGAGCCGGTGCCGCCGCAAACTGAACTGACGATAAATACGTTAACTGGAACGTTATCGCCGGTGCGTAAAATTTCTCCACCTGAAAGCAAGCGTTTATCGTTAATGCGTCTTATAGCTTCACGGATGGAATCCAGAACGGTGTTTATATTCGAAAAAACCGACAACCTGCCGAGCGCCCTTATCTGGCGGGCGCCGTGAGCGACGGTGTCCTGTATTTTATGCGTGGGAAACCATTTTTTAATATGCGGAAATTGATTGATATTGCCTAATATGGAAGAAGTATCAACGGTCAGTACTACTTTTTCGGAGGTAGTCAGTATATCCTCGGTTTTTTTATCTTCAACGTTAGTATCGGTGTCGAAACTTAAAAAACTCACCATCGGCGGCACTTTGCCATTATAGTGAGCGCTTTGCATAAATTTTTTCTTTATAAGTTTAAGCGTGCGATAGCCTGTTCCGCCGAGGCCGACAACTAAAGTTGGTATCAACTGACGAGTTTTTTTCGTAGTCATTTTGACCGCTCCTTCAACTGTATATAATAATTTAATTTTTAATTTAACCAATCAACGACTATTAGCGTATTATTAAGGTTAAAGTATAAAGTTTGAGTACAAAACACTTAATAACTATATATTGAGTTTAGATTATAATATTTCCGGTTAAATGTCAAGATTTTTTAACTTATTTAACTTTATTTTTAACGAAACGCTTAATTCATCCTTAATGACAACCTTAATTTTGTATAATTTTTGTAAATGAAGAGCGTTTTTGTATAATTTTATACACATAAGCGTTGGATGGATAGTAAAGGGCTGCTTCGTGTTTGGCCTGGATAATTTTATTATAACCTTTTTAAAATAAGGGAGGGAGAAAAGGTTCGCAACCCTTTCTCCCTCCCTTAAACCCTCCCTCAATCTGCAAATTGCCTGACGCTTTTTCGAAGGTTATCGATAGCCTTTCCTGTCAGGGCTTTAATTTGGTGAAATATTTTGTCAGGCGTTGATGGGCTGCCTTTAAGTTTTTTCTTTCTTTCTGTTTTGTTTGTTGTTTGCTGTTTGTTGTTTGCCATTTTCCGTTTGTTTATCTACTTTTACATTTGCTTTCATGCAGGCTCTCCTGTTTGCAGTCGCGCGCATGCGTGCGCGCGACTGCGTAGCAATAACGGTTTTAACGCAACTTAAATGAACGGCTCACGGTAAAAATCACCATAAATCGACTCTTATCAACACCAGTTAAAATAAGTAAAATAAATTTAATTACTAATTGTCACGCTGTAAATGGTAAAATCAGATGTTTTACATAATTTTAGAGGATTTTCGAGGATATATTAAAAGTTGTTACGCTTTAAAGCATTATCGCGAGCCGAAATATTAAGTTCCGGCGGTCCGTAAATAGAACGCCTTCGCGCGCGCCGCGCGCGAAGGCAAACCTGAAAAATAGCAAGAAAATAGTTTGTAGCAGGACATAAAAAATAGACAACAGAACATATAGATTAAAAAGCAAAGAACAGGACAGAACAGAACAGAACAGAAAAGAAAAGAAAAGAAAAGAAAAGAAAATAAAAGAAATTTTGTAAGAAGTTTTCAGGCATGATTAGCGAGTAACGACAGCCCCAAAAAAAATTATGGGAGAGATTGGGGGGCTATGGGGGGAAAGAGAGGGTCTTCGACCCTTTCTTTCCCCCCATCACGGTCTTAAACGGTCTTAAACGGTCTTACTTAGTAAATTTGATTAATTAAAATTAACTAAAATTAACTAAAATTAACTAAAATTAACTAAAATTAAAATTTATTTTTCCATCTGGCACATTAAATGCTTATAAAATAATAGCGATAAAATATCAACCGCTCTTTATTTTTATTTACATAATGCCGATATAAATTACAAAAGAATTATTATATTTTTTAGGAGCGCGTAAAATGCTAAACAGAAGCCATTTTAATAAAATATTATTAGCGGTAAGTATTATATCAGCGTTATTTTTAAACTCGCCGGGGCTTATTTACGCCCAGATAGAGGTGAAGCCCGGGATAACTCAGTCAAAGCCAGGCATAAGCGTCAAGAGCGTGAAAAAGGCCGAACCGACTAACGCCGAAATATTAAAAGCGGCGGGCGCCGGTGTAGAGGATATCGACAGTGTTGATGTTGCCGTCGATAAACTCGGTTACGACCATATCAGCGGCACGGACGGCGTTACGATAAAGACGCCTCTGCCAAAGCCTAAAAAACCATATCTCGGCAATTTTACGACAAACACGCTCATGGCTTCGAACGGGCTCATAGAATTATCTTCACCGGAACCGACGGCGCGCGGAAAGTTTCAGGTAGGCGCGCAGTACCTTCACCGCAGAATTCAGTCTTCGCCGTCGCTTCAGTTAAATGCGCGCGTCATGTTTCAGACGCTGACATTCGGCGTTATGAAAAACGCGGAAGTAGGGTTCGGATCATCTGGATATTACAAATCAGCTAACAACACGACATTTTTAACTGCCAAATACAGATTGACGAATCCTGAAAGATCGAAATTCGATTTTGCCCTCGGCGCGCAGACCATCGACTTCGGATCTTCCGATATTAGTAACGTGACAAATTATTTTGGAACCGCGGCATTCGATATGCACGGATCAAAAATTTACTTTCAGGCCATCAACGACGGCAATAATAAATATTACGATCTGACTATGAAAGGCGGAGTAATAATCCAGATGCGCGAATTGGTCCCACAGCCGTCATGCCTTATAATCGAAGCATTACAGGACGTCAATAATAACTTTTCGCGTTACAATTTCGGCATAAGAACCGCCATCGCGGAAAACGCTTTATTGGACATGTTTTTAATGAAAGATATAAATATTAACGAATTATCACCGGCTGTAGGCTTAAGTCTTAAATTTTAATCGTGCAAAATTACAGGGGGTTAATATATATGAATAAAAAAAATACCTTTATGAAATCGGTTAAAAAATACCTGAGCGCGCTCATGCTCTTTTTTGTGCTGCTCATGCTCAATAACTGCGGAGGCGGGGGTGGCAGCGGAAGCAATTCCTCCGTACTGGACATGATGTCTGCAAACGATGTGAAAGTGACGTCCTTAAACGATCAGACCGGCCTGATTTTAAGCGACGTTTTCGTGTCTATCGCCGAAATCGGAAAAGAACAGGTAGTGCTTAAAAGCGCCAATACTGGCGATTCAGGCGTTTATATATTCAGCAAAATAAAAATAGGATCGTATATAGTCAAGGCTTCAAAATCAGGCTACGAAACTACTACCGCTAACGTAGTTGTTACCAACGGGCCGCAGGATATAAACGTAAGGCTCAAACCTTCATATCCGCCTGATTCGATATCAGGCTTAATCAAAAGGAGCGACACGCTCGAAGGCGTTTCAGACGTTACAGTTGAAATTAAAGATTCTTCGCCTATCATTAAAACCCTTACGGACAAAACCGGAAACTACGTCTTAAGCAACGTTCAGCCGACTGGCACTGGCTCGGCGCCTTATGTAATCAAAGCGTCAAAGCCGGGCTTCCAGCCAGCCGAGCGCGCCAATGTAATTAAACTTCCGAATATCGCGCTTAAAGAAGTGGATATAACGCTTCAATCTTCGGGCAGCTCCGAAATTATGCTCCCCGGCAAAATAATCGGCGTAGTAAAAAACCGCGTTACAAGCGATCCGATCGAAAATATATCGGTAACGCTTCAGGATTCGGGGCTTCCGAGCGATTACAGCCGCGCGACGGGTTATTATCACATAGAAAACGTAACGGCCGGAAAAACTTTTATATTAACCGCGATTGAAACGACTACGACTAAAAAATACAAAGCTTATTCACAGCAGATACTGCTATCCTCTGAACAAACACTTGTTCAGGATATCTTAATGGAACCGGTAGACGCAGTTCCCGAGCCGGAATTCGGCTGGCTGATAGGCACGGTGCTCGACTCGGTATCTAAAGCCGCGATCGCCGGCGTAACCGTCGAGCTGCTCGGAACGAGTCTCTACGATATAACCGCGGCGAACGGATCGTTTAAAATCAATAAAATAACACCCGAAACTGAGTATATAATGTTATTTTCAAAATCAGGATATGTGAGTCAGACAAATAAAAGAACCATCGCTAAAAATCAGAATAATATGGACCCGATAGAGCTCGTACCGTCCTCATCATCTCAAAATTACTGCTCTATCATAGGCGTCGTGCGCGATAAAGACACCAAGGTAACGGTAGCGGGGGTAAACGTTGAAATCGCCGTACCGGACACCAATTCGGTGACTTTCACGAAGGTATCCACCACGACGGGTTCCAGCGGCGCGTTCGTATTCGAAAAGGTATTCATCCCCAATGACAAAGTCGAATCAGGACAGACTATGACGATGGTAATAAGCCGCAGCGATTACGTCAGCCTCACTATTCAGATAGATGTAAAAGGCGGCAAAGTAAACCAGATAGATGAATTATCCACTGAAGTGACCAAGCTGAAAGGCACTATAATGGGAACGGTAGTCGATGCCGACACGAATATTCCTATTGCCGGGGCAAATGTAGCGCTGGCTAATTTCACCTATCCTGGAATATCGAATCCGATAACTTCGGGGGCAAGCAACGGGTTTTTCCAATTCAGCAATATCCCCGTCGGCACTTATACTTTAATGGTATCGGCGAATGAATATGCGACGGAAGTAAAAAACGGCATCACTCTAACATATAACGGCCAGACGATAGGCCCGCTTTCAATACAGTTAAAGAAGGATTTCGGCACTATAAAAGGCTTCGTCTATCTTGAAACCAACGGCACCAAAGGCTATCAGAGCGGCGACGGCGAAGACACTCCGCTTTCGGGCATAAGCGTAATAGCCGCGGCCTCAAGCGGCGGTTCAACACCCGGCGGCGACATCGGTTCGGACCTTTCAAAAAGCGACGGTTCGTATGCTTTAAAAAATCTGCCGATATCTAATATTTCGATCATATCCAATTCAGGCACGAGCGCCAACGCCAACTACAGTTCTTATACCGAATCGTATTCGGTGGCTAAAGGTTTCCAGACCTTCAACATAGAGCTGGCGCAGACTAAAGGAAATATTTCAGGCGTTATATACGAAGATTTAAATAAAAACGGCGCGTTCGACAACGAACCGCTCGTATCGGGCGCGGTGGTCTCGGTCACGCAGAGTGGAACGACGATGTCGTCAACGACGGACGCGCTTGGAAACTTTATTTTAACCGGATTAAATTTTGGCACGCTGAATATAAACGCTTCCAAAACCAATTACAAAGAATCCGCTAAAACCGTCACGCTGGCGGCTAATTCAAGCCTTTCAAACGTTTATATAGGCTTATACAAACCGACCGGCAAATTAACCGGCCGCGTAGTCGATTTCAGCACGCCCGAGCCGAAACAGGGAATTAGCGGCGTAAACGTTAAAATTCTCGGCTTTTCAAATTTAACGGCGATAACCGATTCGACCGGCGGCTATATTTTTAACGACGTACTCGCTAATAACGGCGGCATCGCGCAGTACACGATAGTAGGCGACGGCTCGGCGCTCGGCTACGGCGTGGCGACAAGGCAGGCCGACGCGCCCGCGGAAGGCGCTATAGCCAACGCGCTTGATATAGAATTATCAAAAGCATCGCGCCTGGTTTACGGTAAAATTGTCGATTCAGTAACAAACGCTGGCATCGCAAGCATTAAAGTCAAGATACAGGGAACCACCTATGAAGCTACCACTGATAATTCCGGCGTTTACGTATTCGACGCCATCCCGGTAAATACCGCGGCAAATTACACGCTTGGAATAAGCGACACTATTACCATAAACGGTTCTTCGCGTTATCAGACGCGCGACGATGTGAGTATTTCGGTCAACAACGAATCCACGCCGCTTAAAATCCAAAATATTCCGATAACGCCTAATACCGGCAAAATACGCGGCACGGTATATGATTCCATAACGGGCTTTCCTATTAAATCATCTTTATTCACCGACCCCATACAGGCTGAACTCGCTATTTCCGGCCTGGCGGCTCCCGTAACGACGGTAGTTTCGCAGGTCAACGGCGAATTTTTAATGGAAAATATTCCTTCCGGCTCCTACAGCCTTAAAGTAAGGCACGCAACAAGCGGCACCAACCTGAAAATGTTCGAAGAAGCGAGCCGCAACGCGCTTGTAACGGCCGGCCAGACGACCGATCTCGGAATAATATACGTTACGCTTAAAACGATGACGATTACAGGCAGAGTAAGGGATAAAATCGTCAACGACAAAGTGGGCGTAATAAGCGGACTATCCGATTACTACATATCGGGAGCAGTCGTACAGGCTTCGATCAACGGCATCCCGTACACAAAAACCACTACTACCTCCTATGACGGCTCTTACCAGATAACGGTGCCGGTCTATTCAGATTATAAATTCAAAGCCAGCGCCACTAATTATATCGACGGCGAGATCAGCTCGAACGAAGTAATACTCAGCACGGCGATACAGTCGCACACGCAAAATTTCAATCTCGACCCGCGCGTCGGCAATATATCAAGCACGGTATTTCTCGACTCCAATAATAACGGTTATTACGATGTCGGCGACACCACTAAAATAAAAGACGCTCATCCAAAATACATGCTCGGCGATTTCAAGGTAAAAACCAATTACCGCGGCGTTACTCTCAGCGTTTCCGTCGAAAGCAACTCGACATTTATGTTCACCAATCTTCCTGTCGGAAGCTATTATCTTACTATCGATCCGCCGGCCGCCAATCTCGATCCGGCTTACGCGGAGCTCAACTCCACTTCATGGCTCGAGGGCCCCAGCGGAAACCGTATCATTAACGTCAATAATTCGTCCACGACGGTAATTAACGGCACGGTTATAACTAAAACTACGTATCCAACCGGAAGTATTTCCGGCAATATCGTCGATACCGAAACGCTTTCGCCGCTCGCCGGCGCGACAATCAAAGTCAGCGCGGGGCTTAACAACCAGAATATAACCACCACAGCCGACGCTTCGGGGTTTTTCAATATAACCAATCTCGTTTACTACAAAGACGAAACCGACACAAATGAAATTTTCACGCTTAATATAACAAGAGACTCCTATATAACCATACAGAGAAATTACGTAATGGCGAATACCCCGAACGCTTCGCGTGAAATAACTATTTACGAAAAAATGAGCAAAGTAACCGGAAGCATTTCCGGCCGCGTCAAAGACTCGCAAAATAATCTTCCGCTTTCAAACGTAAGGGTGTCTATAATAGGGCTTAACGTGCCAAGCTTCACGACTGAAAATGACGGCGCGTTCCTTTTCGACAATAACGTTCCGGCGGGCACTTACAGTCTGTACTTCACAAAATTAAACGCCGGCCTGCAGCCCGATCCTACCTATTCCACATACACGGCTTCCGGCATCCAGGTAACGAATAATTCCATTAAAGTTATTGACGACGTATTTCTTTCAACTAATTTCAGTTCACTATCTGGCGTCGTTTATCTTGAAACCAACAATGTGAGCGGCTACCAGGCCGGTCAGGATAAACCGCTGTCTGATATAAATATATTTTTAACGCCGGTCGGCGGCACACCCGCGACAACGCCTGATTTTATAACCGCGGCTGACGGAAAATATCTGTTCAACAACGCTCAGTTAGGCAATTACAACCTTACATTCTCATCAACCGCCTCTGAAGGTTATTATTCGCTGCCTGTAGCGGTAAGCCTTCCAAACACGACGGCCGTGGTTAAAGACGTTCAAATGCAGGCTAAAAATGGCGACCTGTACGGCGTCATATTTTTCGACGAAAACAATAACGGCATTAAAGACGGCGCGGAGCAGGGAATAACGGGAATCGACATAACGCCCTCGGCGACTTTCGGAACATTTACGGCTTTTCGCACGGGCGTCGGCGGCGAGTATGAATTCAAGAATATGAGTCCGGTTACCGGAACCATAACCGTCGATAACGGAAACAACATCAAAACCTATCAGAAAAAAGTTTTCTCGCAAACGATAATCGCCGGACAGCGCACGAAAGTTGATATAGCGATGTATCGAAACACCGTCGCCATCCGCGGCAAGGTGATCGATTCCGATTCGAATCCTATTTCGGGAATAAACATATCCATCAACGGCACTTCGCACTCGACGACAAGCGGAGCGGACGGCCGTTATACGATTTCGGGCGTTGAAATAGGCAACGCCACGACCACATTCACTATTAATTACGAAGCCATCTCGCTCGGATATAAAACCCAGACGGTAACTTCGCCTGGAACGACGGGCGACGATATTACCATGGATGATATCACCATGAACAGATCGACGCGCGATGTAAGAGGCAAGGTCGTAAACGCCGATCTGCTTCCGCTTTCAAACGTCACGGTAAAAATAATCGGTGAAGTAAGCGTTCCATCGGTTACTACTGACAGTTTCGGATACTTTACACTTACGACGGTGCCTGTTGATTTAGTTAATCAAAAGCAGCTCGAAATATCTTTGACCGATTATGAAATCGCTTTCAGAAATTTCACGCTCGGCACCGGCACCACAACTTATTATATTTCACCCGACATTCAGCTTACTTCAAGTTTAGCTGAAATCAGCGGAACGGTTTTAGACGAACTAACCGGCGGGCCGGTTTCATCGCTTAACTTCTCCGTAGCCATCAATCTTACCAAAGACTCTATTCTGTATTCGACTACCGCGGGAGTTGACGGCAAGTTCAAGTTAAAAGGAATTCAAAAAGGCGGACCGTACGACTTATCGATACAAAGCAGCACGGGCAGTAACAAATTTTTCAACGACGCGCTGCGCACCGTGACTCTGACGGCCGGTCAAAAATACGATATAGGCACTATTTACATAAGACTGAAAACAGTCGCGGTAAAAGGCACGGTATATGACTCTAAAGTTTACGATCTGGCGGTTACGGCAAACAACCTGTCGCGCGCCGGAGTCGCCAACGCCACGGTTACGGCTAAATATAAACGAAACGACGGAACCTATTATCAGGTGGTGTCTTCAGCGACGCTTTCAAGCGGATCGTTTGAAATAGAACTACCTTCGCTGAGTTTCGACTTCTCGGTTTCATGCTCGAACTATATAGCGCAGTCATTTCCGGGCACCAATATCGATACATATCCGAACTCTTATAACGGCCTGGATTTCAAGATCAAGCCGCAAAGCGTAACGGCCTACGGCAACGCATATTACGATAAAAACGGCAACAGTTACGTCGATACGGGCGACGAACCGATATTTACCGCTGAAGGCGGAGTGTTCCAGAGTCTTGTAAACACTCTTATTGTAAGTTACGATTACCACTCATTCACCTTCGACACTTTCGTATTAAGCGACTCGTCGTTTGTGATAAACGACCTTCCCATAGCGCCTGACGGAGCTAAACGCTTCACCATTTACGACAGGTTCCTCGGCAACAATATCGCGCCGAGCCCCTGGTTCGATTCGGCGCTCAACAATGTCGTGACGGTCAATTCGGGAGGCACGAATCCATCCATAATCAATATAGCGGTAACGCCTACCGAATCGCAATACGCTCTGATCAGCGGAAAAGTCTATGACTACAAAATGGCCATAGAAGGCGTGAATCTTTACGGTATTACAAACAAGGACAGCATTAATTCACATATAACCAACGCTAAAGTACAGGTTACCTCGCTCTCCGGCTTTAATACGACTTACGACGCCCAGCCGGACGGCCGATACCTGATAAAACTGCCCGCCAACACACGGTATAACTTAAGATTTTACGCAAATGGCTATACCGAAACAAGTGAAATCGCTATGCTACAGGCGCCGGGCACTATTTATGCGTTCGACAGCTACCTGTATCCAAAATTCGGCACGGTTACCGGAACAGTTTACTACGACAACAATCTTAATGCCGTCAACTCTGAACCGACCGATTACAACCATCTGCACGAAGCATCGGAACCGACCGTAAATTCAGTGACGGCCCATCCTACGGTTTCATCTAACTGGGGCGGGGCTACGTTTAACGTGATGTACGGTTACAGAGGATTGACCTTCGGCACCACGGCTTATAACCGTACGAACTCGCAATACGAAATACAAAAAGTGCCCGTAGGAACATATAACAACTTCGCCGTTCAGGACGTGACTTCATTGACCAACTGGACGGGCGTTGGAAACGATTACTCACAGAGGATGTTTATGAGCCAGATCTATACGCTCGACGGCAAAACGCCGGCTGGCGTAACGGTTACTGAAAACACCACGACGGCCAATATTAATTTCGCGGTCATGGTATGGGGCGGGCACATAACGGGTATCCGCTATCTTGAAAACGGAACGGATTTCAGCATCGGCGAATTTTACAGAGACGCTCCGGCAACGCTTAAAGCGAAAATGCGCGGAGAAGATTACTGGCTCGCTCTTGGCGGCCCGCTTGATAAAACCGACGGACTCAGCATACCAAGAAGATATTATCTCGAATTGTTCGATTTGCGCGACGGTGGAGGTTCTTCGGGTATCAAACCGCTTAAGTTCAGCGACGCGCAGGGCGTTATTAAAATAATGTCCTATCCAGTCGGCACGGACCCTGACATTATAATACCGCCTGGCAATTACGTACTTTCAGTAGCCGGCGACATAGATTTAAGCGGAAGTCCTACTTTAGGTAGAGACATTGGCGACGGTGAATATGTTCCAAACTCGGATTATCGTGCTTATACCTGGTACAATTCACCTACCGGTTTTTATTATAAGTACGGTTTTAACGCAACGTTTTCAGGCACCGACGCCACGGCTAAAGACCGCTGCCAGCAAAACATTAATTACTATCAGGGCTCCGGCGCAAGCGGCGTGGAGATAAAAGCCGGCCAGACGCATATAATAACAAACGAGTAAACAAGCGAAGATATATCGCTAAGAACTCATATAGGCAAATAACGCGGTAAACGCCAAAATGTATTAATAAATTAAACGATAAAAGTAAATGGTGATAAATAATATGTTTAAAAAATTAGTCAGGTTTATAAAAGTATCTCTATCATGCGCCGCCCTGGCAGGGGCGGTCGCGGGGGCCGGTTATATCTGGCTCGGCTCCGGCTACGCCGGCGAAATAGTATCCAGAAGGCTATCTGAGTATTGCAAAAGCGATATAAGCATTAAGAATATATCGGGCAATTTTTTCAACAAAACCATATTTAGTGAACTTACGATGTCGGCAAAAGCCGGCGGAGAAAAAAAATCCGGCGTCGAAAACATTAAAGCGGACTCCGCGAGCGCGAAATATTCACTTTTAAGCATATTACGGAATCAAAAATTAATGATTCAGGATTTCGACTTAAATAATATGAGCGTCAATTTCGTTCATATGGAAAACGACGATATGATAGATCCGGCCGCTTTTTTTAATTCGGTCAAAAAAACCGTAGCCGACATGTTTTACGGTCACACCATGGGAGTTTGCGTCGATAAAATCAATATCAACCGGCTTCACCTGGCCTTCGATAATATCAATAAAACCTCCGATGGCGCGATCAATTTCACCGGCCTTAAAATAATTCCGGCAAACGCCTTTATGAACACTTATCAGTTCGAATCTTTACTTGAAATGCATAAAGGCCGAAACTTAGTGATACCGTCGGCGGCTGTGAAGGGTGAAATAGATTTAAGCAGAATGTCGATGAAAGTGTTAATAGAAGCTGAAAGAGTTAAACTCGCAAGTTTCAACTGGCTCCTTAAATACTTCACACATGAAATTGCGGTAGAAGACGGCCTCATGTTTATATCGGCCGTGGTAAATTACTCACCCGCCTGTGGAATTCAAATTTTCGGAAGCGCCTCCGCTAAAAATCTTTCATTAAAAAACAGCGGCAGTCCTTTAAAAATTATCGGCGATACCATAAATGTCAGCTTTAACGAAAACTCACTGAAAATAACGGATTCCATTATAAAAGCCGAAGATATAGATTTTAGCGTCAACGGCACGATAACAGGGCTATTCACTGGCGACGGAATGAAAACCACTCTAAATCTCAACTCAGAAAACGCCGGCGCCGAAAAATATTTTGACGCCATAAAAAAATACTCCGGTTGCGGGGGCGCGGCAGGCCATTATTATTCGACGGGGGCCGTGAACGCCGAAATCCAGCTCAATGGATCAGGCTGCGATTACCGCAACTGGCAGCATAAAACATCATTCACGCTTAAAAACGTAGATATAGTTTCGCAAAAAATCTCACTCGCCTTTGAACGCTTAAACGGCAGAATAGAAGGCGATTCAAACGGTTTTAAAACGGCAGGACCGGTAGTTTTAAAAACCGCGGGACGCTGGCACGAACTGAACGGCGAAATTAAAAATTATAAAATTCCAGAAGAAATATCATATATTTTTACCTTAAAAGAACATTCACCTTCGTTTTATAACGATCATCTGATCTCGGATGCCGGAAATAATAAAGATGAAATTCTGGTGGCATTCGATTACGACGAAACCGACGAAAAATGGGGTGGTGAAGGCAGGCTGGCCGAAGCATCTTCTTCTTTCGCATCGATAAAAGCAAATATTAATAAAAACCGGAACGGCTTTTTCGCCTCGGTTAATGCAAAATTAGAAAAAATTTATATCGACGGCCTGTTCGGTTTAAAAAACGCTCTGGCGGACGCCGAATTGGTTATAAGAAACGATAAAACCTTTTTAAACAATCTGGTTATCAGCCAGCCTCATAAAACGATGCGCGGCGATTTAAAGATTTTTCCAAAAAACGGCGCGCTCGCTTATACGCTTAATTTAAAAAGCGAAGAAAATATCCCCGCTACTTCACAGACGGATAAAAATGAAGGTTACATCCATAACTTAACGCCGCGGGAAAACAATGATAATATTAAATTTTTCGGACCGCTCGATTTTTCAGCTTTTGATTTAAACGCGGCGCAAAACCAGGGAATTTTAAAATTATAAGGACGCTTCATTGATTATATTAATTTACGGTATTAACTCTAAAATAATAGAAAAAGAAAAAATATTAGAAATCGTTTCCGATTACGAAAAACTTTTCAATGAATTTAATGATATATTCAGCCTTATAAAAAAAAAAATCCCGCGGGTGGAAGCCGTAATAATATCCACATGCCTGCGTTATGAAATATTAATATCGTTGCGCGGTTCGGAAAATAAAGATGAAGCGAAAGCGAAAAGATTTATAATAACCCGCCTGAAAGAATTTTTCAACGATATATTAAAAAAAAGAGGATTGAAATTAAGCTCCGACAAGCATTTTTGCGCAACCTCCCGCGGCGCGCTGGATCACCTTTACTCGGTAATGAGCGGTTTTGAATCGGAAGACATAGGCGAAATACAGGTTTTAGGCCAGATTAAAGACAGCTACAGCCGCTGCCGTGAAGCCGGACTCAGCGGAAAAATTATAGAAAAAATATATGAAACCGGATTAAAATGCGTCATCAAGGTTAGAAATAAAGTTCCCGCCTTCACCGACCGCAATATAATAAAAAAAAATATCCTTAAAAAAATACACGAAAGATTCAGCGACGGCGAATTTAGCCGGATAAGAGCCATGATCGCGGGAGGCGGCGGAGTCGCGCGCGGATTGGCGGCGGCTTTAAGAGTTCCTGGAATAAAAACCGATCTTATTAAAAAAAGCGAAGATATCAAATATGAAGAATTAATTAATTATGATATTTTGATATTTGATGTCGCCGACATCGGATTTTGCGTTAAAAATAATTTTCTTTACGGCCCCGGCGCAAAAAAGATCATCGTGATTGATATGTCGATATCGCGAAATATTCCGCCAGCGGCCGCTTCGCTTGAAAATATAGAACTGATAACCATCGAAGATCTGATACCATCCAACTGGAAAGATGGCGAAATAATAAAAAAGCGATGCACGAACGGCAATTTTTATCAGCAGGCAAGCCGGATAGTCGCCGCCGCCTCTAAAAATGCCTGCGAGGAACTCAGTTTTCACTTTGAAAACGAAACGCAGCTCGCGCTAATAAAAGAAATAGCCGCCGCCATAGAAGCGGAATTCGAAAAAAGCTCAAAAAAAATGAACGTCGATAATTATATCGAAAAAAACGATAAATTAAAACGCACGCTTATAAAAAAAATACCGGCGCTTATCAAGCGAAAAAGCCCGCAATTCTAGAAAACGAAAAAAGAGAGAGTGGAGAGTGGAGAGTGGAGAGTGGAGAGTGGAGAGTGGAGAGTTAAAGACTGGCGCGCCCCGCGCGCTTTTACAAATTCAAATAAACTTTTAATGCATTAAAGACGCTTCTAATCGTCAAAAATTCTTTAGTTCTCAACTCTCAACTCTCCACTATACACTATTTCCCCCCGCCCTGCGGTTTTACGACCGTTTTAAAAACATCGGTGTGCTGCCTTTCGAGAACCATTTCAAGCAGGTATGAAATAAAAAGTACGAAATAAACCCTGGTGACCGTATCGCGCGATTCGGGAAATATAAACTGCCAGATAAATAAGCCAAGCGCGAGGATGGTTTCGCGAATCGTAAATTTAAGGTCTAAAAAAAGCATCATCGAAAACAGCATCATCGCGATTACAAGAAGCAATTCCTGGCTCTGTATCGGATCGAAGACGATGCCGGTAAGAAAGCCTTTATAATAGCTGTAGGCGAGCGGCACCATCGCAGTAAGCAAAGTGAGCTGCGCTAAGATCGAGCTTAAAAAATTAATCATGGCCGTATCTTCGTGACCCTTCATGGCATAGCCTATAGCGACCGTTTTTTCTGGAAATTCCGACATGAACGGAGCTACATATCCTATGAATATGAATGTCGAAATTCCAGCCGCGCTAGCCGCGTGCAGAAGGCATTCGAGAAATTCCTCGGCGAAGCCGATCAAAAGCGCTCCGCCGGTCGCCAGGAGCGCGAATGACACAATATAAGCTCTGTAGGCGATAACTTTTTCTCCGGCCAGAACGAATTTATGTATTAATTTTTCAACGGCGCTGTCTTCTATTTTCGGCCCTTCTTCTTCGGCCGCCTCGCCCCGTTCAGCTTTAAATTTATTATGTCGCATTTCCATGCGGCCTATAAAAAACACGGAGCCGAAATAAATAGCTATTAACGCTATGCTGTCATACCACATGAGTGAATTTTTTAGATAGATAACCATATTGTAGATGATGGCGAAAATCATAACGAATATGCTGTACGACTTTATTTTATGGAGACTGATATAATTGGTTTTTTTAGCGGGCGAAAAGAAATAATACACGAAAAAAACGAGCGGCGGGCCGAAACCGACTAAAAGTTTATTCGCGCCGTAAAGATTAGCCATGGCATTATGTAAAAACTCCGGGTCGAAAGCGGCTCTTTTTACCGTCGCCCATTCTACGAAAAACTCCGGCGATATCTGAAGCAAAGCCACTATGGCTATCGCTACGCCGCTCGGAAGAATCAATTCAAGAACTTCCGCGCCGTAACCGATCATAACGGCGGCGAATATAATTACGGAGCTTATAATAACGCCCTTCAATTTAAGGTAATAGCTCAATACTAAAAACACAAGAGCTAAGATAGCGAAAGTTACGACTTTAAGTACTTTAATAAACGGCGGCGTCTGCACTGATTCCTCCCGATTAAATTTAAACTATATGAATGAAAAATGTATATTATTTCGTAAGCGCTTTTATGTCTTTAAGTATGTTGAAAGCCTCTTCAAGAACGATATCGTCTTTTTTTATGATAGTTTCTCTGGTGTCTTCTTTTTCACCTTTTTTTTCTTCTTCATCATCGCTCAATCCGTTGCCGTTCTTTTTATTTTTTTCGGCGAGTTCTTTAAATTTAGGGCTCGCTTCGACGCGCAGACGGCTTTTGTCGGCAAGGTCTTTAATTATAGTTTCAAGCGTGCCGCTCTTAACGGTAATATCTTCAGAAAGCGCCACGCGAGGGATCGCCGAACTTATAACGCTCCAGTCGAGGGCGTAATCCGCCGTAGCTTCGCCCGATTTAAACTCTTCCGTCGCGCTGGGAATAACTATATCTACCGGAACTCCTTTTTTTTGAGTGGAAGCTCCTCCTGCGGTGTAATACAGGGCGTTGGTAACTTTTATGGCGCCAAGATCGTTGGGAAGATTTATCATAGTTTGAACGCTGCCTTTGNNTTGCCGTAAGTCGAAGAATCGCCCGCCACGACGGCGATCCCGTAATCTTTGAGCGCGCCCGCGACAATTTCCGACGCGGAAGCAGACAACTTATTTACAAGGACTATGATCGGGCCGTTATAATGCCGCTCGGCATCCTGATCAGCAAGTTCCTGAACGTTATTGTAAGAGTCTTTGACCATGACTACGACGCCGCGTTTTATAAAAAGTCCGGCCATTTTAACGGCTTCGTTGAGCGAGCCGCCCGTATCGCTTCTTAAATCAAGCACTATGCCCTCGACTTCGCCGGTCGTGTTGAAATATTGCATGGCGCGCTTTACGTCGCTAGAGCACGATGCGGCGCCTTCCTGATGCTTGCGGACGCCTTCCATATCTTCATAAAACGAAGGCACTTTAATGACTCCGTATTTTTTCCCATCTATTTCGGTTAATTCGCGCTTGACGGCCTGATCGACAAGTTTAATTTTATCGCGTACAATCGTTATTAAAAATTGCTCGGCCGGCTTGCTTTTAGGCTCGCGCAGAATGCTGAGACGAACTTTCGTGCCTTTGGGTCCGCGTATTTTCTGAACCACTTTATTAAGGTCCATCCCGATAATATCGAGCATATCGCCGTTTTGCTGTCCCACTGCTATTATTTTATCGTTAGGTTTGATCCGTCTGCTTTTTTCAGCCGGCCCTCCCGTAACGAGCGAATCTACAATAGTATATCCGTCCTCACTTTTTAAAGTTGCGCCTATACCTTCAAGCGACAGCTTAAAAGAAATATTGAAACTTTCGATTTCTTCGGGATTAAAGTAAAGCGAATGCGGATCGAGCGCGGTAGCGAAACTTTTAAGTATGTAATCCGCGATTTTAACTTCGTCGAACTTATCGTAATGCGCATAAGCTTCTTTATAGCGGGTCTTCAATTTTTTAACTATTTCCTTTACGTCTTTTTTAGCTGATTTCAGCCCTTCATACTGCAGGCTCAATATTTTTTTTATTCTTAATTCAAGTTCTGCTGTAGTTTTGCATAACTGCGCCTCGGGCGAATCGAGTCCGTCGGTTTCGCTTGCTGGCAGCGGTTTGAAATCTTCGGTTATCAAAGCGTCGATTTCGATCTTTCTTTCGGCAAGACGCTTATTGAAAAAATTATGAATTTTAACGAAAAACGACATATCGCCGGATTTAAAATCGGCCATAAATTTTTTGACGCCTTCGCGCGCTTCCTGCTCAAAACTTTCAACATCGCCGGCGAGCAGAAAAATTTTAGTCGGGTCTAATATTTTCACAAAATTTTTAACCGTTCTTAAATAAAGCTCTTCGCTGAATTCGCGTTGATTGACGTGAGTATAAAAAAAGTAAGAGGCTATGCCGGGAATATCGCTGTAGGAAAGCGTCGCCGCCGGTGAAAAATTAAAGGATAGTAAAATAAAACAGGTTGTTATAAAGAAAATAACGGATTTGTTTTTAAAATTTGTAAATGCTTTAATGGACATAATAATAAAACTCTCTCCTGATAAAATATTTTTGATTAATAAACTTCAATATTTGCTGCAACGGCGTTACCTGCGCCGAAGCTCAACCGCGCGCCGTAAAAAAAATACGGAAATCCGAAGCGGTCAGACTTACTAAACGTCATAATTTTATCATAATTTGACAGTCAATGCAAGATTTTATTTTTTGATTTAATTTATAAATTACAATTAAAAAAACCTTGAATTTTAAGTGAAAATAAAGTAGAATAAATTAAAGTGGCGGCATTTTCCGGTGAAGTTTTTGCATAACCTGCGCCGCTGGTTACTTAACCTGAATTAAGCGTCATTGACTATAGTACGAAGAGGTTGATTTTGAACAAGATAGATCTATATATACCTAAAATCAGACAGATTAATATTTTATCGAGCCTCAGCGAATCCGAAATTAAAGAGCTGCTCGAATTCGCCTTATTTCACGAAACGGAAGAAAACGAGGTAATATTCCGCGAAAACGATTTCGGCACCTCTATTTACATGATCATATCCGGCGCGGTAAAAATATGTAAAACCACCGAAAACGGAGCCGAGTACGAAATCACACGCCTCGGCGAATCGGAATTTTTCGGGGAAATGTCTTTTTTAGACAACAGCGTGCGAAGCGCCGATGCGGTATCGGCAGCAAAATCGATGCTTATAAGCCTCGACGAGGAACGCTTCAAAAGATTTTCCCACCGTTATTCCTACGCAGCTTTCCGCTTTCTGAAAAATATAAGCATCGAATCTCAAAAACGCATCAGGCAGACAAATGAAAAGCTGCTTTTAAATTACGAGGCCCTCTTAAAAACCCATAACGAACTCGCTGAAAACAGAAATTTTTTATATAACGTAATTAGAAGCTCTTCAGAAATAATAATAATTCTCGACGCTAACCAGAAAATTTTGATATTTAACTCCGGCGCGGAAAATAACCTCCAGGTCGCCGCTATTAACGCGGTCGCCAGAACTCCGGCACCTTTCTTTTGTGACGGCGATTATCAAAAAATAACCGCCGAGCTTATCAGAGGCGTTAACATATACAATCGCGACGTTTACCTCCGCTGCGCGGACGGCCGTAAAATTCTCACAAATTTTTCGGCCTTCACTATAAAAAACACCGGCCAGAAAGAAAACACGCTTCAGGCCATGGTAATAATAGCAAGCAATATCACCCATAAAAAATTACTCGAACGCCAGCTCCTCCAGAACGAAAAAATGATATTTCTAGGAAAAATAATATCCGAAATAGTTCACGAAATTAAAAATCCGCTGACAGTGATAAATCTCGCAAAAGATTGCCTGCGAAAGATCTGCACCGGCGAAAAAAGCGACGAAGCCGAAAAAAATTTAAAACTCATAGAAAAGGCTTCATCGAGCATACACTCCACTATTTTAAATACCCTCAATTTTGCCAAAGTAGTTCCGGCCGGCCACAACAAACTCGATTTAAACTCAGTGGCGGCTAATTCTATTGAATGGTGCCGGCGCAATACAAAATTAAAAAATATCGATTTAGTTTTTAAACGCTGCAATGAAAAAGTCGAAATCACTGGCAACGAATCACAGCTCGAACAGGCCCTGATAAATATTCTCACCAACGCCGTCAATTCAATACCGCAGGGCAAAAACGGCCTCATAACAGTCTCGATAGGTCTCAGTAAATCTTTAGTTTTTTGTACCATAGAAGATAACGGCTGCGGCATGGACGAGGAAGTCGTCAATAACATTTTCGAGCCATTTTTTACCACCAGGCAGCAATCCGGCGCCAGCGGACTCGGCCTTTCAATCTGCCAGGCGATAATCTCGCAGCATAACGGCTCGCTCAACTGCCGGAGCAAATTAAACGAAGGTTCCGTCTTCATTATCAATTTTAACCGGGCTGCGTGAAAAAATTATAAAAATATTTTAAAAATACTTGACAAAAACTATGTAAACATGGTAAAATAAGCACATAATTTTAAATAAAACAACGAAAAAGAGGAGAGATTTTTACCATGAAACAGGTTACAATCAATGCGGAAGTCAGAAAATCCGCCGGCACATCGGCTACCAACAAATTAAAAACCAAAGGCAGAATACCGGCCATATTGTACGGACAGAGCAAAGAAAGCACCATGCTTACTTTGACTAAATTAGATTTCGAGAATATATACAGAAAAAACATGAAAAGGGCTATTTATTCAGTTAATTTCAACGATGGCGCTAAAGACATCGTTAAAAATACCCTGATTAAAGACATTCAGTACGATCCTATAAAACTCAGAGTCACCCACGTCGATTTTTATGAATTCGACGAGCACAAGAAAATCAGAACAATGGTTCCAGTCGTTACTCACGGCACACCGATCGGTTTGAAAAAAGGCGGAGTATTAACTCACATTAAAGACCAGATAGAAATCGACTGCCTGCCGATTAACATTCCTGACCATTTTTCCATCGACGTTACCTCTCTTGATTTACATCACGCGGTTCGCGTAGCTGATATAAAAGCGGCCGCTGAAATACATATAATTTCCGACCCGCACGACGTGCTCGTAACCGTATCCGCTCCTCGTACCGAAGAAGAAACTCCGGGCGCTGAAGGCGCGGCAGTTGCCGGAGCCGCTGAACCCGAAGTAGTCGCCAAGGGTAAAGCTGCCAAAGAAGAAAAAGAGTAATAAGCCGCTTTTTAACGGCTATAAAGAAGGCGAACTTTAACGGAGCGGCAGTATTCTGCTCTCCTACGTATGTGTAAAATAACAATTATACACAATATCAAAAAAACTGAATATAATCGACCAATTTAATTTGATCGGCCAGATCAAGCGGTATTTTTTATTGCCGCTTGATCTGTTTTTTTTATCCCATAAATACCACTTTATAGTAGGATGCCGCGGAAACGCTCAACAAAATAAATAAATTAAAAGTTTGGGGAAGTGGTTTGTATTTTAGCACCGCTGGAATCGTTAATTCATTCGGGACTGCAAAAAGTAGATATTTCACACAAAAATATTTTTGACAATTACGTACGGCAATTAAAAATTAATCTTTCAGATTATACTTTCGCCAATAATTTCATGTGGTTCGAAAACGCCGACGGCTTTGTAAAAAAAGTGAACGGCAATTTGTGCCTTTTTATATTTAACAACGAATTGCTTACCATGCTTCTTCCGCCTTTAGGAATTAATATGCCTTCAGAAACCCTCGAGGAATGTTTTAAAATAATGAATCATTGCAACCGCGACCCGCGCGGCTCAAAGGTTGATTACGTTTACGCCGCCTACCTGGATGATCTTGATTTTAACGCTTATCAGGTCGAAAGGCAAAATCCCGACTACATATATTTAACAAGCGAATTGACGGAACTGAAAGGCAATAAATATAAAACGAAAAGAAATGAAATCAATTATTTTACTAAAAATTTTAAATTTGAATATATTCCCTATTCATTCGCCTATCGCGAAGCGACGGTAGATTTAATTTACCGCTGGGCCAATCTGCGCCTCACTTCGATATCGCCTCTAAACGCGCACGAATTAGATCACTTCATCGAGCTTATAGAACTCGAAAGAAACGCTATCATCAGAGTGCTGGACCGCTACGAGGAACTCGAGCTGAAAGGCGCCCTCATATTGATTAACGGGCGTGCTGAAGGCGTTACCTTCGGCGAAAAAATCAACGATAATACTGCTTCGATTTTAATCGAAAAAACCAATTTCCAGTATTTCGGCATTTCTCAATATTTATTCAAAGAATTCTGCTGCCGGGAGTTTGGCGGCTGCGAATTCATCAACGTCGGCGACGATTTAGGATTCGATAATTTGAGAAGAGTTAAAATGTCCTACCATCCTCATTCTTACGGTCCAAAGTATACTATCAGACAAAAAGAAGTGCAAAGCAAAACTATATAAACAATCACTTTGCGGGTGACGGAAAAAATTCCGCCGCCCGCGTTAAAATTTAATTTGAAAACTATCGAAAAATTGAGCATTTGCAATGAACACATTTATTTATCCGCCTGTATAAAAAAACGCCCCGTCAAGGGGCGTTTTTTTATATAAAGCGTTTATTGTTTTATGCGTATTCGCGGGGTTCTTCGTTTTCGCCGAATTTAAGAGGTACGCCCTTTTTTTCGACTACGTTTCTGTTGATTATAATCTTTTTAATTTTATTTTCACTCGAAGGTATGTTATACATAACGTCGAGCATTAAATTTTCGATTATCGAACGAAGTCCGCGAGCTCCCGTCTGACGTTTCAACGCCTCCGTGGCTATCGAGTTAAGCGCGTCGTCGGTAAATTGAAGATCGACGCCCTCCATTCTCATAAGTTTTTGATACTGCTTGCAGATAGCGTTTTTGGGCTTCGTAAGTATATCGGTCAACGCGCTTTCATCGAGCTGATGGAAAGTGGCGAGCACCGGAAGACGGCCTATAAATTCGGGAATCAAGCCGAATTTAAGCAAATCTTCTGGAAGCACGCCGGAAAGAAGGCGGCCTACGTCGCGCTGCGAACGGGCCTTTATCTCCGCGCCAAACCCCATTACTTTCGTAGACATACGCGATTCGATAAGTTTATCTAAGCCGTCGAAAGCGCCGCCGCATATAAACAATATATTCGAAGTATCGATCTGAATGAGGTCCTGGTTAGGGTGCTTGCGCCCGCCATAAGGCGGAACGTTGGCGACCGTTCCTTCGAGTATTTTTAAAAGAGCCTGCTGCACGCCTTCACCGGATACATCGCGCGTAATAGAAACGTTTTCGGATTTTCTGGCGATTTTATCGATTTCATCCACGTAAACTATTCCCTGCTGAGCCTTCTGTATATCGTAATCGGCGTTTTGTATCAGGCGTAAAAGAATATTTTCAACGTCTTCGCCGACATAACCCGCCTCCGTAAGAGTGGTCGCGTCCGCTATCGCGAAAGGAACGTCGAGAATTTTAGCCAGCGTCTGCGCCAGAAGCGTTTTTCCGGTTCCGGTCGGACCTATAAGCAAAATATTGCTTTTCTGGATCTCGATATCATCGTTATGATACGCGCGGTTCCTGATGCGCTTATAATGATTATAAACCGCTACTGAAAGCGTTTTTTTAGGTTCTTTCTGCCCGACGATATATTGATCCAGCGCGGCGTGCAATTCGCGGGGCTTGATAAGGCCTTCTCGCTCACGCTGAGAATTCGATTCTTCTTCAGGCTCTAAAATTATATTATTGCACAACCGGACGCACTCGTCGCAAATATAAACGTTTGGACCCTCTATTAATTTTCTGACTAAATTCTGCGTCTTGTTGCAAAAAGAACATGCTTTAAGTGATGCTTTATTCGGGCCGAATACCATATAAGTTTATACCTCCTCAGCGGTTTTCTTCGGACGCGGCTCTAAAATTCTATCGATCAGGCCATATTCTAAAGCTCTGGTCGCGGACATAAAATTATCGCGCTCCGTGTCCTGACAGATGGTTTCATAGGGCTGTCCCGTATGGCTGGCTAATATTCTGTTTAACTTTTCTTTTATGCCAAGTATTTCTTTGGCCTGTATTTCGATATCGGTCGCCTGGCCGTGCGCGCCGCCTAAAGGCTGATGTATCATCACGCGCGCGTTGGTCAAAGCGAGCCTCTTGCCTTTGGTTCCCGCGGCGAGTAAAACCGCGCCCATCGATGCGGCCTGGCCGCAGCATATAGTTGAAACGGCAGGTCTTATTACGTTGATGGTATCGTAAATAGCCAGCCCGGAAGTGACTACACCGCCAGGGCTGTTTATATAAACGTTTATGTCCTTATCGGGATCTTCCGCCTCTAAAAAAAGCATCTGCGCGATTATTAAATTCGCGCTATAATCTTCGATATCCGAGCCTATAAATATTATTCTGTCTTTTAAAAGCCTCGAGTAAATATCATAAGCGCGCTCGCCCCGCGACGAGGTTTCGATTACCATTGGAACTAGCACCTTGTGGTTCCCCCTTTATAATTCAAAAATTATTAAGACTTCAATTTTAACTTATCGGTTTAATTCTGATTTTATTTAATCGCGTTATATAAGGCTCATTTGACCGATTCCGCGAATTAATTACTAATTATTGCGCGCGTGAGCGTGCTCGGGGTTTTCACAGCCGTCGCCGCATTCGTATTCGTTTTCATCGCCATCGTCGCAGCAGCCGTCGCCATGATCGTGACCCTCGTGGCCGTGTTCGTCATGTTCGTGAGTGCATTTATAATTCGGATCTATAGTAATATTGGCTTTAGCTATAATAAGATCGTAAGCCTTCTGATGAACAATTTCTTCACGCATATAAACGAGCTCGCCATGTTCTTCGACGTGCTTTAATATTTCGGAATAAGTTTTTCCTACCGAAAGCGCGAGTTTTTCAAGACGTTCTTTTATTTCTTCTTCGCTGGCGCTTATTTTTTCGTGTTCGCCTATGGAAGATAAAATATTAGTTATTTTAACGTTGCGTTCGGCATCCTGCACGTGACGTTTTCTGAAATCGGCCACGGTCTGCCCGGTCGCCTGGAGGTAATGTTCGAAATTCATTCTTCTATACATGAACTCGATTTCATAATTTTTAATTATTCTGTCGAGTTCTTTATCGACCATGGTCTCGGGAGCGTCAACCTGCGGGTTCTTTTCGAGGAGGAACTTGCATATTTGTTCTCTGTAATGGCCTTTTTGATGCTGAGTTTTCGATTCGATATTTTTTTTGCGGATATCTTCTTTTAAATCGGCTAGAGTGTTGAATTCGCCGAGCAGTTTAGCCAGATCGTCGTCGGCGGCGGGAAGCTGGCGGAATTTAATTTCTTTCAGCTTGATATTGAAACGAACATCTTTTCCAGCGTAATCTTTGCTGTGATAATCATTGGGGAATTTAAGGAATAAATCTTTTTCTTCTCCTACGCTCATTCCGGCTATGCCTTCTTCAAAGCCTGTGATGGCCTTTTTTGAGCCGAGCTCGAACATCACGTCGCCGCCTTTAATGCCTTCAGATTTTTCCTCGTTGATATAACCCTGATAATCGATAATAACGAAATCACCCATAGCAGCCGGACGGCCGGTAACGATTTCAAGCTTCGCATGGCGGTTTCTTAAATCTTCGATTTTAGAATCGACTTCGGATTCTTCAACGGCAATAGGGCCGCCTGTAAGAGCTATGCCCGTATAATCCTTGATATCGAAAATAGGCTCTTTCTGAACCTCGATTTTAAATACGAGCGGCTTGCCCTCTTCGATGAAAACGTCTTTTAATTCGGAACCGATCGGCCTGATATTCTGGGTGTTGAGAACCTCGATGTAAGCCGGTGTCAATAATTCTTTCTGAGCTTCTTCATAAAAATACTCTTTTCCGAAACGCATTTCTATTATGCTGCGAGGCGCTTTGCCGGGACGGAATCCTGGAATTTTAACGTTGCGCGCGACTTCGCGATAAGCGCTTTCAATAGCTTTTTTAACTTTCTCGGGAGCTATTTCTATTTCGATAAGCACCTTATCTTTATCGATCTGAGAAACGTTTAATACCTTCGTTGAATTAACTTGTGACATTTTAACTCTCCTAACTATATTAATTTATTTTATGCGAAATACTGAATAATAGCCGACATTTGATTTTCAAATATATTATTAAGCACTTTATTTTAACACATTTCATATATATTTTCAAGATTTTTATTGATATTTTTATTGATATTTATTAATTTTTGTTATTTTATGCTATTTTATGTTTGCTGTATATATCTGATTTTTTATCAAGTTCGCCTGTAATCTGCAAAGGCTGCTTTAAAACCGCTCAAGACCGCGACGGGGGAAAAGAA
>DIVV01000050.1 GCA_002423385.1 bacterium UBP16_UBA6123
GAGAAATATTTATCGGACAGGCTCAAATATGAAGGATAATTATCAACAATTTCACTAATTGAAGAAAAAATTTTTAATATATTACTGTTTCCTGTGGATACAATAAATGTCACATTGGAATATTGACGGGCAAATTCATCAATTAAAGAGGCTAAAGGAAGTTGTCTATTATAATTTGTTAGCCATATTTCATCTGAATTTCCAAAAGAAATATTAACCACTCTAATTTTATAATCATCATTTGATAAAAAATGTGTAACAGCTTCTTTTAGTTGATTTTCGATAAGTTTTTCCGTATCGTAGGTTGCTTTTATGATTTCACCATTAAATGGATTTCTTTCAGCATACATTACTTTGGCTGAAAATATCCAATTAGATGGTTGAAAATTATTGCGCAAGAAATGTTCATTTATATCCCCATATGCTGCACAACCAGCGATTGATGTTCCGTGCCCAACTGTATCTTGTGTATTACTTTCACCAGATTGAAAATTGCCTTCATCTCCAATACAATTTTCTAACATAGGGTGATTGGAAATTATTCCAGAATCAATAACCAAAATTCCAGTAGCATCAGCATCGGGTTCGTTAAATGAAAAGTCATTTAAATCGATGTTTTGAAACTCAAATTGATTGAATGTTGGGATTGTAGGCCTATCCACTCTAGCAATTTCTTTTAAATCAATAATTTCTTCAAAAATTTCGTTTGTTAGCTTTACTCGTAATAAAACAAAAGAATTGGTTTTTAGTCTATCAGTGATTCTAAAATTTCTATTTTCTCTATACGTTTGGGTAAGCTGATCGATAAAAGTATCGCTTTCACGTGGGTCTATCATTTTCCAAAGTTCAATATTAACATAATCAGGAGTTGAACCTAGTGGAGAGTCCTGTAGCGCTTTACCAATTTTTTCTTCTCGAGGAATGTCTCTTATCGAACTAATCGCATCAAAAAAGTCATAATTAGGTCCATCTTCAGAACCATAATTTGTTAATTTTCTTTTAAATTCACGTAATTCATTATCATCACAAAAGACAACCCAATAACCTTTTTTACTTTCAGCTATTGATAAAACATGAATTCCCATTGCAGTCAAACTTTGCTCAAAGTTTGCACAATTAACACCTTGATTGACTTCAATTTCATATATTAATTTGGGATCAATTCTTCCCGAAAATCTCGTGATAATTGAATTATAACTTCGAGTGATTTCAGTTGCCATTCGTATATTTTCAGTTGCAAACTGATTTTTATTTCTTCCATTAACAGACTTATAGCCGCCACCGCCCCTTCGTGTTTGTCGTGGGACATTTCCTTGAAATAATGGAAGCGATAAATGCTCATATGCGTTCATAATTTGCTCCAGAATATTTATCTTTAATTTGTTCTCTTTCAATAAATTTATTTAATGCCAATGAAATATCAGACATACTTAAACAGTTATGTGAATAAATTATTGAAATCTTCATCGCTTCTTCACAAATCATTTTTATGTCTGAAGGTGAAAGTTTATCGGATTTTTGAGCCAATTCGTTTAAATCAATAGTTTTATCTCTTTTAATTTGTTTTATATATTTTTCAAAAAGCTTATATCTAGTATTTTCATCGGGTAATTCGTAAAAAATTACATCATCAAACCTTCGCCAAATTGCTGGGTCGAGAATATTTTGATGGTTTGTTGCAGCAAATATAATGCTTAATCCATTAAAATTATCTAGCATTTGAAGGAAGTTATTTACCACCCTCTTAATTTCACCATGTTCGTGTATATCATCGCGGTTTTTTCCGATTATATCGAATTCATCGAATAAAACAATCCAAGTTCCATTTTCTATAAATTCAAATACTTTTCTTAAATTAGCGGCAGTTTCGCCCAGATAAGATGAAATTATCGAATCAAACCTTATGTATATTAAAGGAAGTTGAAGGATAGAGCTTATAATATGTGCCGTAAAAGTTTTACCCGTGCCTGGTTTGCCACAAAGTAGAATTTTCTTTTTATAACTTAAATTATAGGTAGAAAGAATATCATTGTCTTTAAATTCGCGGATGATTTGCTCAAGTTTTTCCTTTGCTTTTATATTTAAGATAAGATTTTCCATGTTTTCATTATAATTTTTAATTTCTAGTAAAGGAAAACCTTTTTCACAATCTCTTGGAATTGGAAGGGAATTTTTAAATCTTCTTTCGGCAAATAAATTATCTTGGGGTTGCTTGTCAAATAAAGCCTTTTCCAGTTCTTTAGCAGCTTGATTATGCTTCATTCGCTTTTCACGTTCTATATATTCACGTGCGAAATTGATAAATGATTCCTTATCATTATTATTAAATGAATATATAAGTTGTTTTATTAAATCATTGATTGTCATAATTTTAACCTCAATATTTTTTGCTCATGATATTGTTGATAAGGTCGATAAAAATCAAATTTGTTCTATTAAATTTATAATCTTCGTTTCAAATATTTCAAGTAGCTGCTTATCAGCGTTTACGAGCCGCTGTGCCTTATTGTTCTTTTTGATTTCATTAAAATTGCACCTATGCTTTTAACTTTGACGTTTAGTTCAAGACGAACATTAGTTTTGCAGATTAGTCATTTATAAAACACAATCAAGCATTCTCAAGTAAATCATTAGTTTTTATGCAAGTTATGTCTTCTTTTTGCATAAAATTTTCATTTTTTTGTTTCTTTGACTTGTATTATATAATAGGAACGATGAAAAATCAATGATTTTTTAATTTTTTTTCAAGTAAATGAAAATCAGAGCGGCGGTGAGTGCTGCAAACACTCGCGCCGCTCTGTAATAATCTATGTTAGGACCGGTCGTCAATGCTTTTATAAATGACCAGTAATGAAAAATAGTAATTCTTGTTAAGTTCATAATTAAACTTTATTTTCAAGGCTCTGCGAGCCCTCGGCGAGCGAGCCGAGAACCAGAATGCTCAAAGGCACTAAACTTCGTGCGCCAAGTCACTTTCGTCTATCATCTATTATATCACCGAAAATCATATTAAATTTATTTGCATAATTTATAAAGACTCGATTAACAGTTAATTTTTATCGTGAGCAGTTAAATTAAGTCGCATCGATCCGTTATTGTACCGCATGTGCGCGCGTCGCGCGCACATGCAAATAAGCAAGCTGCCGACCAACCAACCAACTAATCAATCAGCCAAATAACCGAATAAAGAAGTAAATAGATAGATGGAAAAAAATAAATAGATGAGCGGATAAATAAGCAAACAGCCGGTATGAAAAAACTTAAAGGCAATTCACTAACACTTTGCAAAGAACTTAACTAAATTAAAGCCCGGACAGAAAAAGCTATCGACAAACTTCGAAAAAGCGTCAGGCAATTTGCAGAAAGAGGGTGGGGCATAGGGAGGGAGAAAGGGTTGCTAACCCTTTCTCCCTCCCTTCAAAAAAAATATTAAGAAAGTATTTATCTACACATTTTAAGGAAGAGTTTAAAAATATTTAAATAACAAAACTCAAAATAACATAGCAAATATGGTGTCGTGGAACCTTATAAAATATCTTATGGAAATCTTGTAGAAATCTTGTAGAAATATAGAAATATTTCTTGACACAAGGTTAAAATAAGGTTAGAATAGGCCGAAATTTTATATAACACGCTTAATGGATGAGTCCACTCCAGAAAGGCGAAAATATGTATAAAAATTATTGAAAAATCTTTATCAAAATATGAAATATCGACTATTTGGAATGGACTCATGGATATAACGCTTTGAATTGCGCGAATCGGGAGGATTTCGAAGGTCTTGCCAAAAAGCGATAGTTTGTTATAACTGTATCAGGCGCGATATTTAATGCGAAGGAGAACTGATGTGACCGGAAAACTGAAAATTCTTGTCGTCGAGGACGAGGCCTGGTCGGTGATGATGATAACCAAATTTTTAAATCATCTGGGTTATGATTGCGACAGGGCTGTCGCCAACGGTGAGGAAGCCGTTAAAGTCGCTCTGGAAGAGTCGCCCGATATAATATTTATGGATATCCGTCTGGCTGATGAGGTCAGCGGTATTGAAGCCGCGAAAAGAATATTATCTAAGAAGAAAATTCCAATAGCTTTTATGACGGCTTATTCAGACGACGAAATAATCGACGAGGCGCGAAAGCTCGATTGCGTCGCTTATTTTATAAAACCTATCGATCTTATTGAACTTGCGGAACTGCTCAACTCCATCGTCGAAGGCGGGAGAGGATAATCCGTGTATTTATAAAAGGTCGTAGCTTTTCATTTTTCTCCACAAAGTCATTCTGCTTATATTAAGGTGTTTCATCACTTTTGATCGGTTTTGATCGAATTTTTTTAATGTTTTGACGATTATTTCTTTTTCGAATTCTTCTAATCGGCCGGGCCAGTCGTTCTCGTTTTTATTTTCGGTCGGGACTGCATTGCCGTCCGGCAATAGTTCTCTTTCGGCGATTGACGTTTCTTTTTTATCTATGGGCGCGCTTTTTTCATATTCCTTTACAAATGTTTCTCTATGTTCGTCGGAGAGATCGGCGATATCGATGTAATTATCGCCGCAGAATATGCAGGCATGTTCGATCATGTTGCGCAGCTCGCGAATATTGCCCGGAAATTCGTAGTGGTAGAGGAATTTTCTGAATTCGTCCGTTATTCCTGTTATATTCTTGAAGTAAAGAACATTGAATTGAGCGATGAAAAAGTCAACGAGAAGTTCTATATCTTCTCGTCTGTGGCGAAGCGGCGGCATTTTCATATTGACGACGTTTAACCTGTAAAAAAGATCTTCGCGAAATCTGCCTTCTTTTACCAGTTCTTTGAGATCGACGTTAGTCGCGGCTATTATTCTAACGTCGGCTTTTTGCGAGGCGGCGCTTCCGAGTGGCTCGTACTTTTTTTCTTCGATGACCTTCAATAGTTTTACCTGGAGGTTTAGCGGGATTTCGCTAATTTCGTCAAGGAATATCGTCCCACCGGCAGCCGCGGCGAATTTGCCTTTGGTGTCGCTTCTGGCATCGGTGAACGCGCCTTTGACGTAGCCGAAAAACTCCGCCTCGAAGAGCGTTGCCGGAACGGCTCCGCAGTTGACCTCTATGAGCGCTTTATTTTTGCGCGCCGAAGAATCGTGCAGTAACCTTGCCAGCATGCTTTTCCCCGTTCCCGACTCGCCCGAAATCAGCACGTTGCAGCCGATAGAGGCGATTCCGGGGATCATCTTAACGATATTGACGACAGGTTTGCTTTTACCGATGAAATTTTTATACGAATAATTTTCAATCAACTGCTGCTTGATTCTGGCGATGTCTTGCTCCATCCGTTTTTGCCTTGTGATGTCTTCTATGATCAAAAGTTTAGCGGGTCTGTCGTTGAACATTATGTCCAGCGATTTGACAAGAGCGCTTTTTTTCTGCCCGTCTGCTCCGCTAAATACGGCCTCGCATCGTGTCGATGCGCCGGTACCCTCGGAAAGCAGAATATTTATGATTTGTGGATCTTTATCTGTAAGCAGTTCGGATATTTTTTTTCGGGTTATCTCGTAAGGTTTGTATCCAAGGAATGAACGGATTTGGGCATTTGAATATAATATTTTTCCGTCTCTATGGACGATTACCGTATCTGGAAGACCGGACAGGAGAGTTTTGTAACGCAGCCAGGTTTCTTCCAGTTCGTTTTGAATTCGTTTGATGGTCGTTATTTCGGAATAAGCGGCTATCGCGCCAAGTCCCGGCAGGCCGCAGTAATTTATGCTGAGATTGAACCACAGCGTTTCATTTTCATCGGTTCTGTATCCGATTTCCATATTCGAAAACGATTTTTTTTCCATAACGGCTTTGAATACGGGGCCGTTCTTTGAAGAAAGCGGCGCGCCGGACGCATTGAGGCATCTGTTATTATGGTTATAGATGAACGATTTTTCAACGTCCGCTTTTGAAACGCCTTTTTGGCTCAAGGGTGCGGAATTTGATGATATGATGACGCAGTTTTCGTCGGTAATGAAAATGCCGATCGGAATATCGCCGAAAAGCGACAGGAATTTTTCCGCGCTTTCCTTTAAAATGCGCGAATTAAGTTCTGAATTACTGGTTTTTAAATGATTTTTTTTCATTTCATCACACAAACGATATATTTTTTTTAGTGTATCACAAATGATATATTAAATCAATAAATTTTCTATATGAATTTTCAACTTAACGATTTTTATTGGCAATTTACAATCGGCACGCTAAATGCTGTAATAATATCGATTTTAAAAATTCTAGAAATAAAAACGCCGTTTAATTATTGAGTATATATAATCTGGAGGCTCAAATGAATGCTAAAAAGAAGATTTTGCTCGTCGATGACGATGTCTTTTCAGTAATGTTGATGAAAGCGTATTTCGGTCATTTCAGATTCGATGTGACGATTCTGCTCGCCTTCGATGCTGAATCGGCTATTTCTACGGCTGAGGCCGAAGAACCTGATATAATAATTATGGACATTTTTTTAGGCGTCGGAATGTCGGGAATAGCCGTGGCGGAAATAATAAAAAGCAGGCATAAAAATGCCGCGATAATTTTCGTTACGGGCTATTCCGATAATGAAACAAGAAATATGACGGCAAAGGTCATGCCATTAGCATGTATCGCTAAACCTGCCGATCTTAAAGAATTACTTGCCATATGCCGTCAACATCTGGTCGGCGATAAAGCGCTTTTCGATGAATCGGAAATAAAACATCGGAAAATGGAGTTTTAACGACTAAATTAACTGCGTTACGTTCGAATAAAAATTAACTTCAAAGATATACCAATATTGATACACCATTTGATGTTGATATATGAGTCCGCTCCAGAAAGTCAAAAAATGGCAAAAATATGCCTGAAAACTATTGAAAAATCGTTGCCTAAATTCAAAAAATCGACTATTTGGAATGGACTCATATATCCTTCGATTTTTTTGATATATAATAATTAATTTCAGATTTTATTTTAAAAGACGATTTTTTTGTGGTATAATAAGCATGGTAATATTCTGGATCGTTTTATTAGTGTTTCGGAAGCCGGCCTGAACAAGTCAACCCGGAAGAACACTAAAATGAGCTGAATCAGTTTCAATTGACAATCGAAGGAAAGATGAGCCATGCCAGACAAATCAAAAATAATTAAAATTTTTATATTATTGTTCGGCCTTGTTATCATATCTTATTTTGCTTTATTTCGTGGCGAAATGGAATTTAGGGCTCCCGGTCCGAAATATTCGAACCATCCTTTGGTTAAAAAGAATTTAGTATTCCGCTTCGCCGTTCACGCGCTTCACAATCCGGCAAAAATGCTGACAGCGTATCAACCTCTAATCGATTATTTAAACGAAAATTTAATTGACGGCCGCATTCAATTGGAGGCCTCTCGAGATTACGCCGATTTCGAGGAAAAATATCGGGCGGGAAAGCCTGAGTTTCTTCTTCCGAATCCGTGGCAGACCATTCAGGCGATGAATACCGGATATGTCGTTATAGCTCAAGCCGGCGAAGCTGCCGATTTCAAAGGGATATTTATAGTCCGCAGGGACAGCGGCATAGTTTCGCCAGCCGATCTGAAAGGGCGGGCGGTAAGTTATCCTTCGCCTACGGCGCTTGCAGCCTGTATAATGCCTCAATATTATCTGCACTCCCGGGGAATAAACGTCAATAAAGATATTGAAAATCGATATGTCGGCTCACAGGAGTCGTCGATTATGAATGTCTATCTTAAAAAGACGGCCGCGGGAGCAACCTGGTCCCCGCCCTGGCGTGCGTTTCAAATATCGAATCCCGATGAAGCGGTCGAGCTTAAAATTATATGGGAAACAGAGTCATTCATAAATAATTCGGTGATGGTTCGCAAAGATGTGCCTTCCGTTATATGTGAACAGATGAAAAAACGCTTGCTTTCGCTTCATGAAACGCAACGCGGTCGGCTTATTCTTGCCGGTATGGAAACCGCGCGTTTCCTTCCGGCCTCGGATGCCGATTATGGCGTGGTCCGCGATTATATAGAGCGTTTCGAAAATGAAGTTCGAAAGGTAGTGATAAAATGAAGTTCGGGGATATTTATGGCTTTTTCACCGACACGCTTCGCGGCCGCCTGATTTTGAGCGTTGCGGTTATTCATGCGGTAATGATGACACTTTTTATTGTAGATCTGACGATGAGGCAGCGATCTTTAATTCTTGAACAACAACTGGAAAATGCGGCCGGTCTTTCACAATCACTGGCGGTTTCGGCGGCCGGCTGGATCGTGGCGCGCGATATTTCCGGATTGCAGGAGCTTGTCGAAGCTCAGCGCCGGTACCCTGAACTTATTTTCGCGATTGTCGCCGATGAAAGCGGACAAATTCTGGCACACACCGATAAAACCAGAGCGGGCCAGTACCTTATAGACCTGACGAACGAGATATCTCTGACGGTTAGCAGCCAAACTGCGGCGCTGACGGATGTTGCGGTTCCGGCCGTGCTTGGCGGCAAATTCGTCGGCTGGTCGCGTATCGGCATCGGCCAGGAAACGGCGGTGAAAAAACTCGATGAAATTATTTTGTCGGGTGTGCTTTATGCTTTGATAGCGACTTTAGTTGGAGCGCTCATAGCCTGGTCGATGGGGCTGCGTATAACGCGGCGGCTTTATACCGTTGAAAATACTATTGGTAAAGTTAAGGCGGGGAACAATTCCGCGCGCTGCGAGATTGCCGGAACAGACGAGGCGTCCATGCTCGCTCAAGAATTTAACGATATGCTCGACGCTCTGTCTGAACGGGAAATAGCGCTTGGAACGGCTGGAGAAAATCTGAAAGAAGCTCAACGCCTCGCTGCGATCGGCAGTTGGAATTGGGACGCGAAAAAGGACGCGATCACATGGTCTGAAGAGTATTACCGCATTTATGGCTTAGATCCTTCGCAGCGGCCGCCTGGTTATGAACAGCATTTAAAAGCGTATACGCCCGAAAGTGCCGCGCGTTTAGACGCGGCGGTTAAAAAAAATATGCAGACCGGCGAATCGTATGAGCTCGATCTGGAACTTGCCGGCGTCGAAGCACGCCGCTGGGTTATCGCGCGCAGTGAAACCGTACGTAATGCCGCTGGCGAGATAATCGGTTTGAGAGGCACCGCTCAGGATATTACCGAACGAAAACGGGCGGAGCAAAAACTTTCGTTTCTGAATTTTGCGCTCAACAGCGTATGTGAAGCCGCATTTCTCGTTGACGAAAAATCACGCTTTCATTTTGTCAACGAGGAGGCTTGCCGCCTTCTGGGCTATACACGAGAGCAGTTGCTTGAAATGGGCGTGCCTGACATAGATCCCGACTTTCCTGGCGAGCGGTGGTTGAACCATTGGCGGGAGCTCAGGGCTAAGCGGTCTTTAATTTTCGAGGGCCGCCACAAAAAAAAGGACGGCTCGATTTTTCCAGTTGAAATCAGCGCGAATTATATCGAATATGAAAATCAGCGATTCAATCTCGCGCTGGTGCGCGATATTACTGAGCATAAAAGGGCGGAATATGAACGTCTGGTTTATCTCAAATTTATGGAAAGTATGGACAGGGTTAATCGGGCAATACAGGGAGCTGACGATCTTGAGTCGATGATGAGCGCCGTGCTTGACGAGGTGCTTTCTATTTTTGGATGCGATCGGGCGTTTTTGCTGTATCCTTGCGATCCCGGCGCGGCGCGCTGGAAGACGCCGATGGAGCGTTGCAGGCCTGAATTTCCGGGCCTATACGTCAACGGAACCGAAATGCCCATGGATTCTGAAGTGGCTGAAACTTTGAGAATTTTATTGGCGTCGGACGGCCCGGTCAAATTCGGCCCGGAAACTTCACACCCCCTGCCGGAAGCAGTTTCGAACCAATTCGGCTTTAAATGTTTCATGGCGATGGCGATATATCCGAAATCCGGGAGCCCCTGGCAATTCGGAATTCATCAATGTTCTTACGTCCGCATCTGGACCGCCGACGATGAGCGTCTTTTTCAGGAGATAGGAAGGCGTCTGGGGGACGGTTTGAGCGCGTTACTGGCGTATCATAATCTTAAAGACAGTCGCGCCAAACTCGAAGAAGCTCAGCGAATGGCGCATGTAGGCTACTGGGACCGCGATTTCACAGCCAGCCGTATTATCCTTTCGGAAGAAGCATGTCGTATATTCGGTATTTCTTCACGGGAAGAAGTTTACGATCTTGAACGCTGGCATGAGCGCTGGCTTACGCTTATTCATCCCGATGATCGCCATGGCGCGGAAGTTGCGGCCATTGAAGCTATCAACGGCGGTGCCCGTTATAGTTTTACTTATCGCATAATTCGCCCGAATGGAGAAATTCGCCATGTTCACAGCGAAGCTAATGTAATTTTAGACGGTTCCGGCAAAGCGATACGCATGATGGGTATGATGCAGGATATAACCGAACACAAGATTGCCGAGAAACAGATTCTCAAGCTCAACCGTATTTACGCCGTACTAAGCAATATAAACCAGGCGATTATCAGAATACGCGACAGAGAAGAACTTTTGAATGAAGCCTGCCGTATTGCAGTTGAATATGGCGGCTTTCAGATGGCCTGGATAGGCATGGCGAATTTTCAAACGGGTAAAGTCGATGTGGCGGCGTCGAATGGGGCCGCCGCCGAATATTTAGAAAATATCGAAATCGACCTCAACGACAGGCTCAAAAGTTCCGGTCCGACTGGAATGGCTATAAGGACTGCAACGCATAATATATCCAACAACATAAGAAATGATGAAAAGATGGTCCAGTGGCGCGATAAAGCGCTGAAATACGGTTACAGTTCTTCTGCCGTGTTTCCGCTGCTGGAATTTGGAAAATCTATAGGCGCGTTCAATATATATTCCAACGAAACGGATTTTTTCGATGAAGAGGATATAGCGCTTCTCGATGAGATGGCTAAAGATATATCTTTTGCGCTCGAATTCATTGAAATTGAAATCAACAGTAAAAATAATGAAAAATTATTAAAGCAAAGTGAAGCTCGTCTGAACGCGGCTCAACATATCGCTCATATCGGAAATTGGGAATTGGATCTGCTCAACAATGTCCTTATCTGGTCGGATGAAATTTATCGCATCTTTGAAATCGATCAGAAATATTTTGGCGCTTCGTATGAGGCTTTTCTGGATGCTATTCATCCGCAAGATCGCGACGCTGTAAATGCGGCGTATACCGCTTCATTAAAAAATAAACTTCCGTATGATATCGATCATCGTCTATGGTTTGCCGACGGACGGATCAAATATGTCCACGAGCATTGCAAAACCTATTATGACGATGACGGAAAACCGCTGCGCTCCATCGGAATAGTCCAGGATATCACCGAACGAAAGCAGGCGGAAGAAACAATCCAAAAGCACTATTCCACTCTGCGCGGCATAATCGACAACACCGACGCGCTTATTTTTTCCATAGATGGGCAATATCGCTATACCAGTTTCAATAATGGCCATGCCGCCGTGATGCGGGCGATTTACGGCGCGGAAATACAGATAGGCCAAAGTCTTCTTGAATACATGAGCGTCGAGGAAGATCGTGTGAAAGCCAGAGGTAATCTTGACAAAGCCCTTGCGGGTGAAAGATTAACCGAGGAGAGCTATTCCGGTGAAGAACTCAGAAATAGACTGTATTTTCGGGTGTCTCACAGCCCGATAAAATCAGAAACCGGCGAAATAATTGGAGTAGCGGTTTTTTCTCACGATATAACCGGGCGTAAAACGGCCGAAGAGAGGCTCAAAACTTCGCTGAAGGAAAAAGAGGTGCTTTTAAGGGAACTATATCATCGCACTAAAAACAATATGCAGGTTATATGCTCGATGCTCGAACTTTATTCGATGGATTTTGACGATGAAAAGGTCAAAAATATCTTTTCCGAACTCAATAACAAAATACGCACCATGGCTCTTGTTCATCAAAAACTTTACAAATCGCAGAATCTTTCATATATCGGCATGAAAGAATATATTCGTGAACTGGTCGAACTTTTGATGAAAAGCTACAGGGTGTCGCCGCAAAGAATATCGCCGGAATATGATCTGGACGACATATTTTTTGCAATAGATCTCGCTATTCCGTGCGGACTTCTGGTCAATGAATTAATTTCCAACGTATTCAAGCATGCGTTTCCGGGTTCGCGTCAGGGACGCATCGAGGTTCGGCTTAAAAAGAAAGATGGAGAATATGTGGAACTTCATGTAATCGATGATGGAATTGGCGCGCCGCAGGGATTCGATTTCACCGCCGGCGGCAAGATGGGCATCCAGACCGTTTTTGCACTTGGAAATCATCAGTTACAGGGAAAAGTCGAATTCGAATCGTCCGACGGAGTTTCATGCAGAGTAATATTTAAGAATAAACCATTCACCGAGCGAACAAATATATAAAATTATAATCGAAACTTCAGCGAATCTATTTCGTATTCAACAGGGCGGATTTTCATATCGAAAATTCGCTTTTTTCATTTCCGGCTCAAAAATGATATAACGTAAATGATATATTAACGTAAATATGTATCGAAATTGTTACATCTGGTTATACTCATTTTTAATCTTTCAGTAAATTTACATCTAAAACGCTTAACTAACCCACTATTTCATATAGTGTCGCATAATACAGGGCGAGGCGTAGTTTTGGTATGATATATGCTCCATACATAATGTAAAAATGAAATTGTTATGCGTTAAAGCCGCCGCAAAATTTATAGCTTCAGAAAGAGAGCATTTTATGAAAAACGCATTAAAAATACTTATTGTAGAAAACGATACAATTTCTGCTTTGCTGCTTTGTTATTACATGAAAATGTTCGGGTTCTGCGATTGCTTTCTTGCCGCTACGGCTGAAGATGCGTTGAAGATCGCCGAAGAAGAGCTGCCGGATGTTGTTTTTATGGAAACGATCCTTGAAGGTGGAACATGCGGAATCGAAACGGCGAAGCGAATTTTAAAAAAAGTTGGTAATGTGGTAATAGCTTTTACGACTTCCTGCGACGATGCGGAAGTAATGCAGAAAGCGCAACAAGTTTCTCAGGCGGGATATTTTGTCAAACCGTTGAAAATAAATGTAGAGCCTGTCCGATAAATATTTCTCA
>DIVV01000041.1 GCA_002423385.1 bacterium UBP16_UBA6123
CCGCACACGCGCAGTTTTATATTCAGGGAGAGATTTGGGGGCACGGGGGAAAAGAGAGGGCCATTGGTCCTTTCTTTTCCCCCGTCACGGTCTTAAAACGTTCCTGTAATGGTTTTGCATCTTATCTTTGAACGCCGGTTTCGATATCGCTTAGCAGCGAAGGATATTTCTGATTCAAAAGAACGTTGATATCGGCTTCGAGGCCGCTGAATTCGCTTCTCAGCTTAGAAATGACGCCGGGTATTAATTCGGGCTGTTCTTTATTGACCAAATCGATCGCGCGGCCTGCAATTCCAGCAAAATGCGAATCTAACAGCGTGGCTATTTTTTGCGGCACACCAGCATAATTCTTTAAAATATAATCGCCCATTTCTTTTTTTACTTCAATTTTAAACCTGGCCGCCTTGAATAAAACGCCGGGATTTTTTTTATTAAGCAAAGCCGCTATTTCAGAATGCGCGCCAAAGTAATCCGCCCGTCCTTCTTTTATAAGTGTGTCTAAAAAACCGTCGATAAATGCGTAAATATCGTTTTTCAAGTCTTGATCAACCATACCGGCCAGTTTAATCAGGGCGTCAGGCTCTTTAAGTAACGAAACAAGAATGCATGCGGGCTTTTTCATCTCAGGATGTTTTGCGCCGAATTCTTCCGCGCGCTCTATTATTTGCGGATTGTCGTCCTTAAACGCTTTAAGTGCCATGGCGGCTTTTTTCAACCCGGCCGCGTTTAATTTATTAAAATTAGCCGCCGCCGCGCTCTTGATTTCGTCTTTGACCGCACCATGGCGGGTTTCCATTATTTTTTTAATTTCATCCTTAGATTCCATAAAAGTTTTTATAAAGGTATCGTGTTTTACGGCTATATTTTTCAATCCGTCCCTTTTAGCGATAAGATCATCGATCAGAGATGGATTAGCTTTTAAAACCGTTTCGGCGAATTCTTTTATAAAAGCGGATATCTTACCATCGTAAGATGAACGGAATTCTATGACCGCCGCCTTTACAAGTTTTAATTTATCTTTAACGCCGTTTTTAAAGCATGAATCTACTATCTGCGGGACTTTTCCGGGCAGCGCGGAATATTTAGCTTCTATGATATTTAAAACATCACAGGCAAGTTCAGGATATTTAACTCTTATCATTTCTGCCATAATCCTCTTTTGCTCGAAAGAAGCGCGGGCGATTTTAATAATATACTCATATTTAAGCTCCGAGGCAAACGCCGGAACCGCTGTTATTATAAACACGATAACCGCCGTGACTGCAATTATTGAATTTTTGAAAAAATTGATCTTATTCATAAATTACCTCCTAAACTTTCTTTTGTTATTACCATAGTCTTTTACTTTTTGCCGTTACTTTTTGCCGTTTGCCTTTCAGCTTTTTTCTTTCCTACAACTCATTATAGCAAAGCAAAGTTAAGATATAATTATGAACGGGATAAGTTTTCGTTAAGATTTTGTTAAGATTGCGTTAAGATTAAATTTATGACTCCATTCCAAATAGTCGATTTATCTAACTTAAACAACGATTTTTCAATGGTTTTCGGGCACATTTTTGCCATTTTTTGACTTTCTGGAGCGGACTCATTTATATTTCCGCTTTTTTAAGTTTGAAAAATAAAACGGCGTCGTATGGCGGCTGCGGCTCGATAAATTCGATAGTGCCGCCGAAAGTTTCGATGGTCTGGCGGCAGATGGCAAGACCGAGGCCGCTGCCTGTAAACGCTCCGCTTTCGGCGGCATTTAAGGAACGGCCGGCGCCGCCCTTACGGTAAAAGCGGCCGAATACCTTCGCGCGTTCTTCGCCGGCTATTGAATCGCCCTGGTTGCTTATTTTAAAAAAGTAAAAGCCGTCCTGCAAAGAGCAATCTATCGCAATTACAGACTCGCGTTTAGAATGAAAAATCGCGTTTTCTATAATATTTTTAACCGCCTTCGATATCCTTTTATCTTCGGCCATTACACCGATTTTATCATTCGGTTTGAAACTAATTTCCAAACGCAGGCCTTTATTTACGACGGCCTGCTCATAACGCTCTATAGTGCGGTAAAAAACACGGGCGATATCCAGCGGATATATTTGAATCACCGCCGCGCCCGATTCGAGCCTCGATAATTCAAGAATATCGGAAACTAGCTCTGAGAGATAATCTGCCTCAGCCGCGATGCGCGCGGCGTATGTTTTGACTTCAAGGGGGTCTGAGACCACTCCGTCGGCTATCGCCTCGCTGGCGCCTCTGATGGAGGTAAGCGGCGTTTTAAACTCATGCGAAGAATCGGCCAGAAAATCGCGCTGGCTTTTCAGCAAGCCCTCTATTTTAGCCGACATTTCGTTGAGCGTTCTGGCTATTTTACCTATATCGTCTGAAGAACCTATATCGATTTTAGGCGCGAAATCGCCTTCAGAGTATCTGAGAACGGCCGCGCGTATTTTAGAAAACGGTGAAAGCAGCCACCGTGAAAGAGAAAAACCTATAAAAGCCGAAATAAAAAGGGCTATAACAAGAGAGGCGAATATTTTATTAAGCAGTTTTTTGCGCCGCGTTTCATTCGCCTGAAAGTTAACCGAGCTTAAAACGCCGCCCGAAAAAACGCCCGAAGCAAAAACCGGCGCAGCGCTGTAAAATCTTCTGTCAGCGGGAACCGTCCCGCCTCGTAAGCCGGAAACCGAACGCCCCGCGGCAAGCTCGCTTTTTTCAAAATCGGAAAACCTTAACGAATCCGCGATACCACTTCTATCGCCCGCGTAAGCGGTAAGAAAAAAATCGCGGTCAAAAACCCTGACGCCGGAGCCTACGAATACCGGTATTTTTTTCAAAACTTCTTCAGCCGTTTTTTTATCAAACGTTTTTTCTTCGCTTAATATATTCGCTATTTTAGCTGTCTGCAAAATAATATCTTCTTTTAAAAGGTCCAGGAAAAAAGCGGCCATGGAAAAGGTCATTATGCCGCCTGAAAATATTACGCAGAATAGAGAAGTGCCAAGCGTGATCAGCGCTACTTTATATTTAAACACTAGTTTTCCTCGAATTTATAACCGGCGCCCCTTACCGAAATTATCGGATTGTACCCTGGGGCAGCCGCATTTAAAGATTCTCTGATATGCTTGATATGCACATCGACCGTGCGCGACATGCCCTCGCCGTCAGCGCCCCAGACTCCAACGTATATCTCCTCGCGCGAATAAACTATTCCCGCTCCGGCTGCTAGTTTTTTAAGAATTTCAAACTGCGTAAAGGTAAGAGTTACAATCTTCGAGTCCACCTTCACCTCGCGTCTTTGAAAGTTAATTTCAATCCTCGAAGTTTTAACGGTATGACTTCCGGCTTTATCTGCATAGCTTAACGATGTTTCACCGCCGTTTTTAAGATGAGCGGCCGCAATGGCCTCTGGTAAAGAACTTTCTTTAAGGCCGCCTGAGTTTGAAACGGCGCAGCGCCTTAAAATAGCCTTTATCCGGGCGAAAAGTTCGCGCGGCGAAAACGGCTTGGTGATATAGTCGTCAGCGCCGATTTCAAGAGCTAGAATCTTATCGATTTCTTCGTCCTTAGCCGTTAAAAAGATCACGGGCGCCTGGCTTTTTTTGCGAAGCTCGCGGCATAGCTGAAGGCCGTTCATGCCGGGTAGGCCTATATCTAATATTAAAAGATCGTAACCGCCGGCAAGCGCTTCACGAAGACCGCCTTCGCCCGAATTTTCACGGCGAATGCCGAAATTTTCGCTGGCAGCATATTTAATTATAAAATCGGCTATTTTATCGTCGTCTTCGACTAAAAGCAATTTTTCCATAATTATCCGCCGTCCCGCACTCCGAACGCCGTTCCGCCGCAGCGCGCGCATTTATTTTAATTTGCCCATATCCGCTTTTGCTTGCGCCAGAGCGGCTTTGACTTCCGCTTCAGTAACGTCGTCGCAGTAAATTAAAACGTCTTTAAAATTACCCGCTGTCGTATAAAAATTATGCTTTTCATTTATAATTTTATAAATTCCAAAATACCTGTTATAAGGCGTCTTTTGAATGAGTTTGCGGTCGAATTTATAACGGTACTCATAATCATATTTTTTATTTAAATACAAAAAAATTTCGGAACTTTCGTCAAAAAGCATATAATCGAATTTTTTATGGTTAATTGGATCTTCAGGCGCCGCTTCCGCCTTGGCACGCTCTAATAGATCCGTCATTTTAGCTAAGTATTGACCGCAGATGGTTTTATGAAATTTACCGAAATCATTCTGAAATGAATAGTTTTGATTATCGACGATATTATAAATACTGTTTACCGCATAAATGCTGAGAGCAAAAGCCGCTAATATCAGCACATAACCGAATTTATGCCGGTTGAAAAACATCAGCACATACATAACGACGCAAAAAGACAGCGGCACAAACAACGGCGGCAGGCCTTTATCGATATTCGGATGAATGGCGAATGCGTAAATCGATAAAAGACAGCTAACGGCGACCGTTAAATTAAGCGTACTGTTGAATAAAAAAGGCGATCTGAAACCGAAATTTTTATAATCGATCGCGACGAGCAGTAAAATTATATAAACTATAAACATCGTTATCTGAAAGCTAAATTCCATCATCATATTATTTTATCAAACCTCTCACTATTAATTCGTCTAATAAAGAAACGTCGGCCGGGGCTATTTTAAGACCGGCGTCAGTTATACCGGCTTTGTGAAAAAAACCGAAATCATCGCAATCTACGGCGCGGGCGCGGCCGCCTTTATATTCACAAAGATAAGCCAGCAAAAGTATTTTTTTCTCGCCATATTCAAAATAACTGAAATTAAAAGGCGCGGCGGCCTTAATTTCAATATCGAGCTCCTCTTTTATTTCACGCTCGAGACATTTATCGGGTTTTTCGCCAGCTTCGAGCTTTCCGCCCGGAAATTCCCAGCAGCCGCCGAGAGTGTCGCCCTGTTTTCTCTTAGCCAGAAACAGGCGTTTATTTTCATCGATAATAATAGCGGCAGTGACCACTATAGGCATTTTGTGAGACAAAACAAATCATCCTTCCCTGCTGTAAATGATATAAAACCAAAACGTACAGTGTAAGTTATCATAAATTCAGATATAAATCAATAAAAAATATCAATCAATAAAAATCAATTGAAAAATTAAATAATATAGTGTAATATAATGCGGCAAGTGCTTCGCCAGAAAAAATATTTAAATTAAACATAGAGGTATTCAATTGAAGTTTAAAATTGATGTCATAGCTAAAATCAGCGTCTTTGCAGCTATATCGTTCGTTCTGATGAGATTTTTCGAATTTCCCGTCCCGTTTTTATGGCCGGAACTTAAATACGACATGTCGGAAGTGCCGGCCGCGATTATCGGCTTTTCAATTTCACCGGCGGCGGGAGTGAGCGTAATTTTAATTAAAAACGCACTGCATCTTATAACCGGGTTCAACCTTATCGGAATAACCGCCAATACTATAGTCGGAGTAATATTCGTCGGAGTCAGCTCGCTTTTATACTCGCGCGACAGACGACTTAAAACGGCCGTGACCGGAATGCTCTTTGCCACCGTGCTGATGGCGCTGGTAATGATGCCGGTTAATTTAATCTTAGTTAAATTATTTACCGGCGGCAATATGCCAAATATAGAAAGATTAGTCTTTTATTCGATACCAACCTTCAACCTGTTTAAAGGCGCACTGAACACCGCTATCACATGCGTTTTATATAAACGAGTGTCTAAAGCTTTTTTAAAGAATTAATTTATACTTTTAATTATATAGCCGCTTATGACCGCTTAGACCGCTTAGACCGCGACGGGGGAAAAGAAAGGTCCAATGGCCCTCTCTTTTCCCCCATACCCCCTTTACTCTCCCTGAATTTCCTGCCAGCTTCGAAGTTTTTTTTTAATAGTCCCTGCCATTATTTCTTTTCAGCTCTAAACTTCTTTCACTCCGCTTTTTTTCTTTATTTTCTGCCATTTGTCAGTTTTGCCATCGCGCGCACGCGCGCGATGGCGTAGCTATTTACGCGCTATTGCGGCTCGCGGTAATGCTCTATAACACATCTATTCTTATTGTCTTTCTGAAATAATTATTATTTTCAGTTAATTTATAACAACTTTGAGAAGAATAAAATGAGTTTTTTTGAACGACATCAAACTTTAATTGTATTTTATGCTTTAATTTTGATCAGACCAATAAAACTCGATTTACAGTAACCTTTACCGCGAGCCGTTCAGTCAAGTCGCGTTAAAACCCTTATTGCTCCGCAGTCGCGCGTGCGCACACGCGCGACTGCAAACAAGCAAGCTGGATAAAAGCCTCGACAGAAGAAGCTATCGACAAACTAACAAAAAAGCGTCAGGCAATTTGCAGATTGAGGGAGGGTTTAAGGGAGGGAGAAAGGGTTGCTAACCTTTTCTCCCTCCCTTTTTTTAAAAAATGATTTTTTCTACATTAACTATGAAAATTTCTACAATTATATAAAAATTCTGCACCTTGAATTATTTATCCACAATTTAAATATCGTGCATTTAATTTTTATTATTGAAAACCATTAATTTTTCTAAAAGCTATCAGCACAATATTAGCCATGGCATGAATTATGCTCATTAATTAGCGGCATAAAAATCTTATAAAATAAATATGCCGTTCGATAAACAACATCAATTTAAAAGGGGGAATTCATAATGTTAAAATCCAAAAAAATTATTATTACCGCAATAGTTTTATTATTAATGTTTCCTGCTGTTTATATCAACCATACAGTCGCTTCCGGCGGCAATGCCGCCGATAAATCAGATGCCGCCGCGCCGGGTTATAACAGTCTTTCTAAATATAACGTATCTCATCAGCTTGGCGAAACCGAACTTAAAATCAATATCAAAGGCACTTTCGGAAACGAAGTCGAGGCTTTTATAGACGATGGCAGGCTTATAATTAAAAATAATAATGACGGCGGCGGTCAGGAAAGTTACGCGCTTCCAGCCGCTGTCAATGAAAACGGCGTGAAAACCGAAATCAGGCAAAACCATATAATCATAACCGCGCCGCTTATTAAAAAAAGCGAAGACAGCGGCAGTGCTATTAAAGCCAAAATCAACAGAATGAAAAAATGGCATTCGCTGGATAAAGATATCGATTCGCTCTTTAATTTCGATAATAATTTTTTCTCCAACGACGAAGTTTTCGGGCGAAATTTCTTCAATGGCGAATTAGACCGCATCGATCGCCAGGTGGAAAATATGCTCAAAATGCAGCGTGATCTTCAAAACCAGATGCGCATGAAAGGATTCGGCCATGGCGCGGGCGCGTTTTCATCACCGGGCTTTAAAGTGTCGCATAAAATCGAAAACGGTTCCGTGATAGTCTCCATAGAAGGCAATAATCTTAATAATCTCGAGTTCAAGACTGAAGATAATATATTCAAAATTCATAATAAACTCAGCTCGATCAACGAAGAAAGCTCCGAAAACCAGATCTCCCGGATGAATTTTCACTCTTCATTCGCCGAAAGTTTCACCCTGCCGGCCAAAGTTGACAGCGCAAAAATGAAAATCGAGCGCTTCGACAATAAAATTATAGTAACCCTTCCCATAGCCAAATAAAGATGAGTAATGTCAACAACAAATTATGTCAATAACAAATTATGTCAATAACAAATTATTGACAACGGCGCCGTATTTTGTTACAATCTTTAATCAGTGCTAATATTACGATATTTTTTATGGTTATAATTTATCGTAAAATAACAACAAAAGCGGTGATATTATGGGACATATAATCGACAGTGAAATGGATCTTCTCGTTCAAGCTTTCAGAAATGAAAAAAAAGAAATCCATAAATACGGACTCGCGCTTAATTTATTTAAAGACGATGAACGCGCCGCCGAATTTTTCGAAAAATTAATCGCGGACGAAACTCTGCACATGAAATGGATAGGCGAAAAAATTAAAATTCTCGACACGGATTTTTATAAAAAATTTGACAGAGCAGATATTCTAACCATGAAAATCAACGAAGAATACGCCGGTAAAATCCAGGTGGCTGATATGCTCGAATATAGCCTCTACGAAGAAAAATTCGGCGCGCTATTTCATAACCTGTGTTCTAATAAACTTAAAACTCCCGAATTAAAAGAGCTGTTTCGCGAGCTTGAAGCCGCTGAAACAGCTCATATTAATTCCATAAAATATGAAATAGACTACTTAAAGCGGCCGGATGCCGCCCTGAAATAAATATCAATAACCGAGCGTCATAATAGCCGTTTCAATAGATGTAATTTTAGAATTTTCGCCGTCTTCCTGTTTGGCTATGGCTAGTTGTTGTTTTGCGAGCGCATCCTGGTTGTTATAATAATAAAGAGTAGCAAGCAATGAATGTACGGCGGCATTCGATATTCCGGTGCCTATTTCGGATACGTATCTGAAATTAGCATCGACGAGCGTCGTATCGCCGGTCGAACTCAGGCCGATACTTTCAAGAAGCGTTATCGCTTCTTTAATTTTAGCGGAATCTTCGAGCAAATATGCCGCCGCAAGGCCCACCTTCGAGTCTTTAACGCTCGAGCGCGCCGCGTAGCCCGACTGAAAGTCGCTTTTACCGTCGGTAATTATTCCGCTTTTTTTTACCTTAGACCAACCTATGCCGGCATAAGCTATCGCCATCTCCTCCTGATTGGGATTAGTCACCAGAGTTTTTTGAAATGCCGATATAGCCCTGTCGTAATCTTTTTCCGCGAAATATTCCATCGCCTGAGTTATATTCTGCGATGGCTGATTATAAGTCGGCACGTTGTCGTCGTCCGTCACTCCGCCTATCTGCTGCAAAACGTCGTCGGTCGTGTCTGTTTTATTAACGCACCCTGTAGCTCCAGTAAATAACAGCATCATTATCATAACTAACGCATATGCCGCAAATATTTTTCTGCTATGGCTCATATTTATTACCTCCACAAAAATTTCAGTTTATCACTCTATTTAATTACAGCTATCTTGCCGTATTTTTCTACCTTGCCGCCGCCGGCGTCATAAGCGGTTATCTTATAAAAATATATACCGTTACTTACCCGATATCCGTCAGCGTTCAAAAGGTTCCATACCGGCGAATCATGTCGGCCCGCGCTTAAGTAATTTGGGGCCAGATCGTCGAATGCGTAAACAAGTTCGGCGTTCGAATCATAAATTCTTATACTCATATCGGATATATTTTTGCCGAGCGTATAGTTAATATTAAGCCTGTTTTTGGCTGGATTAGGATATGAAACGTAATTTATCACGTCGAAGAAACCCGCGGCCTGCACCTGTAAATTCGGCGCCGCGATTTCATTTCCGAGTTTATCTTCCGCGCTCACCGATACGTTATGAATGCCTGCTACCGTGCGTTCCGGTATAAATAAAGTTAATTTCGATGTTTTTTCGTCGTATTCGTGTCTCATAAGCCTTCCGTTTAAAACGGCTTTTATTTTCTGCGTATCGATGCCTGAGCCGTTATCAATTAATTCGATGTCGAATTTATCGCTTATGACTTTATTATCGAGTTCAACGGGCACTTTAAGCTGAGGCGGAACCGTGTCGCTAAATACGGCAAGCGAGGTAATTTTATCCACTTCGGTTTTAAGCCTGAAATCTTTTATATCTTTGGATATAAGCTCCCAGCGGCCATTTTTAGAATTGAGCGCGAAGAGACCCGCGCGGCGAATTTCTTTAGTGTCGACGCCCTGAAGATCGCAGTCGATTTCGACGGCTTTAGACGATTTAAGGCCCTCTGGATATATCTGATAAACTTCATTAATCAGCTTCAGTTCGCTTATTTTATCCGCCGCGTACATTTTCGGCGCGGCCGCTTCGTTTTCGGCGGCTATGTATTTTGACACATTCGTAAAATCCGGCGTCATTATAAGCAGAACGTCGCGCTCGAATGAAGATTCCTTGAAATTCATCGTCATTTTACCGTCAAGTGAAACCATCTTAGACGGAGCGGAAGCCTGAATGAAAGAAGAGCTGAACTCGGCTATCGATTTGCCGTTTATAATCGTATTATCCGGCGAAACCCTTCCTTCAACCTCGATCTGAGCGCGGCCGGCGTATTGAGGATTTACCGTGTAGTGGCCCTTATAAACGTTAGGCCTCGACATCGCGGTAACGTTAGCGAGTAAATTTTCATTGGTTCCGTCCTGCCATACGCGTATGGTAGGATTAGCCACCAGCACTTCGTTCGTAGCCGACTGAACGTATTTTGCGCTTATTACAAGACTTCTTTCATCGAGCGGATTAACGTAGGCTGATATAAGGAATTTAGGCGAAAACTTCTGCCTTATAGTTAAAGTGTTAACCGAATTACCCATATAATCCTGCGCATCATAAACGTTTATCATATATTCTCCGTTAAATCCGAAAGCTTCGAACGGAACTACCGCATAACCCATATAAAGTCCGTCAACGAACGACATCATCGTAAGGTTCTGCTCGTTCTGCAGGGTATATGTGGGCCTGAAAGTTACGCGCGGCGGTTTTTCAGCGTTCATGTCGGCGTTGAATTTAATCGAGAATATTACCTTCCAGAATGAAGGCGCTATAACTACTTTATCGGTTACATACGATATTTTAACGCCCGTAGTAATTATCAATAAGCCGTCCGAATCGCCGATTATTCCGTTGACGTCGCCCGGAGTAACCGCCACAGCGGCCGGATCCTGAGTGTCGTCAACTTTAACGGCGAACTGTCTGCCGAACGGCTCATCTTCAAACTCCGGCACGGTGGCGCGGAAGTTAATTTCAACTGTCTGTATCGAAGTATTCTGGTTGACTTTTTCACCAAGCAGAACCGTTATTTCACCGGTGGAGGCTTCATAGGTCACTACCGACTCGCCGCCGCGCGGAGTTCCGTTAAAACGCGTCGTGGTGAGCCTGCCGTTAACATATACTTTAGACTGGCTTATATCGTAGTTGATAAAATTCGTTTTATCGTTAAGCGAAGACCCCTTCGGCAATTCAATAACTACTTTATTCATGCCGGTATCAAAACTTCTAAACGAGGGTTTAAGAAGCAATTTGAAATCGCGGACGCCGGATTTGCGCAGCACATGGCCCGGCAGTAATTCGCCGATACACTTTTCTACGGGCATTATCACCGATATAAAAAGGCTGTACGTGCCTATATTGCCCGCGATATCTATCGCTTTAATAGTTATTTCAATCGTGCCTCTTAAATCGGCGGTATTAAACGACGCCCACACCGCTTCATTATTAATATATGACTGCGCGGCGACTGATTTTCCAAGGCCGAACGCGCTTAAATCCGCCGTGATATCAGACGGACGCAGCGACATATCGTCAAGAATCGCTTTGAGCTCTATTGAATCGCCGCGCGCCTTTATTATATTTTTACCGTGTGCGCCAACAGTTTCAGCCGACATGAATTTCGGGGGCTGTATATCGTCTGAAGTGATATCTATAGCCACTGAATGAGGTTTCGCGCCGATTCCCGCGATCGAGGTTATCGAAGTGAGAACTTTAGCGAGATTAATGCCCGAGGCCGAGCCGGCGACTATTCTGCCGGGTGAAAATACTCCGCGCACGGTAAAAGTCACGCCATTGCCGAGAATTATAACGGCCACTTTGGGATCGCTTGTCGATGTAACCGCCGCGCCCATACCAAAGCTATCGCCGGAAACCGGCAGAACGAAATCGGCGGGTTGTGAGTTATCGACTATAATCGCCTTATTGAAGTATATTTCAAGACGATCGCCGGCGCCCATGCCCAGGCCGTCGCTGTCAACGAATTTAGCGGAGCTTATAAGCGGAGGCGCGGTATCTTTCGAATTTAAAAGCGCCGGAACGGCCGCCTGCCAATCATTTCCTGAAACGTCCATTATATGGCCGGTAACGTAGGTGGCTGCGCTTCTGCCAATTGCCGTCTGCAGCGGACCGAAAAGTGAAATTACCGGATTATTGCCGAGAGTTACTACTAATTCACGATTATTGGTTCCAGCGGCGAATTTAGGGCTGTCGCCGAAATTACCGTTCATTATATTAAAATCCGCCAGAGAAACACGGTTTGATATTATTACTATTTCGGAGAACGTCAGAGTAATTTTATCGTTGAGCGAAACGCCGTTGCCGTCGAGGTCTTCAAATACCGCGCTCACTAAAGTCGGAGGAACGGTATCGGAGCCGGTTATATCGACAGCGGAAGGAAGCGCGCGCGCGGGATTGCCGGAAGCGTCGGTAATGGTCGTCGTAAAATTATTGATATTAATACCGGAAGGCGAGCCCATCGTGTTATTGCCCGACATATAAGTTCCGGCTATAGTTATCATCGGCGAGGCGCCGAGAGTTATGGTGATTTCATTCGAACCGGAAACGCCTATGGTAGGGCTCGAACCCAGGCTGTCGCCGTTTACCGGCAGCGTGAATACGGTAGCGGAGGCGCCGCTTACTACTATAGTTCTGGAAAAACGCAGCCGCAAAAGATCGCCCTGGCTCACGCCGTTGGCGTCAACGTCAAAGTAGGTAGAGGCGACTATGACGGGGCCGTTGGCATCCGATATATCTACATAACCGGTCGGAGTAGGATTATTGCCGACTATATCGGTTAAATGACCGGCCGTGAAAGCGGTCGAAAGATCTATAGCCGAAGCGTTCGGATCGGCCGGATAAACTCCTTCTACCACCAGCGTCGGAGCGTTGCCTAAAACGAAAGTGACTTCGTTAGTGCCCGTCAGAGAGCCCTGCTGAAGGCCGCCGACGCCGAAAGTGCCGTTTATTATACTGAAATCGGTTTTAGTCACTCCGTTGATTACTATCGCCTTGGTAAAAATTACCGCTAACGTGTCGCCGCCGTCAATAACGCCGTTATTATTAGCATCGCCGTATCTTGCCGCGGTTATAGTCGGAGCGGTAGTGTCGTTTGAATATATGTCTTTTGAAACGCTTCTTTTAGCGGGATTGCCAGCGACATCCTTGATATGATCCGCCGTAAAAGTCATGGATATATCAAGGCCGGAAGAGCCTGCGTCAGTCGGATAAACTCCGGCTATCTTAAAGCGAGGATTGTTGCCTACCGTAATTATTACTTCATTAGTTTCGCTCTGAGTTATAGTAACTGAGCTGCCGAAGGTATCGAGCGCTTCGGTAAGCGAAAAATCATTCGCGTTCATATTCGAAGTCAATATCTGCTCGCTGAATCTTACATATAGCCTGTCACCGCGGTTAAGGCCGTCATTGCCAACGTCTTCGTAACGCGCCGAGGTTACAAAAGGCGAAAAAGTATCGGCTATATCGATGACATTGCCGCCCTGGACAAAATTACCGATTAAATCCTGCAGCGAAGTCGTTCCGACGCGGATTCCAATGCCCGAAGGCGAGCCCGGCGAAATGACCGACGGCGAATAAGTTCCATCGGGACGGAATTTAACTCCCGCCTGAAGGCCGATAAGCACTTCATGCGAATTGGCCGCGTTAACTTCGAATGTTGCGCCCGCGCCAAAACTATCGCCACTAACCGGTATAAGAAAGTCGCTCACGTTCATGCCGGGCGGATTGATTATTCTGACTGGCTTATTGAATGTAAGCACCATTCTATCGCCGGCAGAAACTATTAAATCGTTATTAACATCGTCTATTCTTACCACCATAAGCTGTGGACCGGCCGCTGAAGCGGATATTATATCCACCGGCGTGGTCGCCTGAGGAGCGTTGCCAGAAAAATCGGTGATAGCCCCGGCCGCGCCCGTGCAGCCTATGCCGGAAGGCTCGCCGGCCGTCTTAACCGGCGGCGGCGGAGTGAAAATGCCGGCTACCGTTAAAAAGGGGCTGAGCCCTAAGGTTACTCTAATATCTGTGGCCGTCGTACCTGAAGAAAACTGAGCATTGGTACCAAGACTATCGCCTGGAACCGGAAGAACGAACTGGGCGGCGAAACTCGTGCCCTGTATCTGAAGACTCTTATCGAATTCGAGTCCGAGAATATCGCCCTGGCTTACGCCGTTACCGTCCACGTCATAATATACCGCGGTGAGTAAAACGGGACCGGTCGTATCGGAGCCTGTAATATCTTTTACGGATGAAGGCATTGCCGGATTTCCATAAATATCGCTCAAACCGCCCGAAGTAGTCATGTTAACCGATACATCGATGCCTGAAGGCGAGCCGGCCGTATGATTGGCGGCGTTATAAACGCCAGGGACCGTTATTACGGGGCTCGTACCGAGTAAAATTCTTAATACGCGGTTATTTTCACCGGCAACACTTAAATTCGGACTCGCGCCGAGCGAATCGTTTGTAACCGGCAGGTTGTAATCATTGCCGGCATAATTTCTAAATATAATGGGTTTATCAAAAAGCAGGTCAAGGCGGTCTCCAGCATCCACGCCGTTAGCGTTCATATCCTGCCAGCGAGCCGTAACCAGCGTCGGCCGGGTTTCTCCGGTCG
>DIVV01000203.1 GCA_002423385.1 bacterium UBP16_UBA6123
GACCTACTTTTATGTCGCACACCCAGAAAAAAAGAGAAAAAAGCCGTCATTTTTTAATCCGTGTTTATGGCGTGATTTATGGCATTTTCGTCCTCACGCACATTCATCGCGAATATAATTAAAATTCCGGGCGCTGATAAAAGCACCGTCAGCAGGAAAAAATTTCCAAATCCGGCGGCAACGGCCATTTTTCCCGCCGGAGCGACCATGATGTCACGGCTTACCGCCATAAGGCTCGTTAAAAGCGCGTACTGCGTGGCTGAAAACCGCTTCGAACAAAGGCTCATGATATAGGCGACGAACGCGGCCGTTCCAAGGCCGGCGCATACATTTTCGATGACCATCGTAAGAACCAGCATGGAATAATTTTTGCCGGCCAGATAAAGGGCGTAAAACATGAAATTGCTTACCGCCTGGAGTATTCCGAAAAATATCAACGAGGAACGAATTCCGGCCGCGCTTAAAAACGCGCCGCCCGCGACGACGCCGGCCATCGTGGCGAAAATGCCTATGCCGCCGGATAACACGCCGATATCGGTCTGCGAAAATCCTGTGAGCATTAGAAACGAGGTGGACATATTTGAAACGAGCGAATCGCCGTACTTATAAAAAATTATGAAAATAAGGGCCAGACTGGCGTCACGAAACCCGAGCCGTTCGAAGAATTCTGAAAACGGCGTCACGACAGCTTCCCTGAAGCCGGCCGGCGGTTCCGAACCGCCTTCCTCTTTGAAAAACATTATCGTGGCAATCGAAATCATAAGCATTACGGCGGCTATGGCAAGATATGAATTCCGCCAGCCCGCGTAATCAGCCAGCATGAACGCGACGGCTCCGACGGCGATCATCGCGGCCCGGTATCCGAGAACTGAAAAAGCCGCGCCGGCACCTAATTCTCGTTTTTCGAGGACCTCTATTTTATAAGCGTCATAGGCTATGTCCTGTGAGGCGCTGAAAAACGCTATCAAAAGAGTCAGAGCGGCAAAAGCCGAAAGCGAAGATGAAGGGTTTGCAAAGTACATCGAGCCGATAAGAAGCGCCAGCGCAACCTGAGCGGCCGCGACCCAGCCGAGCCGCCTTCCCAAAAATGGAAGCCGGAAGCGGTCTATGATCGGAGACCACAGGAATTTGAGCGAATAAGGAAGTCCGGCGAGGCTCATAAAACCGATGGAGGTAAGATCGATTTTTTCGAAGGTCATCCAGGCCTGCGCCGTCTTATTCGTAAGGTAGAAAGGCAGCCCTGAAGAAAAACCGAGAATAAGTATGGCGGCCATTTTCCGGCTCTTGAAGACGCCGGCGTAGCGCATTATCGTTTCATTCAATTATTTCACCCGATCTCGTAATATATGAAAAATTAGCACGTGAGAGTTTCCATACCCATGTAGTTATAAAGTTATGATTTATCAAGTAATTGGAAAAGAAGAGGGTGTTTTCGGAAGCGTGACCGAAAACCTGCTGCCTTTTCCAATTTCGCTCTCAACGCGTATTTCGCCTTTATGTTTTTCGATGAGTTCACGGCATAAAAAAAGCCCCAGGCCGCTGCCTTTTTCGCCGTTGGTTCCGGCGGATGAATTATCTTTATGGGTATCAAATATTGTTTTTATTTTCGCTTCTTCTATGCCTATGCCGTTATCGGAGACGGATACGATAACCGACGCCCCGTCCGCCGATTCAACGGCTGCGATGGTCACCGTGCCGTTTTGGTGCGTGAATTTAACCGCGTTGGATAATAAATTTCTTATAACGGTCATCATCATATTTTTATCGGCCTGTATTGTAATGGAATTATTCACGGTATTTTTAATTGATATATTTTTGCGATTCGACGCTATGCTTACAACCTGTGAACAACGGATGAGTATATCGCCTAAATTTATAGTTTCATAATTAAGCGCGCTCTGTTTTTCCTGAGTGATAGCCCAATTCAGAAGGTTTTCCAGCAGATCCGCCGCAAAAGAAGAATAAGATTTAAGCTGCCTGATATAAGTCTGAGTTTCTTCAAGCCCCATATCTTTAGTGTCCAATAAAAATTGAAGAATTGAATCGAGCCCGCCGATATTGCCGCGCAGATCATGGCCTATTATAGAAAAAAGCCTGTCTTTAGTCGCGTTCAGCCTCAATAATTCCATGTTGGTATCCTGAAGCCGCCGCCTCGTTTTTTGAAGTTCCATGTGCGTTTTTATCCTGGCTTTAAGCTCGAGAACCTCGACGGGCTTGGTTATATAATCTACCGCGCCAGTTTCGAATCCTTTTACGATGGAAGCTACATCGTCTTTGCCGGTTATGAAAATCACGGGTATATTTTTTAACGCTTCGTCTTTTTTTAAAATTTTGCATAACTCATAACCGTCTATTTCCGGCATCATAATATCTAAAAGAATTAAATCTATATTTATACGGTTTAATATTTTTAAAGCCAGATCAGGTTTTAACGAATAATATATGTTATGATCGGCCTCTATGGCATTTTTTATAATATCGATATTCGCCATTTCATCGTCAACGATTAAAATATTACCCGAAATTTCACCATTTTTAAGCATTGAGGTTTCCTTCTTTAGTTTTAATTAAAATATCTAATTCCTTCGCCGCCGCCTCAAAATCGTATATATCCATAGCGGCGGTTAAAGGGTTATAGTCTTGATTGCCGGCTAATTTCAGCCCGTTTCCTCCGTCGGCGAAATAATCGCGGGCGGCCATTTCATCGACGGCCAGCAGGCGCTTTAATCCGTTTAAAAACCCTAATTCATCTTCGGCTGCATTGCCTTTTGAATCGCCGCCGCCGAGAAAATTTTGAATATCTTTCAAAGCGGCTTTAAGTTTTGCGTCGAATACCGAAACGAGCGCGCCGGCTTCCTCCTGACGCGATTCGGCCGCCGCCTGTATTTTAGCCGCCAGAGCGCTCAACGCTTTCAAGCCAAGATTCGCCGCCACGCCCTTGAAATTATGAATACGCTTTGCCAGTGAAGAATATTGCTGATTATAAATATAGGTTTCCAGCTCGGCCGTTATATTTTCATTGCCGGCGATGAATTTTTTCAATAGATCGCGGTATAGTTTTTCATTGCCGGTGAGGCGCCTTATTCCTTCGCTGTAAACTATTTCATCCGTGTCATGCAATCCGGCGGCGGCCGGCCCTTCCGAGACATCCTGTCCAGCAGGCGATTTCGAAGATCGCACGGACGCGGGCGGCCGTTCGCTCACTTTCGAAGCGTCGATCCACTTTGCCATGGCCCTGAATAATTCGGCCTCATCGATGGGTTTCGAAACGAAATCGTTCATTCCCGCCGCGCTTATCCGTTCGCGCGTTTCATGTATAACATCAGCCGTGAGAGCGACTATTTTAATATCAGCGTCTTTTAAATCAACTCGTATATATGAGGCGGCTTCTATTCCGTCCATTTCAGGCATCTGCACATCCATTAATATCAGCGCGATATCTTTTTCTTTTTTATACATTTCAACGCATTCTCTTCCGTCACACGCCATAAGGACTTTAAACCCCTGGTTTTCAAGTATTTCAAGTATTATTTGACGGTTGATTTCATTATCTTCGGCCACAAGTATTTTCGCGCCTCTTAATAAATCGAAATCAGCCGGCAGACAACTGCGGCCCGCTTTTCTTCTTACCATATCGCGGCTTTCGCTTTTGAAAAGATTGACTATGGTGTTGAAAATAACCGATTCATTCAACGGCTTGAATAAAACCGTTTTTATTCCGGCCGCCTCTATTTCGCTTAAAACAGCCTCATCTGAAAGCGTAGTTACAAATACTACTTTAGGCATTTTAACTACGGACGGATCGTTTTGTATTTTTTTAATCGTATCGAAACCGTTCATTCCCGAAAGGCCGCAGTCTATAAATATTACATCGAACGGCCGTTGTTTTAAAGCTGCCAGCGCTTCGCTTCCCGAAGATGCCTGGCAACAGCTTAATCCGAGCCGGCTTACATATTTATCTACCACCTTGCGGAATAATTCGCTGTCGTCGGCAACGAGAATATTGATATCTTTAATATCTTCGGGAACGCGGCGTTCGGGCGGGCAGTCTTTTATTTGCGGAAAATCGAAGGGAATCGTAAAGTAAAAAGTGCTGCCACGGCCAAATTCGCTTTTAGCGCTTAAACGCCCGCCCATCATATCGATAAATTTATAACATATATTCAGGCCGAGACCCGTACCGCCATATTTTCTACTTGTAGTCGAGTCCGCTTGCGAATACGCCTTGAATATATTTTCGAGTTGAAATTCGGTCATGCCGATACCCGTATCCGAAACGCTGAAATCCAGCTCGATTTTATCATCGATAATCCTGCAGGAGCTGACTTTAATGACTATGGTGCCTCTATCGGTAAATTTAATGGAATTATTGACTAAGTTAAGCAAAACCTGCTTGAGCCTGAGCGGATCGCCCGTCAATAAAGAAGGGACGGCCTGGTCTTTATCGATTATCACTTCGATATCTTTACCCATAGACTTGATACTCGCGAAATCGCCGATGTCTTCGAGAATATTTTCCAGCGAAAATTCTATACGCTCCAGTTCCATTTTGCCCGACTCTATTTTAGTAAAATCGAGTATATCGTTAATTACCTGTAACAGATAAGCGGCGGAATTTTTAATTTTAGTAACGTAATCTTTCTGCTTTTTATCCAGGGCGGTCCTGTCAAGAAGGTTGTTAAGCCCTATCACAGCGCCGAGAGGAGTTCTTATTTCATGGCTCATCTTGGCTAAAAATTCACTTTTAGATCGAGTCGCCCTTTCGGCGGTTTCGCGCGCTGCCTGCAATTCAACGATCTGTTTTTTAGTTTTAGTAATATCCTGCACTGCGCAGTATATTTTTACGGTGCGCCCCTCGGCGTCTTTAGATATAAAAATCTGATAGTGTATATAACCGGTCTCGCCGTTATCAAGATAAATTATCTGCTGCTCGGCCTGCTCGCTGTAATTGTAATCATCCGTTTCTACGGCGCGGGTTATTTCTTTTTTTACCGTTTCGTAATCGTCGGGATGACAGAATAAATCGAGGTAAACCGAAAGCGGCAGGTTATGCCCTCCTGATTTTTCGGCCGTAGTATGAAAGATTGAAAAAAATTCATCGTTTAGCGTGAAATTTTCGCCGGCTACGTCGTATTCCCAATATCCTAACTGGGCGATGTTCATCGCAGATTTTAACTCGGAAAACCTTTTTGGCAGAGTAATATCTTCCATCGTACCTTCGTAATAAAGAATTTCTCCGGCCTCGTTTTTAACTACATGCTTGTTTATAGATACATTAATTATTTCTTTATTTTTTTTCAGGACTTTAACTTCGTAATTGCTAACGGAGCCGTGTTTTGAAATTAAATCGATTAATTCGATTCTTTTTTCAGAGTTTAAATATATCGATTCGCTCATATTTTTGGCCGCGCTTATAAGCTCGTCGGCTGAAGCGTAACCAAGCATTTTAGCCAGAGCCGGATTCGCGATTAAAATACGGCCGTCTCCAGAAGTTTGAAAAATACCGGCGCTGACTTTTTCAAATATCTCGCGGTAGCGGTCTTCGCTGTCTTTTAATGATTTTTGGGCGTTTACGCGCGCGGTTATATCTTTGTAGTGCTTCAGCAGGCACAATTGATTTCCTATTTTAATGGTTTCCGCCGATATTATTACGACACCGGTCTTATTGCTCTTAGAACGGTATTCGACTTCATACTCGCGGATCTTGCCTTCTTTTTTTATAACATCGTTAAAGCGGTCAAGATCTTGCTTTGATTTTGCGATATTATATTGCCGCGCGGATTTGCCTATAATTTCATCGCGGCAAAATTCCGACAACTGAAGAAAGTTATCATTTACATCGATATAAATTGAATCTTCGAGCGATACTATAGCCATGGCTTCGGGACTCGACATAAAAGCTTTTTGAAATTTTTCCTCGGATTCGCGAAGCTCGAGTTCGACGAGCTTGCGTTCGACTATATCGCGCTGCTGTTCACAAATGAGTTCCTCCTGCCGGAGGCGGTATTGTTCATTGCTTTTATTGCGCTCGTCGATAGTTTCAAGCATTTCGTTGAAGGCGGTAACTAACAGGCCGGTTTCATCGCCGCTGGTTTTAACGGCGCGCACCGAATAATCTTTTTCCAGCGCGATATGTTTAGAAATACCGGTCAGGTGTTCGAGCGGTCCTGAAATTAACCGTTGTAGCCATAAAGTAAGGAAAAAAGTGAAAATTGAAGAAATCACGATCAGCGCGGCTATGAAAAACATCGTATTTTGCCGTCTGAGATATAGTTCGGCGAGACTCGCCTTTATATAAACAGCGCCGGCCGGCCTGGAGTTTAAAATAATCGGCTCCACCAGAGTGAGCGTGTCGTGGTTGAATTTATGCCAACTGCCGGTTTTTATGAAAGGCGGAGTAATCGCTCCTCCGGCGAAACCGTTTTTCGGGGCGGTAATCGAAGAGCCCACGGCATTTATAACGCCGCCGCCCGCGCTATAACTGGCGAAAAGAGCGCCACTGGCGTCGTAAATATAAGCGGCGTTAACCGAAGTTTTAACGCGCAGCGCGGCTAGATTTTCGGCCGCGAGTCCGGCATCGTCGAATGTAAGAGCCGCCGTGCTTCGATCGGCGATCAAAAGCGCTATCGATGAAATGTCTTCGAGCATGTCCTTTTTACCGCGCTCGCCGTCGTAAGCGATAATCATAGTCCCGGCCAGTAGAAGGCCGGCTATATTGGTCAGCATAACGATAAACATCAGCTTCGATTTTATCGGCAGATTAAAGATCCACTTATTCATAAAAGCCCCTATTTTATAACGCGCGCCACTTCAAGAAGCTTTGCGCCAAGTTTCAGGCCGGCCCTTCTGGCTTCATTTAAATTTATTTCAATTTTAACCCGATTTTTTTCGAGGAAAAAACCCATTATGCCGCCGCGCTCCGCGAAACCCGGAATGTCGCTGATACTCAGGGCCGGCGAGCCTTTAAGCTGTTTTAAAATTTCGGCGAGCCTTTTATTTTCGGAACGCCCTATAAAAACGAGCTGGCATTCAGACGAACCGATGTCGCCGCCATCTATTCTATGCGTCGTTATTGAAAAACCGGCTGTTTTATTCTTCGATATTTTTTCGAGTACGTCGCATATCGGATCTGAGCCGGCAAGGCCGATTTTAATGGTTTTCTCCTCGCTTTTTCCGCCGGCCTGCCAATCGATAAATTTGACTATATTTATGATATAAGCCGCCTTCACGTCCGATTCCAGGCTGGCATCCGCGGTCTGCGCCGCGCATGAAGCGGTAAAAAAAGCGCGCGAAAAATCCGCGGCGAGTGCGGCTAATAAAAAAACGAGACCTGTCGATAACGCAAATATTATCTTTTTGAAATTAATTTTATCCATAAAAGTTTTAAATTTATTTGCCGTCGATTTTATTCACCGAATAATATTTAGCGATGCAGTCCGGGCACATTCCATGGCTGAAAAGAACGTCGATATGATTTGAAACGTAACTTTCGACCTGCACCCACTTCCCTTGCTCGTCGCGAATTTTTTTGCAGCTCGAACATATGGATAAAATTCCGCTCAAAGTTTTAATTTCGGCAAGCGCCTTCTGTAGATCGTCAATGAGCTTGATTTTTTCGGTCTGAAGCGTCTGGAGCTCTTCGACGCGCTTTTCGAGTTTTTCGTTGGCAGCCTTCAATTCGACTAAAAGTCCGGCGTTTTCAAACGATAATCGCTGTTTTTCAAAGGCCTTATCGATAATTATTATCGCCTGGTTAATATTCATCGGCTTTATTATATAAGCATAGGCTCCTATATTCAAAGCCTCCAGGCAGGAATCGAGAGAAGCATAAGCCGTCATCATAACGGCTATGCTGTTTTCGTCTTTTCCGCGAAGCGCTTTGAGTATGTCCAGGCCGCTCACGTCGGGCAGCCTTATATCTATAAGAGCGAGATTGATAAATTCGTTCTTTATCGCATCGAGCGCTTCGGCGCCCCTGCCGAATTCAAGCACGCTATACCCTCTGGTTTTTAAAACCCGCGAAAGGCTCATTCGCACGCCTTCGTCATCGTCAACTATCAATATCTTCAATTCGCTATTTTCCATTTTAACCTCTTTTTAAAAATATATGATATTTAAATGCTTAAATATTTAATTACTCGATCACTCCGATTAATTCGAAATAATTTTTATTTTTAGCTATATCGAGCGCGCTGCGGCCTAATTTATCTTTGAAAGTAGCATCCGCGCCGCATTTGATTAAATATTTAACTACCTCAGCGTGTCTGGCGTCAACCGCCCGCATTAAAGCGGTCCAGCCGTATTTATTGACATGATTAATTCTAGCGTTATTTTTTATCAACAGCTTAACTACTTCAATGCGGCCTTCGTGGGCCGCTATATTAAGGGCCGTGTTTCCATATTTATCTTCAGGGGCCGTGAGCGAGCCTCTCGAAATGAGCAGCTCGATTATTTCAAATGAGGCTGATTCTATTGCGCGCATTAAAGTAGTCCAGCCGTATTTTCCGCGATAATTAATATCTATGCGCGCTTCTATTAAATATTCGACTATCGATAAATTCGAATATCTGATGGACATGTTCAGCAGCGCGTGCATTATTTTTTCATCCGCCCCCGTCTGCGCAATATTCAATTTTACGAATTCAATATCGCCGTTTTTAACGGCTATTTTTAATTGTTCTAAAGATGCCATAAAATACCTCCGTGAATATGATTTTATTTATTGAGGAGGCGCGGGAAATTTAGTCGAAATTTCGTTCCAGCTCGAATAATTGCCGCCGGCCGCCGGCAGCGTTCCCTTGTAAAGAGTTTTATCGTCTAAATTATAGGAATAAACCTCGAACACGCTGCCGTAAAAGCATGCGCTGTTTTGACAGCCGCCCGTTTGATTTGGAAGCGCCGATAAGTTTTCACCATATTTTTTCCACCATTTCCACGATTTACCGTCGGTCGTGCTTGCCGCCGAAAGAGTTTGCGTAACGGCGTTAAAACAAATACAGTACACCAGATTGCCTTTAACGCTAAAATTAATTTTTGTGTTTTCGTCGAAACCGTCCGGCAGAGGTAAACTTGAAGAATAAACCTCCCACCATTTCCAATTTTTGCCTTCGTCGGAAGAAAGGGCGCTGGTAATCGACATTTTTTCAGTATCATAAACGAACGCCATTATTTTTTTGCCGTCTTTGGCGAATGAGATACGGCAGTCATCCGAAAAACTATCGGGTAAAGGAAAGTTTTGTATGATTAAAGTCCACCAGGACCATGTTTTACCATCGACCGACTCGGTTAAGTAAAGCGAACGTGATTCCTGATTGAAAGAAAAACCGTAGTAAGATTTTTCGCCCGATTTAGCAAAACTTATATTTAAAGGCAATTTGATTTTAACTTTAACCGATTGCGAGCTTATTGCCGATTCATTAGCGTTTTTATCGCTCGCAGAAATTTTATAAAGATACTCCCGGCCGCCTTTGACCGATTTATCTATAAATTTTTCTTCAGTAATAAGAGCGGGCGTGGATATTTTTTTGAAATCGGTTTCGCCGTTTTCGCTTTTATAAACCGTATAGTATGCAATATCATTATTTTTGGGTTTTTCCCATCCGATTTCAACTCTGTCGTTATGCGGGGCCGCGACTATATTCGCCGGCGCTTCAGGGGCCAGCGTGTCTTTGGGCGTTACGCTTATAAGCTGAGACGGAACGCTTTTAATTCCCGCCGCGGATACGCCGACTACCGAATAAAAATATTTCTTTTCATCTTCGAGTCCGGTGTCTTCAAAAGATTCCGTGACAGTGGTTTTTATCTCTTTAAGCGATCCGGCATCATCCGTTTCGCCTCTTAATATTATGTATTTACTCACAGGCGCGCCGCCGGAAGGCTTCTGCCAGCCGAGCGAAATTTTGCCATTTTCGGCCGAAATCGATTTCAACGAAACCACGGGTTCGGGCGGTCTTTTATCTTGCGTAGCCACTTCGACAGGCTCGGAATGAACTGATTCAATATATTTACCTTTTTTTTCGGGATCTTTAAAGGCGCTGGTCAAAAAATAATAATAAGTTTCGCCGGCTTTGACTTCCAGGTCTTCATATTCATTTTTATTGGTATAGTAGCTTACTGGATTTTTAGTGATTTTATTGCTATTTTCACGATAGATATTATAATGATGAATGCCTTCGATTTCATTCCAGCCAAGTTTTACCCTGCCATCGGAAAAAACGGCGGTTATCGCCGAAGGCGGCAAAGGTTCGACGGCCGATTTTTTTACGCTTTTTTTATTTTCAGGTTCAGATTTAGTTTCACTTTCACTTTCTTTTTTATTTTCTTTTTTATTTTCTTCACTGTCTTCTTTTTCGCTTTTGGCTGCCTTTTCAGAATCATTTGTAACTGCGATTTCTTCATTTTTTTTATCCGCGATTTCCACTCCTGAAGTTTCTGCCGCTACCGCCGCGTCCGCCGATGAGTTTTTATCTTTTTCATCGCTCGAGGCGCCGATTACTACGCGTTCTTTTTTTTCGGGCGCGGGTGATTCGTCTTTTACCGTACTACTCTCATTAGAAGGGTTTTTAACAACCGATTCCGATTCTTCAATTTTTCGGCTGTCGCCGTCCTGACCGCCTATAACGATTTTATCGCCCGCGAAGGATATATCAGAAAAAAATAATATACTCAAAAAAAACAAAACCGTAAAAAGAACCCCTGTATTTTTAATATTAAAGCGCATAATGCCCCCTGTAAAGTATTATTTTATCGTTTTTCATTTTCTCCGCTGTCGCCGGGAAAATTGATTTCGTATTTATATAATATAACATAGTATATTTATAAAGTCAACACGGAAATATTACACGAAATATTATTGAAATATCATGCGTAATCATGCAAAAAAAATAGATATAACCCGTCATTGCGTTTAACGCGACTTTTATGCTAAAATGATTATACCATGATCAATAAAACGACGAATTCAGAAGTAATTTATATCGACGGTTTTCAGGGCGTTATCGATTCGCTTCTTCAAAACTGCCGGGATAAGCGCGTTTTTGTAACGAATAAAAAACTCGATAAATTATTAAATCTTTCGGCGCTGGAAGGCCGTAAAATAATCATAGCCGCGGACGGCGAGAGCTGCAAATCGTTTTCTAATGCCGCCCTTATTATTAAAAAGTTTTTAAGCCTTAACGCGCTAAAAAGCGATGTTATAACCGTTATTGGCGGCGGCGCGCTTTGCGACCTCGGCGCTTTCTGCGCTTCTATATATAAGCGCGGTTCGGAACTCACGCTTGTGCCTACGACGCTTTTAGCCATGATAGACGCGGCGCACGGCGGTAAAACCGCGGTTAACGAAAACGGTTTTAAAAATTGCGCGGGCTCGTTTTATCCGGCCTCTGAAATAATAATTTGCACCGACTTTTTATACACTCTTCCGGCAAAACAGATCGAAAGCGGCCTATTCGAAGCGCTTAAATATGGAATTTTATTCTCGAAAAAATTATTTATCGATATTATCGCCAACCAGAGCGGTTTAATAAAATATGATGCGGATAACCGCGAATTATTTATCGATATTATTAAAAAATGCATCGGTTATAAAAATAAAATTACCGCCGCGGACCCTTTCGATAAAAACGAAAGATTAGCGCTTAACTTCGGCCACACTTTCGGCCACGCTTTTGAAAGCGCGGCAGGCCCGAAATTATCGCACGGTCATGCCGTAGGCCTCGGCATGTTCATCGAGCTTGTTTTTTCACGCATTAAATACGGGGAAACCAAAGAAAATTTAAAAACGACCGGCCTGCTGCTTAAATTCATCAGAAACTGCGCGGCATATAAAAACCTCGATAGCATGATCAAAGATAAAGATATATTCGAAAAATTATATATGTATATAATTCATGATAAGAAGGCAGGGTCAGGGACGGGAACGGGAACGAGAACGAGAACGAGAACGGCGGCCGGCGCCATTAAAATGCCCGTCATCTGGAAATCAGGGTTATATTCGCTTGAAGAAATAAGCGCTGCTGAAGATTTAAAGCGTTTTTTTAAGAAACGCGGCGATATAATCGACGCCTGGACAGCTTGAAGCGAGCCGACGATCTCTGCCGGGCATTTTTCGTGCGATCATCTCTTCGCGCCCGGTTCAATCCGCCGGCAGGACCACTAGAAACGCGGTCCCACAGCCTAATTCGCTTTTAATATCGATAAATCCCCTGTGGTTATCGACGATTTTTTTGCATATCGAAAGGCCGAGGCCGGTACCCGAAGCGCGCGTCGTAAAAAACGGCGCGAAAAGATTGTCGAGTATTTTTTTATCCATGCCGCAGCCGGTATCGCTCACGATTATTACAATGAAAAATTTGCCGGGCGCCGGGCGGCTTAATATATTTTTGACATTTTCATCATCCGATGAACCGTATTGTTTTTTCAGCGCCGCCGCATCAAAGCGGCTGAATTCGATTTGCAGCCGGCCGCCCGTTTCGCTCATGGCATCACATGCGTTAAGCGCCAGATTCAATATTACCTGCCGCAACTGTCCTGGATCGGCGGTCAATTCCGAGGCATCGTCGTTTATTTTACAACTGAATGCGATTTTTTTCTTATTGTTTTTATAAATATTCTCGACTTTATTTTCAATAATGTTAGAAAGCGCCTCTACAAGCATCTCTGAATATATCTTCGATTTAATCGCCGGCCGCGGGCGGGCGAAATCTAAAACGTTCTGCACGAGGCATTCGAGGGTTTTTACTTCATCTAATATGTAATTGATGTATCTGGTTTTTTTTTCATCGCCGGATTCTATCTCGTTTTTTAATAATTCGGCAAAACCCCTTATACCGCCGAGCGGATTTCTTATTTCATGCGCCACGCCGCCGGCCATCTGGGATAATATACTTACCTGTTTTTCTTTTTCAACGTTTGATTCCTCGAGTTTTTTATTTATAACCGTTGTTTCCTTGATACGGTTTTCTAAATTATCGGCGATCTGGTTGAAAGAATCCGCCAGGAGACCGAATTCGGAATTTTTATCGAAATCGAGCCGCTCGTTTAAATCGCCCGCCGCTAATTTTTTTGCGGTACCTGAAATCGAGCCGAGATTGGAAAAAAATTTATTAACGTAAACGCCTATCAGAATGACCACCAGCAGAATGCCTATCAATACAAAAACTATCGCCCAGCTTGAATAATTCGAGTTTATCATTTCGCCGAGCGGTGAAAGTTTTCGCCAGACGAGAAGAATGCCGAGCACTTCGCCTTCGGTTAAATTAAGCGCGGAACGGTTATCGTTGAAAATACTCGCCTTGATGGGATAAGCGCATTCCACTATTTTTTCGCCGTCGGCAACTTGATTAATAACGTATGAACGAGAACGCTCTTTTACCTGTTTATAACTTTTATCGAGCATTTTTTTTTTGATATAGCTTATATCCGAAGAGGCTATCACTTCGAAATTCTTATTTAATACATGAATTTTAAAAACTTCGACCTCGCTTGATTGCGAAAAATTTTGAAGATATTGCTGAAGTTTGATTAAATTATTCATTAATTTCAATTCGATTATCTGATCGTGAATTTCTGAAGTGACGAATTGTATGGATTCGCTGCGGTTATCATTAGCCGTGTCTTTTACGTACTGAAAAGTTATTATCAGCCCGACATATATTAAAAAGGCCGATAAAACGAGCAATGCTATGATTCTTATGGCGTATATTTTTATCCCGTACATATCTGTAGGATTATAAACAATAATCATATACTTGTCAAGTATTTAACCTTTGTGTTATAATTAAAGTGAGATATATTTCATTCAGGTAATATCTCATTCATAATTTTAGCGGCATTAAAAAGAGTAAACGAATATATTGGTGGTATTTATGAGGGAAACTTCAATAGGCATAAAAGTAGCTTATAAGATCGGGCTGTTATTTGCGGCCGCCTCGCTTTTGATTATCGGCTTAAGCCAGATGATCGATATTTCCAGCGCCGCTTTTATAACATGCGTGCTTATCATTTTCGCCATGTTCATGGCGCTGGTTTCCATCGTTATTAAAGCCAGTTTTTCACAGCCAATTTCTGAAATTATAAAAGTGATCGAAAGCCATGAAGGCAATAAAGAATTAGATCTTAATACGCTCGACACGAAATCTGAAATGTATCAGATAGCTTCGGCGGTTTCGAATATATTAGAACGCATAAACAAAACCAATCATAAAATCAACCAGCGTAAAATTATCGAAATGGACACGGTTCACCAGATATCTAAGGCCATGAGCGCGCGTCTGAGCCTCGAAGAAGTCCTGCGCATGATAATAGATCTGGCCACAAGCGTTCTCGACGCAAAATACGCCTCGTTAATGCTCATAGAAGACGAGTCGAACGAATTAACTATAAGGGTATCCAACGGCCTGAGCCCTGAAATAATGAAAAAAGTCCGCATAAAGGTCGGAAGCGGCATAGCCGGCACAGTCGCTTACGAAGGCAAGCCTTACCTTTCTAAAGACATCGAAAACGACCCGCGGTTCAAAAAAAATTCCAACCCGAAATTTGAAACGAAATCTTTTATATGCGTACCCGTTAAATTGGGCGATAAAGTGATCGGCGTTCTAAATATCAACGATAAGAAAAACCATGAAATTTTTAACGAAGACGATCTTCATCTGTTGACGATTCTCGCCAATCAGGCGGCTATAACTATCGAAAATTCGCGGCTCTATCAACAGGCCGAAAAGAAAGTCGAAGAACTCGAAATGCTCTTCAGCGCCTCGAAAGTTATGAGCTCGATACTCGACGTTAATATTCTTCTGCGTCAGGTTCTTGAAACCTGTATCCATATAGTATTTTCGAAAGCCGGCATGATAATGCTTTTCAATCCCGATTCAATGCAGTTCGAAATAAAAACCTGCCACGGCCCTATCGATATGCGCTGCGCCTACGAATTCAGAATCGACAGCGATTCCGAGCTGTGCGAAAAGTTGACGCGCGAGCTTAACGCGACACTGATCGGAAATATCGACGAAAATATAGACCTGGCTGATCTAACCAACTATCTCAAATTTAAAGTAAAAGAAATTATATGCGTGCCGCTGCATACGAAACAAAAAGTTACCGGAATGATGCTCGTAATTTCCGATGCCACGCAAAACAACTTCGTATCGAGCGATTTGAGCATATTATCCGCTTTATCGACTCAGGCTGCGGTAGTTATCGAAAACGCGAAACTATATGAAAGCATGAAAGACCAGTTCCTTTCGACTATACGAGTCGCCACCAACGCGCTCGAATTTAAAGACGCATACACTTCCGGCCACTCCGAGCGCGTTACGGAATTCGCCGTGCTTCTTTCAAAAGAAATCAATCTCGCGCAGGAAGAAATAGAAAATATCCGCCAGGCCGCCATACTTCACGACATAGGCAAAATAGGCATTTCCGAAACTATCCTGACCAAAAAAGGGCGCCTTACCGATGAAGAATTCGCCACCATCAAACTTCATCCGTCGATAGGCGATTCGATAGTAGAACCGATGGCGCTTAATCCGGTCGTGCGCGCCGGCATCAGAAATCATCATGAAAGATGGGACGGACGCGGCTATCCCGACGGACTCGCGGGAGAAAAAATACCGTTCTCCGCACGGATAATAGCTTTAGCGGACGCTTTCGACGCGATGACATCGAACCGGCCCTATCGCGACGCCATGGCGATGGAGAAAGTTTACGCCGAATTCATTAAATGCGCGGGCGGACAATTCGATCCTTCATTGGCCGAAATATTCGTAAATATGCTTAAAAGAATGGACGCGAAATCTCTCACTTCGCAAAACTCGCAGGGTTCGATGACGGCCGAGCCTATTAATAATATCGAAAATATTCCACAGAATCAGACGCCTCAACAGACGCCTCAACAGACGCCCGCGGCGGCAAAAACCGCGCCGGTATAAATCGATGCGCCCTTAAATTGCGAAGGTTTTTTTCAAAATATCTTCGAAATATCCTTTATTAGTTTCAGGCTTAAGCTCCAGACCGAGGCTTTTTAAAAATTGCCCGGCTTTTTTTTCGCCCGTTTCCGAGCCGACTCTCACTTCGATGAAAACGCCGAGGTTTTTAACGTCGTCAACGGCGATATCCAGCTCGCAGTCCGCTTCGATTTTAAATTTATATCGCGTTTTCGCCGTGGTTATAACATTGGAATATCCTAAGTAAATAAGCACTTCGGCGAATTTCATATTGATGGCGAAATCGATGCGCGGCCTCTGAAAAGATCCTTTGCGCGGCCCTTTATAAGTGAGCGTCAGTTTCGAATTTTCTTCCCTTATCCTGAGCAATTCGTCGCTTTCCATAAAATTAAGGCCCGGAGCGACATAGTATTTATCTATCTGTTTTGCTTCGCTTATCAGCACGGCGCCGTGTTTTTTAAGCGTTTCGAGCGGAAGGTCGAACGGGCAGCGGATTTTAAATTCAAACCGGTTGATTTTATCGTAAGTTTCGCAATACGGCGCGAATTCGTTATTAATAATTAAATTCGCGGCATTTTTAGTCACTTCTATATGCTTTTCATACATCGGCTGCACGGTGCTCACATACTGAAGCAATATGCCCTCGAAATCCTGTCCCGTTTTTCCGATATCACGCATCAGGCGCCGCAATAATTTTCCGTGTAAATTAGCTTCTATGAATATAGAATAATCGAATAGATCGGCGAGTTTTTCATTGAGCGTAAAAATCCCTTCCACTACTATCATTTTGCAGGGTTTTACTTCGCTGTAACCCGTAACGAATCCTTTTTCAAGCGAGCGCCTCGGGCGCATAATCGTTTCGCCGTTTTTTAAACTCATTAAATGCTCGCGCGCCAGATCGAGGTTTATAGCCCCGGGGTCGTCGAAGTTGGAGTTTAAATTTTCGGTTATCCAGCGGCGGTCTTTATAATAATCGTCGAGCGTAAAAACCGTCACGTCGGGCAGCCATGAAACCAGCTCGCTGGCAATGAAAGTTTTACCTGAGCCGGAACCGCCCGCTACGGCTATAACCACGCGTTCCCTGCGGCCGAGGAGGCCGAAAACTTCCGATTTAACGATCTTAACGCCTTCGTCTTTATTGGCGGCCGTTTTGTTATTTATACTTTCGAGCACCATTTGCAGATTGGTGCGATTTTCAAATTCGTTTATTCCAATGCCCGCCATAAATTCAACGATTTCTTTTTTTTCGGCTTCGTTATCATAATAGGCTTTAATAACCGAGCCCAATCCGAAAATATCGTCGCGGCTCATCTTGAATCCGCCGTCGTAAAGCCGGCGGTATTTATTGAGCGTCGCCAGCCTTTTAAAACCCGTTGCCGATAATATTTTATAGATATTTTCGTCGCAGACCGAGCATATCTCTGAAAACTTAGCCCATTCGTCGCTGCTCTCCGACAGACAGGTAAAAGTGATCTTATAAGAACCCGCGCCGGAACCGTTACAGTCTTCGAGCTGATGGCGTACGCGAAGCGTGTGCTTTGAAATGCTTGACTGCATGTCAAGATTTCTAAAATAGACGTCGTTCTGCCTGAAAGCGGCAGTGACTTTGAATGCAGTAACGAGTTTATCAAATAATTCCGTCTGTTTTTGATTGAGCAGCGCCTTTATTTTATTCATCGACTTATCCCCCGCCTCGAATTTAATGATGAAATTCTACCACAGCGGTTATCTA